>NZ_JBHJZH010000004.1:0-303373 GCF_042270935.1 Pseudarthrobacter sp. NPDC055928
GTCACCTTGAGGTGACCGGCCCGCCGTCGTTATTTGCTTGGTACTCCTACTTCTTACCCTGGTTGGCTACGGCCAGGATGGCTTCCGCAGCGGCATCCGGGTCCAGGTACGTGCCGCCGCGCTTGACCGGCTGGAAGTCCTCGTCCAGGTCGTAGACCAGCGGGATGCCGGTGGGGATGTTCAGGCTGGCGATCGCTTCGTCGCTGATGCCGTCAAGGTGCTTGACCAAGGCGCGCAGCGAGTTGCCGTGGGCCGTGACCAGGACAGTCTTGCCGGTCTTGAGGTCTTCCTTGATGTCCGATTCCCAGTACGGCAGGAGGCGGACCAGGACGTCCTTCAGGCACTCGGTGCGCGGGAGAGCCGCGCCGAGGTCGGCGTAGCGGGGATCGTGCGCCTGGGAGAACTCGCTGTCGTCGTCCAGGGGCGGCGGCGGGGTGTCGTAGGACCGGCGCCATTCCATGAACTGCTCCTCGCCGTATTCGGCCAGGGTCTGTGCCTTGTCCTTGCCCTGCAGCGCACCATAGTGGCGCTCGTTCAGGCGCCAGTCGCGCTTGACGGGAATCCAGCCACGGTCGGCCTTGTCCAGGGCGATGTTGGCCGTGTTGATGGCCCGCTTCAGGAGCGATGTGTAAAGGATGTCGGGGAGCACATCGTGCTCGACCAGAAGCTCGCCGCCGCGTGCTGCCTCCTCGCGGCCTTGGTCGTTCAGGTCAACATCCACCCAGCCGGTGAACAGGTTCTTGGCGTTCCATTCGCTGTGGCCGTGGCGCAGCAGAATCAGCTTGTAAGTCATGATTTTCATCCTAGCTGAGCGCCGCTGCCGCCCGCCCAGCGTTACAGGGCAGGGTCACGCGGATCCGTCACGTTGGATAGGGTTGGGCGGTGGTTCAAAAAGCTGAACGGGTGGCCGCCCCCAAGATGGCCGGCACGAACAGGACCGCCAAACCGGTGGGGAACATTACCCGCGGCACTACCAACCCCAACCGCATGCGTCGCGTGGACCGCTGGCTCACCGGCCCCCAGGCCAGGCGCCTGCGCATGGCAGAGGATCCCCTGGTGGTCGACCTGGGCTATGGCGCAACGCCCGCCACCGCCGTCGAACTTTTTGAACGCCTTCGCACCATCCGGCCGGACGTCCGCGTGTGCGGCATCGAGATCGAACCGGAGCGTGTCCGCGCCGCGAAGGAGTTGGAAGAGCCCGGGCTGAGCTTCCTGGTGGGCGGTTTCGAACTGCCCGTGCCCGGCCGACCGGTGCTGGTCCGCGCATTCAACGTGCTGCGCCAATATGAGGAAGCGGATGTGGAAAGGATCTGGCGGCTGGTTCAGGGCAGGCTCGCCCCCGGAGGACTGTTCATTGACGGCACCTGCGACGAGATCGGCCGGCGCGTGACGTGGATTGCCCTCGACAGCGAGCGGCCGCTGTCCTTGAGCATGTCGGTGCGGTTCGGAAGTTTTGTGCTGCCCTCGGAGGTGGCGGAACGGCTGCCGAAAGCGCTGATCCACAGGAATGTCCCCGGTGAACGTATCCACGGCCTCATGGCGGCGATGGACCGGGCATGGCTGGAATCGGCGCCGCTGGCGCCGTTCGGAAACCGTCAGCGCTGGCACGCGATGTGCAAAACACTGCTCGACGGCGGCTGGCCCGTTCAGGACGGACCCTCGCGGTGGCGCCTGGGTGAACTTACAGTGGGCTGGGAAGCTGTAGCGCCGGGTGTCTAGGTCACCACGGCCCGTAGGGCCCGGTGTTGCGGCTGCCTCCGCGACCGGCGTCCTTCACTGCAGGACGGACGTCGGCGAGGTAGACCGAGGCGGCCACCACGGCGGCCAGGCCAAAGAGGCCCAGGGTGCCGAACAGGCCCCCGCCGCTGCCGAGGAGCGAGAAGACGCCCACGAGGGTGGCACCGCCGGTGAGGGCGAGCCAGAAGGTCTTGGTCCGCTTGCCGGTGGCTTCAAAAGCGTTCGACCTGTGCCGTGCGCAATCAACCAGCGCCCAGAGTTCAAGCCCGAGGGCCACCACGGCAAGGACAAAGAAAACTGCCCGCTCCACATAAAAAATCATCACTTGACCGTCCACCATCCCAGCCTAGCCTTCCAGCGAGTCGAGCGCCTGCTTCAAATCGGCCCAAAGGTCCTCAACGTTTTCGATTCCGACGCTGAGGCGCACCAGGTTCTCCGGAACGCTCAGCGGTTCGGCAGTGTGGCGGCGGCGCCGTTCGATCAGGGACTCCACGCCACCCAGGGACGTCGCAGGCAGCCACAGTTGCAGGGCACGGACAAGCGTGTCCGCGGCGTCGGCGCCACTGAGATCCCCGACCGGCGCGATCTGGATGCACACGATCGATCCGAAGCCCTTCATCTGGGCCTTCGCCCGTTCGTGGCCGGGATCATCGGCAAGCCCGGGGAAGTGGATGCTTTCGACCCGCGAGTGGGCGCCCAGCCGCTCGGCGAGGACCGCCGCCGATTCCTGCGAGCGTTCGATCCGCAGGGCCAGCGTCCGCAGGCCGCGCAGCGCCAGCCAGGCTTCGAACGGCCCGGCAATTGCCCCGTGGATGGTCCTGTGGTGCAGCAGCGCCGCGCGGATGTCCGGGTTTGGCGTGACCAAAGCACCCAGGACGACGTCGGAGTGCCCTGCGAGGTACTTGGTGACGGAATGGAGGACAACGTCTGACCCCAGGGCCAGAGGCTGCTGCACCAACGGAGTTGAGAACGTGTTGTCCGTGACAACGATCGCCCCGGCCCGGTGCGCGGCATCCGTGAGGGCAGGAATATCGGCGATGCCCAGCATGGGATTGGTGGGGCTTTCCAGCCACAACATGCTGGCCGTTCGGGCGTCCGGACCCTTCGGGGTGATCTGCTCCTTGACCGCTTCCGTGTCGGCGATATCCACTGTGCGGAGCTCAATGAAGCCCTTCTGGGCAAGCTCTGCGGCCATCACCAGCGAACCCGAGTAGCTGTGGGACGGCATGACCAGGACGCCGCCGGCGGGCACCAGGGACAGCGCTGAACTGACCGCCGCAAGTCCCGACGCGTACAACAGGCCCGGCAGAGCGGACCCTTCCAGCTGGCCGAGGGCCTCTTCAAAGGGGTCCCACGTGGGGTTGGCGTACCTGCCGTAGCCGCGGTCGCCGTCGGCCAGCGGTCCAGTGCCGAAATAGGTTGAAGAGAGCACGATAGGCGGGTTCACCGGTTCGTCCCGCTCACGTGCCGGCCGGCCGGCGGCGACAACCACGGTGTCGGCTGAAAGGGACGCGGCCTGGTGTTGGGTGAGACTCATGGGGCTAGCGTACTTCGGACCGCTGCCTCCCCAGAAAGCCGTTACCTGTGCGCCCGGGGACGGCAGCAGGCCAGGGCCCAGTCGGTGAATGTCAGTGGGGTCGGTAGGCTTGTTAGGTGACTATCCAGAGCCCCGGGCTTTTTATCGCGTTTGAAGGCGGCGACGGCGCCGGCAAGTCCACGCAGGCGGCCCGGCTGGCCGAAGCCCTGGAATCCCGCGGCCTGAAAGTGCTGCGGACCCGGGAGCCTGGAGGCACGCCCATCGGCGAGAAGCTACGTTCCCTGGTACTGGATCACGGCCACGGCCACATCGATGCCCACACCGAGGCGCTTATTTTTGCGGCGTCCCGCGCTGCACATGCAGGCCAGGTCATACGTCCCGCACTGGAGCGGGGAGACATCGTCCTCACGGACCGCTACATCGATTCCTCAGTTGCCTACCAGGGTGCCGGCCGTGACCTTGGCACCGAGGCGGTCCGGTTACTCAACGAATGGGCCACCGAAGGCCTTCGCCCCGATCTGACAGTCCTGCTGGACGTGGACCCGGCAGACGGCCGCCGCCGCCGCACCGCAGGGGACGCAGCCGAGGACCGCCTGGAATCCGAGGCCGATGAATTCCATGCCCATATCCGGGAAGCGTTCCTCCAGCTCGCGGCGTCCCGCCCTGAGGACTACTTGGTGCTGCCCGCACACCTCGACGTGACAGAACTGGGGGCACGGATCCTGGCCCGCGTGGATGCGCTCCTCGCCTCCTCCGGCCGCGGTGCGGCATGAGCGTCTGGGACGATCTCCAAGGCCAGCCCGCCGTCGTCGAACAGCTCCGGCAGGCTTCCCTCGGCGAGGGGCTGACCCATGCCTGGCTGTTCACAGGGCCGCCCGGTTCGGGACGTTCCAACGCTGCCAAGGCGTTCGCAGCGGCGCTGAACTGCGACCAGGACGACGTGACCCGCCGTGGCTGTGGAACCTGCCCCGCCTGCCTGACCATCCTGGGCGAGACGCATTCCGATGTAACGTTCGTCCGCACCGAAAAGGTCACTATCACCATTGATGAGGCCCGGGAACTGGTGTCCAAGGCGGGGAACAGGCCCTCGTCCGGCCGATGGCGGATCATCGTGGTGGAAGACGCGGACCGGATGGCCGAACGGACCACGAATGTGCTGCTCAAAGCCATCGAGGAACCCACGCCGCGGACCATCTGGATGCTGTGCGCGCCCTCGCCGGCGGACGTGCTGGTGACCATCCGCTCCCGCTGCCGCGCCGTGGCACTCCGGCTGCCACCTGCGGCGGACGTGGCCGCCCTGCTGGTCAAGCGCGACGGCGTTGATTCGGCGCTCGCCGAACAAGCCGCCCGGGCGGCCCAAAGCCATGTGGGGATAGCCCGCCGCCTTGCCCGGGACCCCGCGGCCCGGGAGCGCCGGCTGGAAACAGTGAAGTTCCCGCTGGGGCTGCGCGGCGTCACCGCCGCCGTGATGATGGCCGAAAAGCTGGTGAAAATCGCAACGACAGAAGCGAACAGCTCCAACGAAGAGCGCGACGCCGCCGAGAAGGCTGCACTCCTTGCCACGCTGGGTGCGCCCGAATCGGGAACGCTGCCGCCAGCAATGCGCAGCCAGGTCAAACAGCTCGAGGACGACCAGAAGCGGCGGGCCAAACGTTCCATCACCGATTCCCTCGACCGGACCCTGACGGACCTGCTTTCCTTCTACCGGGACGTACTCATCATCCAGCTCGGGAATGCTGTGGAGCTGGTGAACGTTGAGCTGAGGGGTGAACTGGAGGAATTCGCCTCCCGGTCCACCCCGGAGGTCACCCTCGCCCGCATGGATGCAATCAACAAAGCCCGGGAACGCATCACCACTACCAACGTTGCTCCGCTGTTGACTATTGAGTCCATGGCAGCCAGCCTGATCTAGCCCCCTTACAAGGAGACACTCTCGATGACTGCTCGCCCCCTGCCCGTACGCCCCCGGTCCCTGGGGATTGGAGTGCGGGCCGCCGGCGCCCTGGTCCTGGCCATGGTGCTGGCTTCGTGCACCCTTTTTGACGGTGGGAAACAGGAGCAGGGCAGCGCGACAGCCAAGGCAGATCCGTCGATCGTCGCTGCGGCGCCGGAAGGACTCGATTCCTTCTACTCGCAGGAGGTCGTGTGGGAGCCCTGTGAAAGCGGCTTCCAATGTGCCAAGATCACCGTGCCCATGGATTACGAAAAGCCCGACGGCGAGACGATCCAGATTGCTGCCCTGAAGGCTGCGAGTACGGGCAAAAAGACCGCGACCCTGCTGGTCAACCCGGGAGGGCCGGGCGCATCCGGCTACGACTTCGTCAAGGATGCTGCAGGCACGCATTTTTCCAAGCCCGTGCGCGACAGCTATGACCTGGTGGGATTCGATCCCCGGGGCGTGAAGCGGTCGTCCCCTGTTACCTGCATGACCGATGCCGAACGCGACGCCGCCCGCGCCAAAATCTACGCCCTAGACACCGACGCCGGGCTGGCCGCCGCCTTGGCGGATAACAAGGCCATCGCTGCTCAGTGCGCCGAGCAGACAGGTCCGGCCCTGGGGCTCATCGACACCGTCAGCTCGGCCAAGGACCTGGACATCCTGCGCGCCGTTGTCAACGACAACAAGCTGAACTACCTGGGTTACTCCTATGGCACGTTCCTGGGCTCCACTTATGCTTCGCTATTCCCTGACAACGTGGGCCGTATGGTCCTGGACGGCGCCCTGGATCCGTCCATCAGCAATGAGGAACTCACCAGCGGGCAGGCCCGTGCCTTTGAAAAGGCCATCCGGGCCTATGTTGCCGACTGCCTCCAGGAGGACGGCTGCCCCCTGAACGGTACCGTGGACGACGGCGTCCAGCAGATCCGTGACCTCATCGGCGCAGTCCAGCAGACGCCGCGTACGGCCAAGGACGGACGCCTGGTGAATGCCAACATGTTAGTCAGCGGACTCATCACGCCGCTCTACAACGACGCAAGCTGGCCTGCCCTGACCCAGGCCCTTGATGCCGCCATGACGGGCGACGTGAGCCTGATGCTCCGGCTCGCCGACCTCGGCGCGGACCGCACTTCGAACGGTACGTACTCGTCCAACTCAACCTTCGCGTTCAACGCCATCAACTGTCTGGACTACCCGATGGTCTCGGACACGGCAGGCATGCGTGCCGAGCAGCAGCGCCTGATGAAGGACTCCCCCACTTTGGGATACTTCTTCGCCTACGGAGGCACGAACTGCGTGGACTGGCCGTTCTCGAGCGTGCGGACCCCTGCCCCCGTGGAATACAGCGGTGAGGCCCCCATCGTGGTGATTGGGACCACGGGCGACCCCGCCACGCCAGTGGAATGGGCAGCGTCCCTGCGGAAGCAACTGGGGAATGCGTCCCTGCTGACCTGGCAGGGTGAGGGACACACGGCCTACGGCAGGTCCAACGACTGCATTGGGGACGCCGTGGACAGCTACCTCGTGGAAGGCAAGGTTCCCGCCGACAACACTGTCTGCTGAGCAGGCCGTGGCGTCCATTTTGACCCGGGCGCAGGGACTCTATTACAGTTGACTCTTGCATGAAGCAGCCGGTTTCTTCCGGTCACCTCATGCGGTGCTTCCTTAGCTCAGTCGGTAGAGCGTTTCACTCGTAATGAAAAGGTCATCAGTTCGATTCTGATAGGAAGCTCGGGATAAACCCCGTGTTGTCGTTGATTTCGACGATGACGCGGGGTTTTTCGCTGGTTAAGCCGGACCCTGCATTTTTGAGGATGCGCAAGCGGCCGGGCCGGGGGCATACTGAGGCATGAGCGAGCGCGACGACTTCCTGGCGTGGGTGAAGTCCGCGCTGTATCAGGCGGAACTGGCCCTGCACAACGGCGACTCAGGACCACGCCGGGCGCTCTGGTCCCGTAACGAACCCGTCAGCGTCCTGGGTGCATGGCGCAATGCCCACGGGCAGCAGGAACTGGACGGGCTATTCACAGCGCTGGCAGCGGGCTTCTCCGACTGCGCTTCCTATGAGTTCGAGCTCCTGGCATACGACGTTGTGGGCAATATGGCCTATACCGCCGGATTGGAACACACCTCCGCCTCTGTCAACGGTGCGCCGCGCACGTATACCCTGCGGGCCACCCAGGTCTACCGACGCGAAGGCGGCGAATGGAAAGTCGCCCACCGGCATGGCGACACCGTGGGCGAAGACGCGTAGCTAACTCCGGCCAAATGCCACTGGCGCGTTAAGACCCACCCACTGAAGCCAACCTATGATGGCGTCATGAATGACCACGAGCTGGCCGAAATTGCCAATGCACTCTACGCGCTGCCGCTCGAGGAGTTCATAGCCGCCCGCACGGCTGCAGCGAAGAAGGCAGCCGGAGCCGCAGAAGGACTTCCCGCCGCCGTGCGCGCCTTACCCAAGCCTTCCGTGGCTGCCTGGGCGGTTAATATGCTCGCTGCGCACCAGCCGGACATCCTGGCTCAGCTCAACGAGTTGGGCGGACGCATGCGCGCCGCCCAGTCCTCCCTTGACGCGGCTGAGATGAGGGAGCTGGGACGGGAGCGCCGCACGCTGCTGGCCTCAGCGGTGGATGCCGCCTGCTCCGTCGCGGAACAGCATGGGCGACGGATCAGCGGAACCGTGGCAACCGCCGTCGAAGAAACGCTCCGGGCGGTAACAGCCGATGAAGGGGCGGCCGCCGCCGTCCAGAGCGGGCGGCTCCTGCAGGTCCTGTCCGCCGACGGCGTGGACACCGTTGACCTCGACGGCGCCGTGGCCGTCCCGGGGGCGGTGGCAGCTCCACAGGCGGCCGGACGCATCCCCGCCAAAAGGAAGAAGCCGGATACGACGGCGGATGTCCCGTCTGCCGCTAAGTCGGATAAGCCGCGCCTCCAGGCCGTGCGGCAGGCACCGCGGCCAGCGTCGCCGTCGGCCCTTGAAAAGGCCCAGGACGCGGAGCGAACGGCGGCTGGAGCCGCCGACGAAGCAGCACGGCAGGCACAGGAACGGCGCGACGAGCTGGCGGCGGCGGAAGCCGACTTTGTACGCCTCGCCCACGAGGCACAGGAACTCCGTTCCCGGCTCAAGGCCACTGAGGAGGCGCTGGAACGCACGCGGAAGCTACGGGAGACTGTTGCCGCGGAGGCCAAACAGGCCGCCCGCGCGGCGGACAAAGCGCAGCGCTCTGCAATGCTGGCGCGTGAACGTGTCCTCCGGCTGGGCAACACGCGGAGCTGATGCGCCGTTATTGTCAGACCCCGGTTGCACACTGGATTTATGGAAAACCAACTCGTTCAGGAATTTCACGTCACGTACTTCGACGCCGATTGCGGCCGGATCCGGTCAGAGAGCTTTGACACCCGTGAAGAAGCCGAACGCTTCGCGGACCGCTCCTGCACCGCTGAGGACTCCTGGGCCGTGATCGACTCCGTCGCAATCGAGCAGGCCCGGATCGCCGCATAAAACAGAAAGCCCTGCCCAGCCCGGACAAGCCGGGAGGGCAGGGCTGCCGGCACTCCATCAGGGAGCGCCACGCCTGTTTTGGAGCTTTAGGCGAAGTCGGAGACTGCTGGGTCCGGGCCGATGCGGCCCTCGCCGCGTGCGCTCCGGTCCAGTCCGTTAATGGCTTCAATGTCGCCGCTGTCGAGGGTGACCTCCAACGCCGCAAAGTTTTCCCGGATGCGGGATTCCGTGACCGACTTCGGGATGACCACGTTGCCTACGGCCAAGTGCCAGGCAATGACCACCTGCGCCGGGCTGGCCTGGTGCTTGGCAGCAATGGCCGCCACTATTTCATCTTCCAGGAGCTCGCCACCCTGGCCGAGCGGAGACCACGCCTGGGTGAGGATCCCCGCGGACGCACCGAACTCACGCAGTTCCCGCTGGCTGAAGTACGGGTGCAGTTCTATCTGGTGGATGGCCGGAGCCACGCCGGTTTCGTCGATGAGGCGCTGCAGGCCCTCAATAGTGAAGTTCGAGACACCGATGGAGCGGACACGGCCGCGCTTCTGGAGTTCAATCAATGCCTTCCAGGTGTCCACGTACTTGTCCTGTTTGGGCTGCATCCAGTGGATCAGGTACAGATCCAGCGTCTCGAGGCCCAGCCTGTCCATTGATTCCTCGAAGGCCGCCAGCGTGGCCTCGTAGCCCTGGTCCGAGTTCCACAGCTTGGTGGTGATGAAGATTTCCTCGGCGGAAAGGCCGGAGGACGCGATCGCGCGGCCAACGCCTGCCTCGTTGCCGTAGATCTTGGCGGTGTCAATATGGCGGAAGCCAGCCTCGAACGCCTGGCGTACAACCTTCTCGGCGACACCGTCCTCAACCTGCCACACACCGTATCCGAGCTGGGGAATAGTGTGTCCGTCGTTAAAAGTAAGTGTGGGGGTAGAAGAAGTCATTCAGCCATCGTGCCAAATGTCCGGCCCCGTCCGCAGCCAAATAGCGGCCGCTAAGCCACACGCGTAAACGGGAATACTCTCGGGCTATGGACCAGCGGCGTCCTCGGCAAGGCGGCGTTCGGCGTCGGCCACCTGTTCGAACACTGATTCAGCGCGCCTCCGGACGGACGCGGCTCCCACAGGAACCGGGCCCACGGCCAGGCGCAGCATCGCAGCCGCCTCTGCAGTAGTGGCCAGCGAATTTCCGGCTTTGGAAAGGGAGCGGTGGACGCCCGCGAGCGACCCCGGAATGTCCAGGCCGTCGCTCGGCGAACGGCGCTGGGCCTCCACGCAGATCAGGCGGACCCGGTCAAGGAGTCCTGCCAGTTCGTTGGCGATCTCAACCAGTTCGGCGTACAACTGGTCGTCCTCGACGCCCTCCAACACCTGGTGGTACCGGTCAAGGCCACGATGGAACCTGTCGTGGGCCCGACGCCACAGGCCCTTGCCAAGTTCGGCGTCGTCTTTGCGCCCCTGGCGGGCGCCGGTAAAGAATCCCAACAAGAACCTACAGGTACTGGCCGGGACCGTGGTCCGGTTCCTGCGGCTGTCCCGGCTGTCCCGGCTTTCCAGGTCCGTGGCCCTGAGCTGCGGCAGAAGCACGCTGCGGCTCACCATTTTCGCCAATGACGACGCCCGGAGCAATCACCGTTCCCGGCGGAAGCTGCCTGAGCTGGAGCTGGGCTGCGGCGTGCTCCCTCGCGGCATGCTGGGCCGCGATGGCCGCCTGGATTCCGTGGAAAAGGCCTTCCAGCCAGCCCACCAGCTGGGCCTGGGCGATGCGGAGCTCGGCGTCGGAGGGCGTGCCATTGTCCGGAAAGGGCAGGCTGATCCGTTCCAGTTCCTCGATCAGCTCGGGCGCCAGCCCGTCTTCCAGCTCCTTGATGGAGCGTTCGTGGATCTCGGCCAGGCGTCCCCGGGCGGCATCGTCCAGCGGCGCAGCTTTGACTTCCTCCAGCAGCTGGCGGATCATCGTGCCGATCCGCATGACTTTCGCGGGTTCGTCCACGAGGTCCTGAAGGCTCGTCTTCGACTTCGCACCGGCGCCTGCCTCGGCACTACCCTGCACTGGAAGCCCTGCGGACTCGAGAGTTGTGCCCTCCACAGGGAGGGCTTCTGATGGCTGAGTGTCTTTCGGATCGCTCATGCGTTCATACTCTCACGAGCCGGCGGCCCCAAAGCCAGTCAATGAAGCTGCTTGACCAGAATGGAGCCCTCGTCCGTGATGAAGCCTGATTTGAGGTAGAAACCCACCGCATAGGTGTTCGCCGGAACCCAGACCTCCAACACCTCGCTGCCAGCCATCCAGAACTCCATCGCCGACAACAGGGCGGACCCGATTCCCTGGCGTCGCCAATCGAGGTGGACACCCATCTCCATCAGCAAGAGCTCGGCCCAGGGGCCGGCGGTGCGCCTGCGCTGGACAAAGCAGTGCAGGAAGCCCACAGTCAGGGAGCCGTGCTCGGCGACCCAGAACAGCACTGACGGATCGGCAAGGAAGTCCCGGGCGCCGTCGGGCGTTAATGCCCCCGACGGCGCCACAGAGGGATCCTCGTCAAACAGGTTGTCAGCCTCTGAGAGCGTATTGAAAAGCTCCGCATCCTCCGGACCGAGCCTGCGGATTGCCACCCCGGCAGGCAGTCCCGTCACTTCAGCAGCACCTGCCTTGCGGGTTGGTGTCCTGGCGGTCCGTGCGGTCCCGCCAGAACTCACGTTCAGTCAGTGGTGGCTCCCGGTGTCCCGCCGCACGGTGGTACTCCACGTACTTGGAGTACGCGTCAGCGCCCAGTACGCCGCCAAGGTAACGGGAAATTCCGCGGAATCCCGTGACAATGGCGGTCAGGCCGGGGTTCATCAGTGGTGCCGTGCCTTTTCGAACCGGAGGTCCGCCGGCAGTTTGTTCCATTCAGCCATGAGTTCCCTTTCCGCTGGCGTGGGGATGATCCCTGCTGGCGCGAAAACCCTGGACGGGCGGGCTTGGTCCTCGTGGTCCCTGTTCGCAATTCCGGCTTGGTGGTTTCGGAAGGCCTTGGCAGTAGCCAGGAGAGCTGTGGCAATCACGATAATGCTGAGGACCACAAAAATGACGGACAACCAGCCCTGGATCGCAGTGTTACGGACCACCGCTTCCATGGCCACCACGGTCTTGGCGGTACCAAATTCGGTCTTGCCGTCAGCGAGGGCCTTGGAGAAGGCTGCGTTGTTCGCGAAGTAGCCAACGGCGGGGACCGGGGAGAAGATCTTCTGGAAACTGGCGGTAATCGTGACCACCGCAGCGAAGGCCAACGGCAGGGCCACAATCCACAGGTACTTGAAGGTTCCACGTTTGGCGACGATGGCCAGGCACACCGACAAGGCAATGGCAGCCAACAACTGGTTGGCGATGCCGAACAGCGGGAACAGCGTGTTGATGCCGCCGAGGGGATCCGTCACACCCATCAGGAGTACGGCACCCCAGGCGCCTACCATGATGGCGGTGCACAGCCATGCGCCGGGGCGCCAGGAGTGCTCCTTAAACTTCGGAGCAAAGTTTCCGATCGAATCCTGCAGCATAAAGCGGGCAACGCGCGTGCCGGCGTCAACAGCGGTGAGGATGAACAGCGCCTCGAACATGATGGCGAAGTGATACCAGAAGGCCATCATGGCCGTGCCGCCGATGAACTGCTGCATGATGTGGGCCAACCCCACTGCGAGGGTGGGAGCTCCACCCGTCCGCGAGACAATGCTTTCTTCGCCGACGTTCCGGGCCGTCTCCGCCAAAAGATCCGGGCTGATGTTTACACCCGCCAGGCCCAGGCTGTTAACCCAGGTGGCGGCCGTTTCCACTGTTCCGCCGGTCAGGGCTGCGGGGGCGTTCATGGCGAAGTAGAGGCCGCGGTCGATGGAGATTGCCGCGACGAGGGCCATGATTGCCACGAAAGACTCCATCAGCATCCCGCCGTAGCCAATAAAGCGTGTCTGCCGCTCCTTCTCCACGAGCTTGGGCGTGGTGCCGGAAGAGATCAGCGCGTGGAAGCCTGACAACGCGCCGCAGGCGATGGTGACGAAAAGGAACGGGAACAAAGCACCGGGGAAGACCGGCCCGTTCTCCCGGCTGGCAAACTCGCTGAAGGCCGGAACCGTGATTTCGGGCCGGACCACGATGATGGCCAGCGCGAGCATCACGATCACGCCGATCTTCATGAAGGTGGAGAGGTAGTCACGCGGTGCCAGCAGGAGCCATACCGGAAGGATGGCGGCAATAAAGCCGTAGATAATGAGGCCCCAAGCGATGGTCACCTTGTCCAGGGTGAAGAAGGCTGCGCCCCATTCCGTCTCGGCAACAAGGCCGCCGCCGATGATGGCGGCCATCAGCAGCACAAAGCCGATGAGTGAGACTTCCATGACCTTGCCGGGCCTGAGGAACCGTAGGTAGACGCCCATAAACAGCGCGATGGGAATAGTCATGCCTACGGAGAAGACGCCCCACGGGCTTTCGCCCAGGGCATTGACGACGACGAGCGCCAGGATGGCGACAATGATCACCATGATGAGCAGGGTGGCGATGAGCGCAGCGGTACCGCCGATGACGCCCAGTTCCTCGCGCGCCATCTGGCCCAGGGAGCGTCCGCCGCGGCGCATGGAGAAGAACATCACCAGGTAATCCTGAACGGCTCCGGCGAGGACGACGCCGACGACGATCCAGATGGTGCCCGGGAGGTAACCCATCTGGGCCGCGATGACCGGGCCAACCAGCGGTCCGGCACCGGCGATAGCAGCAAAATGGTGGCCGAACAGGACGTTGCGGTCGGTCCGGACGTAATCCCTGCCGTCGGCCTTGTATTCGGCGGGAGTCGCACGCCGGTCGTCAGGCCTAGTGATGTAGCGTTCGATGACCTTCGAATAGAAGCGGTATCCGATGAGGTACGTGCAGACCGAAGCGAACACGAACCAGATCGCGTTGACCGTCTCGCCCCGAATGATGGCCACCATGAACCAGGCAACGCCGCCAAGCAGGGCGATGGCTGCCCAGAGCGCAATCTTGGCGGGGGTCCATTTCTTTTCCTCGGCCTCCCGGATGGTTTCGTCAACGGCAGTTGCCGGTAGCTTCGGGTCAGTGGCCAGTCGGCCGCCCCCCGACCGCGGGTCACTCAGTTCATCTGGCGTTCCGGCCATGTCTCCTCCTTGAGATTTCCTTCGTCAGTGATTTGCTCCTTGGCACCCTACCAACGGCGCGCCCACGGAAGGCCGGCACTGCGGCCGGGTCGCGTGTCCTTGCGATGAACGGCGGGCACGAAGCGAGAAGCGGTGGACCCGCAGGGTGGTAGCTGGCGCCGTTCCGTGCTGAGCGCACGGAAGGCCTCCGTCCGGGGTTCCCCGGACGGAGGCCTTCAGCGTTCGGGTCTTACGCGTGCGAGTACGTGAGGCAATCCGCGTTGTCAACGCCGGGGCCCACATGGACTTCAGGGGCATTGCACATCAGATGGTCATTGTGGACACACTCGGACCGCTGGCACGCTCCAACATCTGCCAGGACCTTGGGCAGTCCGCCGTGCGTGCCGGTATCGATGAAGGTGGCGCAGCTGGCGTGGTCAGTACTCCCAGCAACCGTGATGGCATGGGCTGTGCAGCCTTCGTGGTCATTGAAAGAGCAACGGGTAACACTGCAATCGGCAACATGAGTTGTCATAAGAGGTTCCTCCGTATCCGGCTGCCCGGGTTGGACAGCGTCCTGCCCCCCACGGTAGGCCCGTTCGCCCCAATCAAAAAGACCCAACTATGTGACGTAATTCCGCTTAATGCCGGGGCCCGCAGTTGTAAGGCACCTCAGGTCCCAACCTCTCTCCGGGACATCGGCAGCTTCGTGCGGGTAAACAGCCAGGCCAGCGCTGCACCGGTCAGCGGCACGGCCACCAGCAGGGCCGCAAGCTGGAGCCAGGGAACGACGGCGGTACGCGCCAGCCCGGTGGCAGTCACGAGCAGTACCGCGGGCACTATCCCGGCAACGCTTCCGAGTACGGTTCCAAGCCCTGCGGTCATCAGCGCCTGCGAACCTGCGAGCGCCTTCCTCAACCCGGGCGCCGCTCCCACACCCGCAAGCGTCACGTGGTCTTTCCGCGAATCCGCCATGGAAAGGCCGGTGGTGATGCCTGCCGCGCTGAGGGTGATCAGCGCACCCAGTCCCACAATGGACCAGAGTATGAGCGAGGAATCCCGTTCTGCTCCGCGCTCCACGATCAGGGTTGTGTACTGGTTCCCATAGACAACGGCAAGGGCGGAGGACGCCTTATCCGTCCGGACGGCGTCGGGAAAGGCACTGAGTTGGACCAGCATGGCGCCATCTTCGGCGTGCATGCCCGCCGCGGCTGCAGTTTCAGGGGACACGATTCCGTAGTAGGGAACTTTGACGTCCGGCTCCAGCACGGCCGCTGCCACCTCCTCTTGGTATCCCTGGAAGGCCTGGGCATTGGCAACGCCCTGCGAGGGTTTTCGCACATCCTGCGCCACCAGTGCCACCTGGCCATTGCGGACGAACACGGGATTAGTCACCACCATCCCGCCGGCGGCAAGTACATCCCGCGCTTCGGCCGTTGGCGCCTTTCCCAGGAGTTTCTCCACGTCATCCACTGTCCCCACCACGATCGAGCCGACGCTTCCCTGGCTTGCATAGGGACGCATGGCGCCCTGGCAGCGCCAGTCGTCGGGATCGAGGACGCGCTGACCGGCCGTCATCGGACACTCGTTGCCTTCCGGCACCGCAAGCGAGTACTGCAGGCAGCTGGACGTAGGGGTCTGGGCAGGCGTGGACCCCACCAGTTCGGGACGCATCTCGCAGTTCCGGATATTGGGTGTGCGAAGAACCCGGGTCCATTCGACCGTATCCAGGGCTCCGCTCAGTGCCGTTGCAACTGCGGCAGGGTCCATCTTTTTCGGTTCCGGCATAGTTCCATCAGCCAGCATGGGCTGTCCGGCGAGCAGGGGCACTACGGCCTGGTTCTTCAGCGCCGACCAGTAGTGGTTTTCCTGTTCATTCGCCTGTTGGCTGGACGCCAGGACCATCGCGGCGCTGGCCAGCGTGGCGGCTGCGAGGACGGCGGCGACCGCGGGCACCGTCCTGCTGCGGTTTCGCGACGAATCCCGGGCCGCCATGCGGGCAGCAAGCGGCAGCTGCCCCGATCGCCGGGCGAGGAAAGCGACCACGCTCCCGGTCAGGAGGACCAGGGAGACAACACCCAGGACGGCACCTCCCAGCAGGAACCAGGCAATGACCGGTGTCCTGGAGATAAACACGTCCGGATCTTCACTGGAAAGGGCAAGCCAGCTGCCCGCGGCCAGTGCGGCGGCCGCCACTCCGAGCAGGACAACGCCCAGGACCGCAGGCCGCTTGCCGGCAGGGAGAGGTGCCCGTCCCGATTTGAGAGCGCCGAGAACGGCTTGGCGTGCCACCTGCCGCGCGGGAGCCACAGCTGCCAGCAGGCAAGCGGCGAAGCCCATGACCATCGCCGCGACAGTCAGGAGCGTGTCCGGATGGAAGCCCGGGAAACGGACCGATCCATTCGCGCGCGCCACAAAAACGACGACGGCGGACGCCACCAGTCCCGTGGCCACACCGGCCGTAACGGCAATGCCGCCCAGCCACAACGAAGCGGCCATCACCACCGAGCGGATGGTGGGAGTTTCTGCTCCTGAAGCCGCCAGCAGGGCCAGTTCGCGAACCTGGCCTTTGGCACCGACCGCAAACGCCGCCCCCGCGAGCAGCCCCACCTCGAGCAGCGCCAATGCACCCAGGAACGCACCCGTCACGTACGCGGCGAACGGCGTGGAGTTGTTGAACTGCGCTGATGCGCCATCCGCTCCCAATTGGTCCTCCGGCGGCGGATTCAGCGCAACGGACCGGGACAGCACCGCCACGCCCGCGGCATTAGCCTCACGGACCTGGTTCCAGGTAACAGGTTCCGGTCCCACCACGTAGTACAGGGTGGACTTGACCACCACCGGCGATGCCTCGCCCGGGGCGGAATCCGCTGGGGCCGGGTCATCCAGGCCGCCTTGACCCGGCTTGAGGTACACGATGGAATTGCTGTCCGAGTACCCGGCATCCCGTAGGGTCCCCACTACAACGAACGTTCCGGCCGAGGTGGCGAGTTCCTCCCCCAGTTCCAGCCCGAACCGGTCCAGCAGGCCAGGTGAGACCAGCATTTCGGCGTCGGTTCCGGGCGCCCGGCCCTGGAGCAGGGTGTACTTGCCGTGGAAGGCCGGCGCCAGCGCGTCCACCGCCCGTCCCACCAACGGCACCTCTGCGGCGCCCGACTCAGCGGTCAGGTCAAGGGTAGTCTCGGGCAGCACGGAATAGCCGTCGGGCACCAGCTCCTGCGGATCCTTCGGTGTGAAATCCGGGTCCTGGTCCCAGTTGCCGGAGGCTATCCGGGTTTCGTCCACGGGGTCCTGGACCATCTGGCCGTTTGTCATCGCCATGGGCCGGAAGCGGGCCTGGGTGCCGCCCAGTTGATACTGCACGCGCTCCGCTGCAGTCTCCTGCGTGCTCTGGAGGAGCGTCACTGCACCGGTCATGGCTGCCACAGGCAGCATGATCAGCAGGATAATCAGGAGGGAACGTCCCTGATGGCGGCGGAGATCGCGCCTGGCCATGCGCATCGCCACATGGAAAGCCTGCCGGCGCCCTCCCGGGGCCGGCTTTAGGTCAAGCGCCACGTCAGTATCCGGCCTGCGCCAAAAGCATGGCGGGGTCGTGCATGGCAGCGGCCTGGTCCACGATCCTGCCGTCCCGGAGGAAAACCACACGATCAGCCCAGGCGGCGTGCCGGGCCTCATGGGTTACCAGCATCACGGCCGCCCCGGCGTCCGCGCGGGAGCGGAGCACCTCCATCACGCCTTGGCCAGTGGTGGAATCCAGCGCCCCTGTTGGCTCGTCGGCCAAAATCAGCCGGCGGTCGCCCACGAAGGCACGGGCAATGGCCACGCGCTGCTGCTGCCCACCCGACATTTCGTCCATGAAACGCTCGGCGAGCTCCGGGATGCCCACTTGCCGCAAGGCGTCCAGTGCCTGCCGCTGCGCCTTCTTCACGGCCGTCCCGTCCAGCTCCAGTGGCAGTGCCACGTTTTCGGCTGCGGTCAGCGTGGGGACGAGGTTGAAGTCCTGGAAGACGTAGCCCACCGCCCGGCGGCGCAGCCGCGCCAGTTCATTCAGCCCCAATCCACCCAGCGGCGTGGACTCCACAAAAACACCGCCCGACGTCGGCCGGTCCAGTCCGCCGGCCAGCGCCAGCAGTGATGATTTCCCCGAACCTGACGGTCCCATGACGGCGACGAACTCGCCGGCGCTGACGGTGAGGTCAACCTCCCGCAAGGCAGCGACCGCCGTCGCGCCTTCACCAAAGGTCCTGCTGACATTTGCAAGTTCCAGGACCTGTTGCGGCCCCTTGACGCTCACCGGCGGCTATCCGCGATGAGCGGGGCAGCCTCTTCCGAAGTGACCCCGTTGGACGATTTACGTACTGCTCCCTGGCCGGCGGACTGTGCCTGCTGCACCATCCGCGCTTCGCAGAGATCCAGCCAGCGGACCTCCGCTTCCGTCTGGAAGATCAGTGAATCCAGCACCAGCAGCCAGGCGGTGTCTGCCGACCGCTGGCTTGCGGCAGTATCCCGCCGAGCCTTGGTGTAGTCCTGCAGCGCCCGGATTGACGCCACGCGCTGGGCCTGGATGATTGCCTGGACGTCTACGCCCGGGAGCGTCACTGCCAGCGCCAGCTTGATGGCCAGTTCGTTCCGCGGCGGGTTGGTGCGCTCCACTGGCGCTGCGAACCAGCCCTGCACTTCCGCTTTCCCGGCAGGGGTGATGCTGTAGACCACGTGGCCTTCGCCGTCGCCGCCGTCATTGCTGACCAGGCCATCACGTTCCAGCCGGTCCAGCGTGGTGTAAACCTGCCCGATATTGAGGGGCCAGGTGGTTCCGGTCCGGTTCTCGAACTCAACCCTGAGCTGGTAGCCGTAACGCGGCTGGTCCTGCAGCAGGGCGAGGAGGCTGTGGCGGATTGACATGATGCTCCTAGCGGTGGCGTCAGCGTCGGTATGCACGGACCCCCAAGACCCGTGCATACCGCGTATGGAGTGACCCTAGTCCACTTTCGGCGCCAACGCAATACTGAGTATTCACCGGCCGTTTCGGAGCCGCCCGTAGCACGGACGCCGACTACATGACCAGAAGGACCTTGCCCACGTGTTCGCCGCCGTCGAAGTACTTGTGCGCCGCCCGAACCTGGTCCAAGGGGAAAGTCTTGGCAACAAGCGGCCTGATCTGGCCGTTCGTGATCAGCGGCCACACGGACTCCCTGACGGCGTTCATGATGGCACCCTTTTCCGCCACGGGGCGCGGCCGCAGCGCAGTGGCCACCACCGCCGCGCGCTTCCTCAGCAGTTGACCGAGGTCCAGTTCGCCTTTCGCCCCGCCCTGCAGGCCGATCACGATCAGTCGTCCGTAGTCCGCCAGTGCGTCAACATTCTGGGGAAGATACTTCGCCCCCACCACATCCAGGATCACGTCCGCGCCCTTGCCGCCGTTCTGGCGCCTCAGGCTCTCCGGAAAGTCCTCCTCGGCATAGTTGATGGCTATGTCCGCTCCCAGGAACGCCTTTGCTGTGCCTACTTTTTCGTCATTGCCGGCCGTGGTGGCAACCCGTGCCCCCAAGGCTTTGGCAAGTTGGATGGCCATGGTGCCGATACCTCCAGTCGCCCCGTGGATGAGCACTGTCTCGCCGGCCTGCAACTGCGCCGTCATGACCAAGTTCGAGTAGACCGTGGCAGCGACCTCAGGCAGGGATGCCGCCGTGACCACGTCGACGCCGTCGGGAATCCGCAGGACCTGTTCTGCCGGAACGGCCACCTGCTGCGCGTAGCCCCCGCCTGCCAGCAGCGCCACTACTTTGTCACCGACCGAGAATGGTTTACTGACGCCGGGGCCGAAGCCGGCGATCCTGCCGGAGACTTCCAGGCCCGGGATCTCGGAAGCACCCAGGGGCGGAGGGTAGAACCCCCTTCGCTGCTGCACATCTGCGCGGTTAAGGCCGGCAGCGACGACGTCGATCAATACCTCGCCCTGCCCCGGAGTCGGAGCGTCCACGTCGCGGACTTCCAGCACCTCCGGACCACCAGGTTCTGAAATGTAGACGGCTTTCATGGAGAACTCCCGTTTCTTGCTGATTCGTGCCCCAAAACCAGTGTGCACTGGACGCACGCCAGACTCTGTTTTGTTGCAGCCAACTGCCTATGAAACACTACTCGTTAGGGAAGGTTGTCCGAGCGGCCGAAGGAGCTAGTCTTGAAAACTAGTGTGCGGTAACCCCGTACCAAGAGTTCGAATCTCTTACCTTCCGCGAATGGAACCCCGGTTCACCAGTTTTCTGGCGAACCGGGGTTCCGTCGTTTCCGGGCTCCGGTACACCACCCCCGGCGCCGGGGACGCAGCCAAGGCCGGCCTCATGGATGCCTCCGGTCATCTCCCGGCAGATGTCCCGTCCAACTGGCAGATTTACTTCGCGGTGGAGGACGCCGACGCAACGATCGAAAAAGCTGTATCCCTCGGAGCGGCCGTCATCGACGGTCCGTATGATTCGCCCTTCGGCCGGTTCGCCACGCTGGCCGACCCCACCGGCGCCATGTTCAAGATCGTCGCGGACAACGTGCTCGTCGCTAATGCTGTGCATTCCCCGGAGGCCTGAAACCATTAGCCTCACGGCTCCAAGCTGAACGGGCCCTTCCTCCGGAAAAACCCAGGAAGTGAGGGAGCTTCCGGGGTGGGGGTTTCAGCGCCCCAGGATAGCCTGCGCGATCTCGTCGGCGTCGCGGAGGGTGCGCTGCCCGCTGGGATAGGTTGGGCCGCCTGGTTGGACTGCCTCCGCAGCAATGGCGGTACCCCATTGGGTTGCCGAGAGCTGCAGCCCCAACACAAAGAGCCCGGCGGACACTGACCCGTTGGCTGCCACAGGCCGGTAGGGATGCGGGCTGACGTCCAAGCCTGTGGCCTGCACGGGTGCGCCCTCCGCCGTCATCATGAGGCGCGGCCGTACCAGCCCGTCCGACAGGAGCTGTTTGAGCAGCGGAGAGTCACTGGCGGAAACCCGGTTGGCCGGGGCGAGCGCCTCCACCATGGTCTTTGCCGCTGCCGGCGGACCCTGCACCCAGGGTGAGGCAGCCGTAAACATCCCGGCACGGCGGTCCAGCCCGAATTTGGGGTCGGGACCAACAAAGCTGACCACGCCGGCACGGGCCAGTGCCGCCAGCTGTTCGGCACGCAGCGCCGGCGGGCCGCTGGCCAGCCCTTCCACAAAGGACTCGAACCAGCCACGGAGCCCAGCGACCCACGATTCGTCGGTGATGCCGCCGTCGGCCACCGCGGTTTTCAGGACGGCCCGCCCGTGGTGGAGGGCGCCGATTGCCATCTTGAGGGGGTCGTCCTCACCCAGGGCGGAGCGGCGGGCGTCATCCATCAGGTAATCGACGACGGCGGCGTCCAGCTCCGAGCGCGAGGCGAACGACCTGCCCGCGAGCGGTGCGGCGAGTCCCGGGAGGTCCAGGCGGTGGCGCGGCGGGACATGGATGGCGAGGACGCTGGCCATGGCGTCCTCCCAGTTGGCCGCGCTGTGGGTGTGCGGGTGCAGCGCGAGGTCCAGGGCTTCAAGGAATGCGGCCGGCTCCGCCACGGCCCCTGGCTGCGAGCGCACCAAGGTTGAGTAGTAGGCCCAGAGCGTGTCCCTGCGGAGCAGGGGCCAGAGGTCGTGGTCGAAGCCGGGGCGGATCCCGGCGGCGGCAAACCGTTGCAGCGCGGCACCGGTCAGGTACCGCAGCCGGATGGACGCTGCGTAATACCCCGCCAGCGCCGCCTTAGTGCGGTAAGGGGTGCCACGGCGTGAGGCGGCGATGATCAGGGGTTCCTGGCCGGAAGGGAGGTAGTCCAGCCGGGGGCCGGCGTCGATAAACTTTCCGCCTCGCCCCTCGGTGAGTTGGCCCATGGCGTCAAAGAAGTTCAGGCCCATGCCCCGGACCAGGACGGGTTCACCTGCCGGGATCGAGTCCCAGTCCACATCGGTGGGGACTGCCGGCGGCAAGTAGCGCAGGCCCATCCGTGCGGCCGATGACTGCAGCTCCCGCTGTTCAGCATTCAGCCGTGAGGGGATGTGGCCCAGGGCCAGCACCACCGAATCTGTCCGCAGGGAACCGCCCCCGGCCAGGCCGACGTCGAACGCTCCGTCTCCGGACGGAACCACCGATTCCGCTGACGTTTCGTGGAACTGGACGGTCACGCCGTCGGGCAGCCGATCCAGCAGATCCCTAAGGGTGCAGCGCAGGTAGCGGCCGTACAGTGCGCGGCTGGGAAAGTCGCCCGATCCCAGTACGGCGAGCTCGGAGCGTTCCTCCATCGTGAGCGACGGCTCCGGATTGTGCCGCTGCCGGGCCCGCCAACCGTTGAAGGTGGTGCCCGCAACAGGAGCCGCCATGGCCGGGTCCTCGGGAATGAGGGTGGGGTAAAACGACTGGGTGTTCATCAGGTACAGCCGGGACTGGCCGGGCTGCCACACGTGGCCGGAGCCGGCCGGGTAGGGATCGATCACATCGATATGCAGCGTGGCCTGCCCGGGCCGTGAAGCCGCGTGCGCCAAGAGGCGTTCCAGGACGCTGGTACCCCGAGGGCCGGCGCCGATAATGGCGGTCCGGATCTGCTGCGTTGTACCCACGGCATCCAGAGTATCGGCTTGTGCGGCGGGCCCTTGACTTGCTAGGGGCGTGCAGATGTTGTTTGGATGGGGCGCATGACCACCACTGCAGCTGACTCAGCGCCCGGTTCCACGCCTCCAGCCCTCTCCCCCGAGCCCATCGACGAGAACATCTGGCTCGAGGAGATCTACGGTGAGGAGCAACTGGCCTGGGTCCGGGAGCAGAACGCCCGCACCGAGGACTTGCTGGAAGACGCCGACTACGCTGCCCTCGAAGGCAGCATCCTGGAGGTCTTGGATTCCACCGACAGGATCGCCATGGTGGGCAAGCGCGGAGACTGGTACTACAACTTCTGGAAGGACCAGACGAACCCGAAGGGGCTGTGGCGCCGCACCACCTGGGAAAGCTACCGCACTGACGCCCCTGAGTGGGATGTGCTTCTGGACGTCGATGCCCTCGCCGCCACTGAAGGAGTGGAGTGGGTGTTCCACGGAGCCACCTTCCTTCGGCCTGCGGACGGCGAGCCGCACCGCCTCGCACTGCTGGCCCTCTCACCCGACGGCGGCGACGCTAACCGGTACCGGGAGTACGACGTCGAGGCACGCGGCTTTGTGGCGCCGGCTGACGGCGGCTTTGACCTGCCGACGGCGAAGGGCAACGTCTCGTGGCTGGACCAGGACACGCTGCTGGTGGCCTCCACCGCGGAGGGGCTGCCGCGGACGGCATCCTCCTATGCCCGCACGGCCGTGACCCTGCGCCGGGGTGAACCGCTCGCCACCGCGCCCCTCCTGTTCGAGGTTCCCGAGAACCACATGCTGGCGGTGGTGGCGCACGATTCCACTCCTGGCTTTGAGCGCACGTTTGCCGTGGACTACATCGATTTCTTCAACCAGCGCACCTCCGTCCTGGTGGACGGGGCCTGGGTGGAGATCGACGTACCCACGGATGTGAACATCAGCGCGCACCGCGAGTGGCTGCTGTTCCGTCCCCGCCAGGACTGGACCGTGGACGGAACCACTTTCGCGTCCGGGGCCCTGCTGGCCGCACGGTTTGACGACTACCTGGCCGGGTCCCGTGACCTGTCGGTGCTGTTTACGCCTGACGCCCGCACGTCCCTGCAGTCCTGGAGCTGGACCAGGAACTTCCTGTTGCTGAACCTGCTGCGCGATGTCTCGTCCGAGATCCGTGTGCTCGACCCATCAGTGCCGTCGGCCGGCGGCGGGTCCGGCGCCTGGGGGTCTTCCCAGCTGGACGCCTGCCCACCGCTGCACGACGTCAACGCGTATGCGGTGGACGACGAGGACGAGGGCCCGTCCGACGGCGGCGCGGGGGACGATTTCTGGCTGGTCGCCACCGGCTTCACCACCCCAACCACGCTGATGCGGGGGACGCTGGAGCGGAGTACCGCTGCCGGGACGGCAGGCGTGGTGAGCAGCCATGCGGTAGTCAAGGCGTCGCCGTCGTTCTTTGACGATTCCCAATACGAGGTCCAGCAGCACTTCGCGGTGTCCGCTGACGGCACGCGGGTCCCCTACTTCCAGGTTGCGTCCCGGGACCTGGTGCTGGACGGCCAGAACCCCACGCAGCTCTCCGGGTATGGAGGGTTCGAAGTGTCCCGAACCCCCGCTTACAGCGGAACCGTGGGCAGGGCCTGGCTGGAGCGGCGTACGCGCGGAGCCGGCGACGCAACCTCCGGCGGAGCGGGGGCCGAGGCGTATTCCCGGGGCGGCGTCTATGTGGTGGCGAACATCCGTGGTGGCGGAGAATACGGCCCCGGCTGGCACCGGGCTGCACTTCAGGAGAACCGACACCGCGCCTTTGAGGATTTTGCGGCCGTAGCCCGGCACCTTATCTCCCGCGGGGTGACGTCCAAGGAACGTCTCGGATGCGTGGGCGGCTCCAACGGCGGCCTGTTGGTGGGCAACATGCTGACCAGCTATCCGGAACTTTTCGGAGCCATCTCCTGCGGTGTACCGCTGCTGGACATGCGCCGCTTTACGAAGCTGTCCGCCGGACACTCGTGGATTGCGGAGTACGGCGACCCCGATGTCCCGGAACAGTGGGAGTTCATCAGGACGTTTTCGCCCTACCACCTGCTCAAGGACGGGGTGGAGTACCCAGAAACGTTTATCTGGACTGCCACCTCCGATGACAGGGTGGGCCCCGTGCAGGCCCGCAAGATGGCCGCCCGGATGGAGGCCATGGGCATCCCCAATGTCTGGTTTCACGAAGCTCTGGAAGGCGGTCACGCCGGAGCCTCTGACAACAGGCAGGCAGCAGCGCTGCAGGCCCGCAGCCAGCATTTCCTGTGGCGGACCTTGGCCGGCGACGCTTCGTAACCGCACTGCTGGCGGCCCGACCGGTGCGGTGACAAGCCGTTTTGCGCTGCATGCCCGCTTCTGCGTATCCTTGGTGGGCTAGGAATAGCAATTGGAGACGTGCCAGAGCGGCCGAATGGGCTTCACTGCTAATGAAGTGTGGGGCACAACTCCACCGGGGGTTCAAATCCCCCCGTCTCCGCGTTTGGCCCCGGTCCCTGGACCGGGGCCTTTTGCGTTCCCATGACCCAACTGAGTAGCAGCTGATGTCGTTTTGGGCGCCCATAACGACATCAGCTGCTACCTACTTGGGCCAGGGCGTATCCGCGGTGCGGACACCGCGGGCCCGCCGCCCCCCACCGGTGGCAGGATTATCAGATGGCACAAAACAACCAGATGAGCGCGGATCCAGGCAGCGGGCAGGCATGGAACCCGCGCTTGGCGTTGCTGGTGGCTGCCACGTTCTTTATGGAGTTTTTGGACGGCACTGTCCTCACTACCGCCATTCCCAGTATCGCCGGGGACTTCCGCGTGCCCGCGGCCGATGTGAACATCACCATGACTGCGTATCTGATGACGGTGGCCATGGGCATCCCCTTCAGCGGCTGGCTGGCCGAACGGGTCGGGGCACGCCGCGTCTTCTGCCTGGCCATTGCCGTGTTCACTGCCGCATCGCTGGCTTGTGCTTTGAGCCAGGACCTCACCATGCTGACTCTGGCCCGCATCGCGCAGGGGGCCGGAGGGGCGATGATGGTTCCGGTCGGAACCTTGGTGGTGCTCCGCGGGACGCCGAAATCCGAGCTGTTGCGCGCCACGGCTTTCCTGGTGTGGCCGGGGCTGCTGGCTCCTGTGCTGGCGCCGTTGGTTGGTGGCGCACTGACCACGTATCTCTCGTGGCACTGGATCTTCCTGATTAACCTGCCGCTGGGCCTCGCGGCCTTCATTGCTGCTTTGCGACTGGTTCCCGCCGGGGCAGGGGACCGTCAACGCAGGCTGGACTGGCTGGGCCTGTCCCTGACCACGGTGGGCGTGGGCGCACTGGTTGTTGGCCTGGAACTTTCCACGGCCCACCCCGACGGGCCATGGGGTGGCGTGAGCGCAGCGGCAGGCATTGCCGCCCTAGCCGGGGCTGCAGCGTGGATGTTGCGTGCCCGGAATCCACTGTTTGATCTCAGCGTCTTTGCTACGCGCACCTTCCGGGCGATGGCAACAGGCGGATTTGTCTACCGCCTGACCATCAGTTCGGTGCCATTCCTCCTGCCCCTGATGTTCCAGGCCGGATTCGGGTGGACACCTTTGCATGCCGGCATCATGGTGGCGGCCGTCTTCATCGGCAACATCGGCATCAAACCGGCAACCACACCCCTAATCAGACGGTTCGGCTTCAAGCCGATGCTGGTCTTCGCGTCCCTCGCATCGGCACTGACCTTCGCATTGTGCGCCGTGCTGACCCCCGACACCCCGCAGGCCATCACGTTTGCCCTGCTGGTGTGCAGCGGGGCCTTCCGCTCGATCGGCTTTTCCGCCTATGCCTCGGTGCAGTACGCGGATATCGCCCCGGCGCAACTCACCTCGGCGAACGCCGTGTCAGCCACACTGGTCCAACTGGCCACCGGTGCCGGGATCGCGGTGGGAGCGCTGCTGATCCGCGTTTTCGACGGCATGGAAGTGTTCCCACAGGACCCGGCGGGACCGTTCCGTGGCGCATTCCTGGCCATGGCCGTCCTGATGCTGTTCAGCACCGCTGACAGCCTGTCCCTGCACCGGCATGCCGGCTCGGAAGTCAGCCGGCCTGGCCAAGCACCAGTGGAAGCACAGCCCCCGCACCCGCCTGCCGGAGGGCCCGGCCGGCGACGGTGACTGTCCAGCGGCTGTCTACGAGGTCATCGATCAGCATGATGCCCTGGCCCTGCAGTGGCGCCAAGGATGCCTCCAGTTCCGGCCCCACTACCAGCCGGTCCCAGACTCCGGCCAGCCGGTAGGCACTGTTGCCGCCCCGGCCACCGGTAGGACCGCCATGGCCCAGCTCCAACTGGCCGAGGTAAGGGATGCGGCCAATCTCCGAAATCCCCCGGGCGAGGGACTGGACCAGCTCGGGCCTGCTCCGAGAAGGAATGTTCACAATGGCCGCCGGACGGCCCACACCGCTCCATGCCGGCGTGCGTCCGTCCCCGGTGGCCCATTCGCGTAGCACCTGAACGCAGGCCTGCAGCATGCCGGGGTCGATCGCCCGGTCCGCCGCGCCGGCAGCAAACAGTTCACGCAGCGCCCCGCCCCAACCGAGGTCCGTGAGCCGGGCCAGGATCCGGCCATCCGCCAGCCCCTCGGCCGGTTTGATCTTGCCCTTGACCGGAACTCCCAGGCGGTCCATGCCGCTGGGCCACTGAAGGCGGGCTTCCAGGACCCCGCCTGCCCGGCTCAGGGTCTGGCCGGCCGCCGCGGTGGCCTCGGCGGCGATGTCCGCCCGGAACCATTGGCCTGCGCAGTTGTCACAGCGGCCACAGGCATGGGCGGTTTCGTCATCGAGGACCGAGGTGATGTATTCCATTCGGCATCCGGCAGTGTCCTGGTAGATCACCATGGAATCCTGCTCATCCACCCGGGCTTCGGCGATACGGCGGTAGCGCTCGGCGTCATAGACCCACGGCTGGCCGGTGGACCGCCATCCGCCACCTACCCGTTCCACGGCGCCGTCCACGGCCAGGACCTTGAGCAGCAGCTCCAACGGAGTGCGACGGAGGTCTACCCTGGCCTCAAGGGCTACGGTTGAGACCGCGGCACCGGCTTCGGCCAAGGCAGTGAGCACGCCATTGGCCTTGTCTTCCGAAGGCATGGAGGCGGTGGCGAAGTACTGCCAGATGTCACGGTCCTCCGAACCGGGCAGCAGGAGCACGTCAGCGTTGGCCGCACCGCGTCCGGCACGGCCCACCTGCTGGTAGTAGGCAACCGGCGAGGACGGCGCTCCGAGGTGCACCACAAAACCCAGGTCCGGTTTGTCAAAACCCATACCAAGCGCCGAGGTGGCCACGAGCGCTTTGACCTCATTGTCCTTCAGCAGCTGCTCGGCCCGTTCGCGGTCAGCAGGATCAGTCCTCCCGGTGTAGGCCAGCACTTTGTGCCCGGCCTCAGCCAGGAGCCGGGCGGTGTCCTCTGCGGCTGACACGGTCAGGGTGTAAATAATGCCGCTGCCGGGAAGGTCAGCCAGGTGCGTCAGGAGCCAGCCCAGTCGCTGCCGGGAGTCTGGAAGCGACAGTACGCCCAGGCGCAGGGAGTCCCGGCCCAGTGCCCCGCGGATGGTCAGCACGCCGGCGCCGAGCTGTTCCTCGATGTCGTGGACCACCCGCGAGTTGGCCGTCGCCGTGGTGGCAAGCACGGGGACAGTGTCCGGCAACTCGGTGATGAGGTCCGCGATGCGGCGGTAATCCGGCCGGAAGTCATGGCCCCAGTCCGAGATGCAGTGTGCTTCGTCAATAACAAGCAGGCCCGTCCGCCGGATGAGCTCCGGAAGCTGGTTTTCCCGGAAAGAAGGGTTGGTAAGCCGCTCAGGGGAGACCAGCAACACGTCCACGTCGTCTGCTGCGAGCTGTTCACGCACAGTGTCCCACTCCAGCTGGTTTGCCGAGTTGATGGCTACAGCCCGGACCCCCGCCCGGGCCGCCGCGGCCACCTGGTCCCGCATCAGGGCCAGGAGCGGCGAAACGATCAGGGTGGGTCCGGCGCCACGCCGCCTCAGCAACAGGGACGCCACGAAGTAGACCGCCGATTTTCCCCAACCGGTGCGCTGGACCACCAAGGCCCGCCGCCCGCCGTCGACCAATGCCTCGATGGCTTCGTACTGTCCGTCGTGGAAGTCTGCTGCCGGGTGCCCCACCAGTTCCCGGAGAACCTCCAGGGCCTGGGCATGCGTGGCTGAACCGGAAGCGACTGAACCGGAAGCGACTGAATCGGAAGGGGCTGAATCGGCAAGAACTGTGGCGTGCTGGTTATCGACCATTGATTCAGTATCCCAGCCACCACTGACAGCCAGAAAGCCGGAGGATGCCTATGTGGACAGTCCGGAGCCGCCGACCGGCGACGGCGGCCGGGCCGGCCGTCACACAAACGAGAGCCTCGACTATCCCTCCACAGGCATCCCCTGCGTCAACGTAAGATAAGACCCGTGACTAGCGAACAGACAAAGACTTTTGACCTCTCGGCATCCTTTAAGGCTTACGACGTCCGGGGCATCGTGGGCGATTCCATCACGGCCGAAATCGTCGAAGCTGTGGGAGCCGCGTTCGTCGATGTCCTGCAGCTGGAGGGCCAGACGGTCCTGGTTGGCGGCGACATGCGCCCCTCATCCCCCGAATTCAGCAAGGCGTTCGCAGATGGTGCCGCCACGCGCGGAGCCAACGTCCAGCTCCTGGACCTGATTTCCACCGACGAACTCTACTTCGCGTGCGGGTCCCTCAACGCGGCTGGCGCCACCTTCACCGCAAGCCACAATCCCGCCGAATACAACGGCATAAAGATGTCCAAGGCCGGCGCTCAGCCCATCTCGTCCGAGTCAGGGCTCAAAGAGATCCAGGCACTTGCCGAGCAGTACCTCAACGCCGGCTCCATTCCGGCGGCCCCCACCCGCGGCCTGATCGGCGTCCACGATGTCCTCAAGGACTATGCCGAGTACCTGCGCCAGCTCGTTGACCTTTCCGGTTCGCGCCCCCTGAAAGTCGTCGTGGACGCCGGCAATGGCATGGCCGGTCTCACTACCCCGGCTGTCCTGGGCGACGCACTCCTGCCGAAGCTTCCGTTTGAGATCGTCCCCCTGTACTTCGAGCTGGACGGCTCCTTCCCCAACCACCCGGCGAACCCGCTGGAACCGGAAAACCTCCGCGACCTGCAAGCTGCCGTGATCGAGCATGGCGCCGACATCGGCCTGGCATTCGATGGCGACGCCGACCGCTGCTTCGTCATCGACGAAAAGGGTGAGCCTGTCTCGCCGTCGGCCATTACCGGCATGGTGGCACGCCGCGAAATCGCCCGCGCCCAGGCACAGGGCGAGGCCACGCCCACCATCATCCACAACCTGCTGACATCGCGTGCGGTGCCGGAACTGGTGGAGCACGACGGCGGACGCGCCGTCCGGACGCGCGTGGGCCACTCGTTCATCAAGGCAGTCATGGCCGAGGAAGGCGCCGTCTTCGGCGGCGAACACTCTGCCCACTTCTATTTCCGCGACTTCTGGAACGCTGACACCGGGATGCTCGCCGCCATGCACGTCCTGGCCGCCCTCGGCGAGCAGGACGGCCCCCTCTCGGAGCTCGGCCGCGAGTACGAGCCCTACGTTTCCTCCGGCGAGATCAACTCCGAAATCGAGGACAAGGCCGGAGCCGTCGAACGCGTCCGCGCTGACTTCAGCGGCGAAGACGTCACCATCGACACCATGGATGGCAGCACCTTCACGGCCAACGACGGCAGCTACTGGTTCAACCTGCGTCCGTCCAACACCGAGCCGTTCCTTCGCCTGAACGCCGAAGCCACTGACCGGCCGACGATGGAACGCGTGCGCGACCGCGTTCTGTCACTAGTCAGGGGCTAAGTTCACAGTGGCTGACAACTCCCAGGCTGCCACGGGCGACACAGCAGGTTCATGGCGGGACTCGGTCCCCGAGGCCACGGCCACGGACCTGGAGAACCTGCTCGGGACCGGGGTGGGTGCAGCCCAGGAACAGCTCCAGCGCAACGGCGGCTTCCTGCCGTTCGCCCTGGTAGTGGAGAACGACGGCGAGGTGCGGCTGGTGGCCGTGACGCCAGCCGATGCCGAGGACGGCTCCGACGACGACTTCGACGCGGACGCCATGATCAGCGACCTCACGGACGCTCTCCGCCAGAACCGTACCGAATTCCGGGCCACCGCCATCGTCTGCGACATTCTCCTGGTGGAGGAGGGCTCGGATGCCATCCACGTCGCGGCGGAACACCGGGATGGTTCGGTGTTCGCCGCGGTCCTCCCCTATTCCGCCAACGCGTCAACGGCCTCGTGGGAATTCGGCCAGCTCGCCGCTGACACCAACGAACCCTCCATCTGGGTGGACTAGACCGGCGCGCCAGCGATGAAGATCAATGCGTTTGCAGACGTCAGCCTCCGGGCCCTCATGGTGCTCGCCGCCGCCCCGAACGGCAGCCTCCTCACCACGCAGAACATCGCCGACGCCGTGGGCACCCCCTATAACCACGTCAGCAAGGCGATGGCGAAGCTGCGCGGCCTCGGCCTGATCGATGTGGAGCGCGGCCGCACCGGAGGATCCAGGCTAAGCGCGGCCGGCAGCCGGGCAACGGTCGGCCATATCCTGCGACAACTCGACACGCGCTCGGATGCCGCCGATTGCGTGGCCCCTAGCGGCGCCTGCCCGCTGATCAACGAGTGTAAATTGCGTGCGGCCCTCGCTCGCGCCCGCGAGGCTTTCTACCGTGAGCTCGATTCTGTAGTGGTGGCAGAACTTCCAAGCTCCTCCCAGATGGCCCCAGTCTTCGAGCTGATCGGGCTTCGCCCGGGCCTGTGAGCCGCGCCTGATTTGGCTCCTATTTCTACAGGGTGTAGAACTGGAGTATAAATACTCGCATTCTAAAGATGAGTATTTATCCCGGCCGGACGAAAACTCCGGTCACTCTATCTCAGGAGTACGCATGCTCTCGGACAAATCTTTCCCTGTCATTGAGGCCACCCTGCCGCTGGTCGGTTCGCGGATCGGCGCCATCACTCCCAAGTTCTACTCCCGGCTGTTCGCCGCCCACCCCGAACTCCTGGACGGCCTGTTCAGCCGTTCCAACCAGCGCTCCGGAAACCAGCAGCAGGCCTTGGCGGGCAGCATCGCCGCTTTCGCCACCCACCTGGTCAACAACCCAGGCACCCTGCCCGAAACCGTGCTTTCCCGCATCGCCCACCGGCACGCGTCGCTGGGCATCACCGAACCTCAATACGAGGTGGTCTACGAGCACCTGTTCGCGGCCATCGCGGAAGACCTCGCCGAAGTCATTACACCGGAGATCGCGGAGGCCTGGACCGAGGTCTACTGGCTCATGGCCGACGCACTGATCAAGCTCGAAAAGGGCCTCTACGCAGCCCAGGCCAACGGCAAAATGTGGACTCCTTGGAAGGTGTCCACCAAGTCCGCTGCCGGCGCTGGTTCCCTCACTTTTACCCTGGAACCCGCCGACGACACCCCGGTGACCCCAGCCTTGCCCGGCCAGTACATCAGCGTCAAGGTCCAGGTTCCGGACGGCCTCCGCCAGGCCCGGCAGTACTCCCTCTCCGGCAATGCGGGCACCAGCCGGACCTTCACTACAAAGCTGGACGACGGCGGCGAGGTCTCCCCCGTGCTGCATAACGCCGTTGAGGTGGGCGACATCCTGGAGATCTCCAACCCGTATGGCGAGATCACATTGAAGGATGGCGACGGTCCGGTGGTCCTGGCCTCGGCGGGAATCGGCTGCACACCCACGGCGTCCATCCTCCGCTCCCTCGCAGAGTCGGCTTCGGAGCGGCAGGTGCTTGTCCTCCACGCAGAAAGCACCATGGAGAGCTGGGCACTGCGCGGCCAAATGACGGACGACGTCGAACGCCTCGCGGGTGCCGACCTCCAACTGTGGCTTGAGCAGCCCGAGCCGGGAACCAGGGAGGGCTTTATGTCGCTGCGTGAAGTGGACCTGCCGGCCAATGCGTCCCTGTACCTCTGCGGGCCGCTGCCGTTTATGAAGCACATCCGCAACGAGGCCATCAATGCGGGCATCCCGGCTACGAGGATCCACTACGAGGTTTTCGGCCCAGACATCTGGCTGGCTTCCTAAATTCATCGACTGTCCCCACCAGCGCCCCTTCTGAGCGCTCAAAAGGGCGGGTGCGGAGCAAAGGACGACAGAACGACGGCGACCCCGCACCTTTTCAGCAAAGGTGCGGGGTCGCCGTCGTACTTTTTTGAACTGTCAGCCCAGGCGTGACTTCAGGGCGGCGAGCTCGGCCTGGAGAGCGTCCGGGAGTGAGCCGCCGAAGTTGGCGAACCATTCCTCGATGGACGCAAGCTCGGTTTCCCACTCAGCCGGATCCACGCGGACCGCTTCCTCAACCTGCGCAGGGGTCATGTCCAGGCCCTTGAGGTCGATGGAGTCGCCTGTCGGAACAAAACCGATGGGCGTTTCGACGGCGTCCGCCTTGCCCTCGAGCCGTTCGATGGCCCACTTCAGGACACGGGCGTTGTCGCCGAAGCCGGGCCACGCGAAGCCACCCTGGGCGTTGCGGCGGAACCAGTTGACCAGGAAGATCTTGGGCAGCCGCTCCGGGTTGGCCTTGGCGGACAGGTTGACCCAGTGGTTCAGGTAGTCGCCGGCGTCGTAGCCGATGAACGGCAGCATGGCCATGGGGTCGCGGCGGACCACGCCGACAGCTCCGGCTGCTGCGGCTGTGGTCTCGGAGGACAGCGTGGAACCCATGAAGATGCCGTTGGACCAGCTGCGCGCCTCGGTGACCAGCGGAATGGTGGTCTTGCGGCGGCCGCCGAAGAGGATCGCGGAAAGCTCCACGCCGTTCGGGCTGTGGTATTCCTCGGCCAGCATGTCGATCTGGTCGATCGGCGTACAGAAGCGCGAGTTCGGGTGGGCCGCAGGCTTGTCCGAATCAGGAGTCCAGGAGTTACCCTGCCAGTCGGTGAGGTGGGCAGGCACTTCCTCGGTCATGCCTTCCCACCACACGCCGCCGTCGTCAGTGAGGGCGACGTTGGTGAAGATGCTGTTGCCCTTTGCAATGGCACGCATCGCATTGGGGTTGGTGCCCCAGCCGGTGCCCGGTGCCACACCGAAGAGGCCGGCTTCGGGGTTGACGGCGCGGAGCTCACCTTCCTTGCCGAAGCGCATCCAGGTGATGTCGTCACCCAGGGTCTCGACCTTCCAGCCCTCAATCGTGGGATCAAGCAGCGCGAGGTTGGTCTTGCCGCAGGCGGAAGGGAAGGCTGCCGAAATGTAGTAGGTCTTCTGCTCGGGTGAAGTCAGCTTCAGGATGAGCATGTGCTCGGCCAGCCAGCCTTCGTCGCGGGCCATCACGGACGCGATGCGGAGGGCGTAGCATTTCTTGCCCAGCAGGGCGTTGCCGCCGTAGCCGGAGCCGAAGGACCAGATGGAACGCTCTTCGGGGAAGTGGACAATCCACTTGTCCGGGTTGCACGGCCACGGCACATCAGCCTGCCCGGCTTCGAGCGGGGCACCCAGGGAGTGCAGGGCCGGTACGAAGAACGCGTTGGTCTCGGTCATGCGGTCCAGGACGTCGGTGCCGATGCGGGCCATGATGCGCATCGAGGCAACAACGTAGGCGCTGTCGGTAATTTCGACGCCAAACTTGGGATCCTCGGCATCAAGGTGGCCCATGACGAACGGAATGACGTACATGGTGCGGCCACGCATGGAGCCGGCGAACAGTCCGCGCAGCTTCTGCTTCATCTCGGCCGGGGCCATCCAGTTGTTGGTGAAGCCGGCGTCGTGTTCCTTCTCGGAGCAGATGAACGTCTGCTCTTCCACGCGGGCTACGTCCGCGGGGTCGGAGAATGCGGCGAAGGAGTTCGGGAAGATCTCCTGGTTGAGCCGGGTCAGGGTGCCCGCGGCTACGAGTTCATCCGTGAGTCTGGTGTTTTCCTGTTCGGACCCGTCAACCCAGTGGATCCGGTCTGGCTGCGTTAGCTCAGCAACCTCTTCGACCCATGCCAGCAGTGCAGCATGCGTGGTGGGTGCTTTCTCAAGCAGCGGCTGTTGTGCCAGATCGCCCATTGCGGTTCCCTTCCTCGGGTTCATCGGTGTGAGCTAAATGCTATGGGCCGGGAGGGCTCGAGTTTTTGGGCCCGGACTGCTCGATAGTGAGCGTTTCGAGTGGAAACCGCGTAAATTCAACAAAGATGGCACCACAAAAGGGCAATTAAGTGACGAAGGTCACCTAGACCGGTCTAGTCACCCAGATTACACACGTTTCGATTTGGTACTACGGCCCACCCTCGCGTAAAGTTATTCGAGGTTCGGGGAGAGCAGAGATGTTCTTCAAGAAACAAGATGCGCCCATAGCTCAGCTGGATAGAGCGTCTGTCTACGGAACAGAAGGTCAGGGGTTCGAATCCCTTTGGGCGCACAGATGAAGGTCCGCACCGGTTCGCCGGTGCGGACCTTTTGCTTTAAGTGCCCGCCGCCGCCGAGGTTCCACCGAACCCTTCGCCCGCTGGGCACGCCCCCAACTGGCCCGGCAGGGAGCCCCTCCCCGGCGTAGGCTAAAGCAATGACGCCAGAGCCCTTGGAACGCGAATTCGATGTCATCGTGATCGGCGCCGGCGCCGCTGGCGAAAACGTGGCGGACCGGGCCGTCCAGGGCGGGCTGACCGCCGTCCTGGTGGAGGCGGAACTGGTGGGCGGCGAGTGTTCATACTGGGCCTGCATGCCGTCCAAGGCGCTGCTCCGGCCCGGCACGGCCCTCCACGGGGCGCAGACGGTGCCAGGAGCAGGAGAAGCAGTCACCCGCACGCTCGATGCCGCCGCAGTCCTCAAACGGCGCGACTACTTCACCGCGAATTGGCAGGATGACAGCCAAGTGAAGTGGGTGGAGGACTCGGGGATTGAGCTCATCCGCGGCCACGGGTGGATCACCGCCCCGCGCGCAGTGGAAGTAGCCGGACTTGATGGCAGCACCCACCTCCTGACGGCGCGGCACGCCGTCGTCCTCGCCACTGGTTCCACGCCCAACAGGCCTCCGATCGAGGGACTGGCTGACCTTCGCCTCTGGGGCACCCGTGAAGCCACCTCGGCCAAGGAAATCCCGGAACGCCTGGCAGTCGTCGGCGGCGGCGTCGCAGGGGTTGAGCTGGCGCAGGCGTTCGCCAGGCTCGGCTCCAAGGTCACCCTCGTGGCCCGGAGCCGGCTGCTGGGCACTTTCCCTGAGGAAGCGGCCCAACTGGTACTGGCGGGCCTGCGCGCGGACGGTGTTGAAGTCCGGCTCCACACCACCACCAAGAGCGTCAGCGAAAACGAAGACGGCACCTTCACGGTCAGCCTCGGCGACGGCGCTTCCGTCTCCGTCGACAAGGTCCTGGTGTCCACGGGCCGCCACCCGGCCTTGGAAGGCCTCGGGCTGGAAAGCGTCGGCCTTGGCGCACCGGACGGCAGCCCCCTGAAGCTGACCACGGATTCCACCGGGCAGGTTAACGGCCTGCCCGACGGCGACCCTTGGCTTTACGCCGTAGGTGACGCCGCTGGGAAGAACCTCCTCACCCACCAGGGCAAGTACGAAGCCCGCGCAACAGGGGATGCGATAGCCGCACGTGCCAAGGGTGAGCTGAATGGCGAGCCGGCACCGTGGAGCCGCTATGCGCAGACAGCCAACCAACATGCCGTCCCCAATGTGGTGTTTACGGATCCTGAGCTGGCCTCAGTGGGCCGAACCCTTGACCAGGCCACGAAAGACGGATTCAACGCCACCTCGGTGGAATTGCCTATCAACGTATCCGGGTCTTCCCTGCATTCGGAGCATTACGAGGGCTGGGCGCAGCTGGTGGTCGACGAGGACCGCGAGGTTCTCCTGGGGGCCACGTTTGCGGGACCCGATGTGGCTGAGTTGCTCCACGCCGCAACCATCGCAGTAGTGGGCGAAGTGCCGCTGGACCGGTTGTGGCACGCGGTCCCCTCCTACCCCACGGTTAGCGAAGTCTGGCTGCGGCTGCTGGAAAAGTACGGCCTCTAAGCCCACCGCCAACGGCTTCCACGTCCGGACAGGAGCTTTATTTGAACTGACCGGTCAGTTTAGTTAGACTGGCGGGAGACCATTTCCCTGCGAAAGGCCCTCTTTGCTCTCCGTACAGCACCTCCATGCGAAAGGACGGCGGGACGATCTGCTCCCGCCCACCTCCCTGCAGACCGGAAGGGGTGAGCTGCTCCTGGTCTCAGCCGACCGCCAGGACCACCGGACAGCCCTGGCACTGACGTTGAGTGGCCGGATGAAACCCACGGAGGGGCGCATCAGTTGGGACGGCGAATCCGGGATCAAGCGCCGCCGCCTGGCCAGCGCGCTGGTTGACTCCCCCGGCGTCAACGAACCCGAGCAACACCTGAGCGTCCGCGACCTTGTCACCGAGGACCTGGCCCTGATCCCGCGCCGCTACCGGGGTGCCCTGGTGAGCAAGCCCTGGCTCAAAGTCAACAGTTTCGAGGACATCGCAGACTTGTGGACCGAACAGCTGGCGCCGGAACGGCGCGTTGAACTGCTTACCGCCCTGGCCCTCGCCAACCCGCACACCGACCTCCTGGTGGTCGATTCCCCGGACCGGCATACTGCCAACTCCTCCGAGTGGCTGCCTCGCCTTGAGCAGTTGGCGTCCGACGTCGGCCGGCCCCTCGCCGTCGTCGCTACCGTAGCTGCCATTCCGGATGGGTGGACGGGGCCAACGGCAGCTGTGGGGAACGCCGTTCAGCCGCCCGCGGACGCGCAGTCCGAAGTGGTAGCTGCTGCGGAAATAGAAGAAGACCTCCTACTCGAAACCGAGGACGCCAAGTGACTGTGCTGCGGCTGGCCCGCTCCGAACTCAAGCGGATGACCGGCGGGCTCCTGCCCAAGCTGACCATCCTGGCCCTGGTCATGGTGCCGCTGCTCTATGGCGCCGTGTACCTCTATGCCAACTGGGACCCGTACGGCAACCTGAACCGGATCGATGCCGCGCTGGTTGTCGAGGACACCGGTGCCGCCTCCAGCGACGGCTCCGTGTTGCAGGCCGGAACCAAGGTGGCTGACAGCCTGGTGGAAGGAAACGTCTTCAACTGGCAGTCGGTCCCCACTGCGGAGGAGGCCGACCAAGGTGTCAGCGACGGCAAGTATGCCTTCGCGCTCAAGATTCCCAAGGACTTCTCCGCCAACCTGGTGTCTCCGGGCAGCTTTGATTCAGCCAGCCAGGCAATGTTGAACGTCACCACCAACGATGCCAACAACTACCTGTTGAGCACGATCGTGGACAAGCTGACAACCTCGGTCCACACCACCGTTGCCAAGGAAGTGGGCGAGGAGACAGCAAACCAACTGCTGACCGGCTTTGGCACGATCCATTCGCAGATGGTCAAGGCAGCCGACGGCGCCGGGCAGCTGGCAGGCGGCGTCGCCACACTGCACGACGGGACCGCCACCCTCCATGAAGGAAGCACGGACTTGAGTAACGGGGCCGGTGAACTGTACGCGGGGCAGCTGAAGCTGCGCGACGGCGCCAACCAGCTCACCGACGGAGCCGGCCAGCTAAGTAGCGGGTTGTCGCTGCTGAAGGACAGGACAACCACCCTTCCCACGGACTCGCAGACCCTGGCGAACGGCGCCGCCCAAGTAGCTGCCGGAAACGCCCAGCTCAACACCCGGGTCCAGGACATGGTTGCCCAGCTCGACGCCGCAGACCAGGGACTCCGGACTCGGGTCATCGAATCCAACACACGCCTGATCGCTTCGGGTGTGTTGACCCAGGCCCAGGCTGACAGTATTTTGGCCGATTTTGACTCCGTGGCGGCCTCCAGCCCAGTGGCCACCGCCAAGACCAGGATCCAAACCGACGCCGCGCAGATCCAGCAACTGGCAGATGGCTCCGAGGCCGTCAGCGTGGGCGCTGCGCAACTGGCCGCAGGCACCCCTGCGCTTAAGAACGCTGTGGCCCAGGCCTCCACCGGCGCCGACCAGCTCCACACCGGGGCGGCCACGCTGGCCACAGGCCAGCAGGCGGCCCTGGACGGAGCCGGCAGGCTCTCCGAAGGTGCGCAAACGCTCGACGCCGGCGCGGGCCAACTGGAAGCAGGTGCCGGTACCGCGGCGGACGGCTCCCGTACCCTGGCGGAGGAGATCGCGAAAGGCGCAGGCCAAGTGCCCAATCCCGACGACCAGCAAAAGAACAGCCTTTCGGAAGTCATCGCGGATCCTGTGGCCGTGAGCAACGTCTCCCAAGCGAAGGCTGACTCGTACGGGGCTGGGTTGGCTCCCTTCTTCCTGACCCTGGCCCTGTGGATCGGCATCTTTATGCTGATCCAGGCCATGCGCCCCATCACCCAGCGGGCGCTGGCATCAAACGCCCCGGCGTGGAAGATCGCGATCGGAGGGTGGCTGCCCTTCCTGGCAGTATCGGTAGTGCAGGCAACCCTGCTGACCTTGGTGGTGGACCTGGGCTTGGGGCTGAACCCGGCGCACCCTGTTCTGATGTGGCTGTTTATGCTGGCTGCCGCGATGGCCTTCAGCGCCATCATCCAAGGCGTAGTTGCCCTGCTGGGATCACCGGGGAAGCTCGTGGTGCTCATACTGCTCGTCCTGCAGCTCGTCTCCTCGGGCGGCACATTCCCCTGGCAGACCACTCCGCAGCCCCTCCACGTGGTGCACGAGATCCTGCCCATGGGCTATGTGGTTTCGGGAATGCGGCACCTCATCTATGGCGCGGACCTCTCCATGATCATGCCCACCGTCCTGGGCCTGCTGGGCTACACCATCCTGGGCGCCGCGATGTCAACGCTCGCTGTCCGGAAACGGAAGTACTGGACGCTCAAGACCCTCAAGCCCGAGATCGCGGTATGAGCCCGTCCTTGCAGGGTCCTGGGCCGGATCCCGCGCAGGGTCCGGCACTGGATCCGGTGCCAGGTCCGGTCCTGCGGCTGCGTGCCGACGGTCCCGCCGAAAAGAAGCTCCGCCCGGCGCGGACCAACGCCACCCGGCAGAAGCTCTTTGATGCCTCCATGGAGCTGATCGGCGAGCGCGGCGCTGCCGGGGTGACCGTGGATGAGATCGCAGCGGCAGCGGGTGTCTCCAAGGGCACGGTGTATTACAACTTCGGAAGCAAGTCGGACCTGATTGCGCAGCTGCTGCGCCACGGCGTCGATATCCTGAAGGCCCGCCTGATGAGCGTCGGGAGTGCTGGGGCCGTTCATGCCGGAGCCGGAGATCTGCCGGCCGCTGATCCGCTCCTGACGATGGAGGAAATGATCGGGCAGGCCATGGACTTCATGGCCGACTACCCCTCTTTTGCCCGGCTGTGGGTCAGCGAAAACTGGCGCGCGCCCAGCGAGTGGCGGGACACCTTCGCTGTCCTCAGGGCCGAGTTGCTGGCCGTGATCGGCGGTGCCATCGAGTCCGTGGCGGCGGCCTACCCGGTGGACCGGTCCATCTCCCGGGGCAGTCTCGAAACCGCTATTTTTGGTGCCTGCTTCGTGGTGGGGCTGGACCGCCAGACGTACAACCCTGAACGCACCCGTGACCAAAGTGTTGCAGCAATCATGGCAATCATGCGCGGCTACGTGGTGAAGTAGCGGCTGCCTCGGGGATGATTGATCCCATGCGCCACATGGGTAACAGCGGGAAGTTTGCCTTGATAGCGGCCGTCGCCGCTCTGGGCATGCTGGTGCTGACCGCCATCACCCTTGAAGAGGCCGTGATGGTCACGTTCCTGGGGCTTGTTGCCCTGGCTTACGCTTCTGCCGTCGCAGAGGTCCTGGCGCGGGGACGCCGCCTGGCCCTGATTGCCACCGGGGCGGGAACCAGCCTCACGGTTGCTTTCTCCTTGGCTTTCCTCAGCACGTGGGAGCTGGCGTTTGCCAACCAGTCTTCGTTCCTGGGGACACCGCTGCCCACCGGGGATCCGGACAACTACTTCTATTGGGCCGCTGCCTCCGCCGTATCCACGCTGTTTGTCCTGTTTCTTGCAGCGGCCTGGCCTGCAGGCAGGCAGTTGGGGGTGCGGGGCAAACCTTCGCCGGCGAACCGCAGGCCCGCATCCGCTGCCCGCCGGCAAGCTGCCAAAGGTGGAACGCAACGCAGGCCCGCGCAACGCGCCACCACCCAGCGAACTTCCGTCCAACGAACTTCCACCCAGACCAAATCAGCCCAGGGCAAATCCGCTCAGGGCGCGTCCGGTTCCCGCACGCCCACCCGACCGGCCGCGGCAGCCAAGCGGCCGTCGTCGTCCGCCTCCGCTGCCCGCAAGCCGGCACCCAAGCCTGCGCCCAAACCGGGCGGGGCCAGGAGCGCTCCCCGACGCTGACGCATCGTGGCGCCTCCAGTGAGGACCGCCGTCGCCACCCCTCCCAGCAGAAGCAGCCCGCCTGCCAGCTCGGCAGGGGTGGGCACTTCGCCCAGCGCAAGCCACGCAGCGCTCATCCCCACCACTGGCACCAGCAAGGTGAAGGGAACAACGGCCGACGACGGGTAGCTCGCCAGAAGCCGGTTCCAGATTCCGTAGCCCACCAGCGAGGCGAAAATGGCCGTATACAGTGCGCTGATGATCGTGGCAGGCTGCAGGTCGGCCAGGGTGCCCAGCACAGCCTCCGGACCGTCCACCAGCAACGAAAGCCCGGCAAGGGGCAGCGGCACCACAGCGCCGGACCAGACCACCAGACCCAGCCCAGAGGCCGCCTTGGCCTGGCGGGCGACGACGTTTCCGGCGGCCCAGGACAATGCGGCTCCCAAGACTATGATGAGCGGCAGCAGCGGTGCTACGGCGCTGCGGCCCACGGCCACAACAGCCAGGCCGGCGACGCCAAGGACGACGCCGGCCAACTGACGGCGGCTGGGCCGCTCCCCCAGGAAACCGGCCGCCAGGAGGACCGTCAGCAGCACCTGCGCCTGCAGGACCAGGGAAGCCAGACCCGCTGGCATGCCAAGGGCCATTGCCAAGTAGAGGAGGCCGAACTGGCCTGCGCTCATAAAGAGTCCGACGCCGATGATCGCCTTCCAGCTGACGTCGGGTTTCCTGATGAAGAAGATCCAGGGGAAGACCACCAGGACGAACCGCATCGCCACGAACAACAGCGGGGGTACCTCACGGCCGTTGGCATGCAAGCCGAAGTCGATGGCAACGAAGTTCAGGCCCCAAAGCACGGCGACCAGGGCGGCAAGGAGGGAGTGGCGGAGGTTCACGGTCCCACTCTTACAGAACCCCCGATGAAGCACCAGCATTGAATTCGACACGGGATCATGTACGTTTGCTTCATGATTGAAATCGGCTCACTTCGTGCCCTGGCGGCGATTGAGCAGCATGGGTCTGTCATAGCAGCGTCGGAGATTATGGGCTTCAGCCCGTCCGCCGTCTCCCAACAGATCAAGAAGCTGGAAAAGCAGACTGGTTTCGCTGTCCTCGAGCGCCGCGGCCGCGGGGTGCTGCTCACCGAACGCGGGCTCACGCTGGCAGCCTATGGCCGGCGCATCCTGTCTGAGCTTGAGGAACTGGAATCAACCTTGCTTTCGGACCCGGCCAGACCCAGCGGGCACTTGAAGGTGGTGGCCTTCTCCACGGCCTGCCGCGGCTTGGTCGGACCGCTCCTGGGAAGGCTTGCCTCTTCCGGCGCGGACTTGGACGTGAGCGTGCTGGCCGAGGACCCTCGCGAAGCCGTGGCACGGGTGGCCAATGGGGAGGCCGACCTGGGTGTGGTGCACAATTGGAACTCCGTACCGCTGGTGATACCGGAGCATATGACGCTTGAGTGGTTATGCGAGGACGTTGCCGACCTGCTGGTGCACGGCAGCCATCCGCTGGCAGGACGCGGCCACGTGGAGCCGGCCGACCTTGTTGATGAGCAGTGGATCAGCACACCGCACGGAGCCATCTGCAACGAGGCCCTGCTGAGGATTTTCGCCGATCTGGGCCGGGTGCCGGACATCAAGGTCTACGATCCTGACTTCGCAACCCATATTTCCCTTGTGGAGCAGGGAGCCGTCGTAGCACTGGTTCCCCGCCTCGGCAGGCCGGCACTGCCACCTGACGTCGTGCCCGTGCCATTGGTCAATCCCGTCCAGGTCAGGCAGGTGGGAATGGTTTACCGCCGGACCATGACGGCGAGCCCGGCCATCCAGCACGTCTCGGGACTGCTTCGTCAGATCAGTGGGCGCGCGGAACCTTGAACTTGGTGATCCGGGCGTCCTGGCCATCCAGTTCCGCCCAGGATTTATCGGTTTCCAGGACTGTGAGCGCGCTGGTGGGATACCGGGTGGCGGCGTCCATGTAGGCGTCGTGGTCGGAGTCGCGGGAAGCCAGGTGCATGGCGAGGTCCTGTACGCCGGGCATGTGCGAGATGAGCATCAGCGTAGTGACGGTATCGGGGACATGGTTGACCACGGTCAACATGCGCAGCGCAGACGCGGCGTACAGGCCGTCCTCAAGCTTCGGCGTCGGCGCCTTATCTCCGAGTTCCGAGCACACCCAAGTGCAGGTCTGCCGCGTCCTGAGCGCACTGGAACAGAGGATGAAGTCGGGGACAATGCCATGCTTGAGCAGCCACCGGCCCGCCAAGGGCGCCTCGCGGTGCCCGCGTTCCTCCAGCGGCCGTTCGTGGTCGGCAACCCCACCCGGCCAGTCCGCCTTGGCATGCCGCATAATCACGAGGCGCTTGATGTGGTGGTCACTCATGTCCCCAAGCCTAGCGCCAGCTCACTTCAGTTGGGGCGGCCGCTAACCAGCAGCCGCGGAGGTCAATACTCACGAGCCCTGAACGCGGAATGGCGGGACATCCCGACAGCGCCGTTGTTGCGCGAGGGACGAGCGCAGGCGCAGAGGGATCGTGCCGCCTTTTCGCGGTGCTGAAGTTTAGCTAGATCGAGTATTCCGGAGCGGCCCAGACAACAACTTCCGGGTGCTCGTAGAAGCGGTAGCCCTGGCCGCGGACGGTTCGCACGGTGTTGGCGAGGCGTCCGAGCTTGGAGCGGAGGCGGCGGATATGGACGTCGATGGTCCGCTCGTTGGGGACTTCCTCGGCGTTGCGCCACAGGCCTTCGAGCAATTCGTCGCGGCCCACGGTGCGGGTGCCGTTCTCCACGAGGTAGTTAAGGAGCTCAAACTCCTTGAACGTGAGGTTCAGGGATTCGCCGTCCAGGTGGACCTCGCGGCGGGCGAGGTCGATCAGCACGCCGGAGGGACGCGGGTCCTGGGCTTGCTGCTGGCGTGCGGTTTCAGTGCGCTGGCGAGCGTTCACCGTGGGGTCGCCAAAGGTGGAACGGACGACGTCGAGCGCGGAACCGGGCGTGCTGGCCGGCGCGACAGCCACTGCCGCGTAGCTTTCGGCCCCCGACACCAGCGACTGGGCGTAGGCGCGGATTTCCTGGGCAAGCTTGGCGATGGAGGTTCCGGCAGCAGCTGCCGTTTCCTCGTCGATGCCCATGTAGAGCACGAAGCCGCGGGCAACGTTGTCGTTTGCTACCGGGCGGACAGTGTTGGGTCCCGCCACAACTGGCGTGGGTGCGGTGACCGGGGCCGCGTCGGCGGGCTGGACGGCGCGGAGTTGGCCATAAGAGTTGGGGTTGTAGCCCTGAGGGGCGTAGCCGGGAGCGGGGAAGCTGGTACCGGGCGCGGCGGGAGCGAACGCCGGGCGGGCACCGAAACCCTGGCGCAGGCCAGAGGGCTGGGCTGCCTTGGTGGCGTTTCGGACAGAGATGTGGACGTATCCGGATGCAACTGACATGGATTAGTTACCTCAATGTGAATGGCCGTCATCGCGGCTCGAATGCTTGGTTTCCCCGCAATGAGATCTGGGGAGGGGCGCCCGACGCTGGGCTGGGGGGCGAATGCCTAGGAACTTCGCGGGGTGTGAAGGTCAGGCGTGCATTCGACAACAGCGCATGTCGGCAGCAGCGGGTGTGCTGGGCCAATATTCTGCGGCTGCAGGTGCTGTTGAGTTCTTGTTCACAATTGAAGTGTGCAACGTAACAATGCGAACTTGCAAGTAACAATGGACGGATCGTTCCGCATAGTGAGACGAATTCAGAGAATGTGGCTCAGATCACGATTCTGACAGAGCGATAAAATAACAGATGTTTTCCAGAACGATTGGTTGGAAAACCATCTTTCCCGAATATTATTCGCCCGAACCCCTAAAAGGGCCACCACAATTCACCAGCGATGGAGTTGCTGAAATACACCCCTTGATTTGCCGTGGTGTCCAGCTCCGCCGCCATCCGGACAAAAAAATTCCACCCCCGTCCGCCCCGGAAACCGCTGGGAGCGTCGAAGGGGGCCTGCTGGACGCCAGCATAGCCAGGGAAAGTCCCGGTTGATCGTCAGGGGAATCTGCCGCTGGGCAGCTTTCAGCTCGCTAGGCTGGGATTCACAGCCAGCGCACAGGAAGCCTAAAGCGGGGGCTCAACGACGCATCGGAGAGTTGTCCCATGGCCACTTCGCACTCCATGACCAACAACCTTCCCCAACTTACCCACCCGGACGGCTCCCCCATCCGTGCCTTGGTGGTCGACGACGAGCCCAGCCTCTCCGAACTGATGAGCATGGGCCTGCGCATGTCCGGATGGTCGGTGGCCGTCGCCGCTGACGGTCCCGAGGCTGTAAAGCTCGCCAAGGAGTTCCGCCCGGACGTCCTTGTTCTCGACGTGATGCTTCCCGGGTTCGACGGCGTCGAGCTGCTGACCAGGATCCGCGCCTTCGCGCCTGAAGTACCGGCGCTCTTCCTGACTGCGAAGGATGCCGTCCAGGACCGGATTGTGGGCCTGGCTGCCGGCGGTGACGACTACGTGACCAAGCCGTTCAGCATGGAGGAGGTCCTCCTCCGGCTGCACCGGCTAGTGCAGCGCTCCGGCGTGGCAGCGATGGACACCGCTGAGCTGGTAGTGGGTGACCTTGTCCTCAACATCGATACCCGCGAGGTGACCAGGGCCGGCGATGAACTGCAGCTGACTGCCACGCAGTTCGAGCTGCTCCGGTACCTCATGGAGAACCCCAGGCGCGTCATCAGCAAGGCGCAAATCCTGGACCGCGTTTGGAACTACGACTTTGGCGGGCAGGCCAACATTGTGGAGCTCTACATCTCGTACCTGCGCAAGAAGGTCGATGCCGTGCATCCGCCCATGATCCACACGGTGCGCGGCGCCGGATACGTCATCAAACCGGCGGACTAGGCCGTGCCCTCACTGCCTGCAGTGGCGCCCACGCATGGCCGGAGCTGGCTGAAGCCCTCCACCTGGCATCTGCGTACACGCCTTGTACTGGTTGCCATGGCCCTGCTGGTGGCCATCTGCGGCGCAGTTGGCCTCTTCAGCTACGCTTCCATGGACTCGTTCCTTACCCGCCAGCTCGACGAACAGCTCAGCCAGGCGGCCTCCCGGTCCAACGACCCCGGCCGGCCGCCGCTGGGCGGCTTCAACGGCAGGCCGGACCCGCTGGATTCCCGTGGGCAAAGCGTGGGTACGCTCAACGCCCGGATCCTGAATGGGCAGGTCAACAGCGCCGGATTCCTGGCCTCCGATACCACGCGTTCTCCCCTGTCCGCTGAGGACAAGGAGATCCTGCTGGCCCTCCAGAAGGATTCCCGCCCTGTGGACCGGACGCTCTCCAATGGCGAGTACCGGCTGATTGCAGTGGCAACGAACTACGGTGATGTCCTGGTGACCGGGCTCCCGCTCGCCGGCAAGGAAAGCACCCTCACCTCCCTGGTGTGGACCTTCGTTTTTGTTTCCCTCGGAGGGCTGGTCTTGATTGGCCTGGCCGGGACTATCCTCATCCGGCGCACCATGCAGCCGCTGGAGCAGCTTTCCGAGGTGGCCACACGCGTTTCGCGGCTCCCGCTAGACGCTGGCGAGGTGGCACTTGCGGTGCGCGTCCCGCCGTCGAACTCCAACCCCGGAACCGAGGTGGGCAGCGTGGGGCATGCGCTGAACCTCATGCTCGACAACGTGGCCAACGCGCTGCAGGCCCGGCAGCAAAGCGAGACCAAGGTACGGCAATTCGTTGCCGACGCGTCCCACGAACTGCGCACTCCGCTCACCGCCATCCGCGGTTACACGGAGCTAATGCGGATGACCGAGAACTTCACTCCGGATGGCCGGAAATCGCTGGCCCGGGTTCAGAACCAGTCCGAGCGCATGACCACGCTGGTGGAAGACCTGCTCCTGCTCGCCAGGCTGGACGAGGGCCAGCCGTTGAAACTCAGCGAGGTGGATCTGACGCAGCTGGTGATCGAAACCGTCAGCGACGAAAAAATCATCGCACCCGGCCACAACTGGCATCTTGAGCTTCCGGACGAGCCGCTTGCGGTCAATGCCGATGCGTCGCAGCTGCGCCAGGTGTTGGTAAACCTACTGTCCAACGCACGCAAACACACCGCTCCGGGCACAACGGTCACCACGGCCGTGATGAGGTCCGCCGACGGCAGTGCCGTGGTGACAGTAACGGACGACGGCGCTGGCATCCCGCCGGAATTCGTGGACCACGTTTTTGCCCGGTTTGCCCGCGCAGACGCGGCACGGACTGGATCTTCACGGTCCTCCGGCGCGGCGGCCTCGGAAGGGTCCAGCGGGCTTGGGCTGTCCATTGTGCAGTCCATTGTGGAGGCCCACGGCGGCAACGTGGAAGTGAACTCCCGGCCGGGTCGGACCCAGTTCACGTTGCGCCTGCCGGCGATCAACGGCTCATAGCAAGGCAACGCACCGGCGTCGTGATCTCTGTTACCAAAATGTGACTTAAGCGTCGCGCTCCTGTAGCGTCGATGGGGTGCGGTTCCCTTTGAGCCGCATATCCGGATGACGCCAAGCTCTGCCGCTTCCCGGATTCCGCTTGACCAGGCAGAGGCGGGGGACCCAGAGTCCCGGGCACTTAACTGCCCTTGGGGTGAAGCCAGCACGTGATCTTTCCGTGTGGCCGGATGCCCTCATCCGAACCCGACAGCTAACTCCGCAGGTGTGAGAGGCGATCCATCATGTCTGAATTCAAGGTACAAGCGCGCCCAGAGCGCGGTGCACATAAAGACAACGGCCGTGGCAAGACCGCGGCGCAACACACAAAAGCTTCGTCCCTGGGCAAGCGTGCAGCCGTTTTCGGTGCGGCCTGCGCCCTCCTCATCGGGGTCGGCGCAGCAGGCCAGGCTTCCGAATCCATGACTCCGGTGGCGGTCAGCGGGACCCAGTCCTCGGCGGCAGAGCTTGAATCCAACTTGAGGCTGGAAAAGGCCGAGATGCGGGCCAACCCGGCCCCTGAACCAGCTCCGGCCGAGATCAGCGTTGCCCCGCAGGCCGCCGAAGCGGCACCAGCACCGGCACCCGCACCAGCACCGGCACCCGCACCGGCCCCCGCCCCTGAGCCCGCACCGGCCCCCGTCGTCGCCGTCAACGATCCCGCCGGGGCCCAGGCCTATGCGGCGAGCCAGCTTGCCAGCTATGGCTGGTCAGCCGACCAGATGCAGTGCCTGCAGACGTTGTGGACCAAGGAATCTGATTGGACCACCACGGCCACCAACGCGAGCAGCGGCGCGTACGGCATTGTCCAGTCGCTGCCCGCCGAGAAGATGGCGAGCGCCGGGGCGGACTACCTCACCAACTACCGCACGCAGATCAATTGGGGCCTGAACTACATCCAGGAGCGCTACCAGTCGCCGTGCGGCGCGCTGAATTTCCACTTGTCGAACAACTGGTACTAAGCCGGTAATTGCGGCTTCCGCCATCCGAAGCAGCAGGCCCTGAATCCCCCGGTTCAGGGCCTGCTGCTTTTTGGCGTTGTATGTTCGCGGGGGCCGGACTTCCCTGACCTGCGGCTCCGGGCCATACTGGGGCCATGAAATTCACCACGACTATCCTGGGCAGCGGCAACAAGGCTGGTATTGAGGTTCCGGAGGAGGTTGTGACTGCCCTGGGCGCAGGCAAGCGCCCGCCGGTAGTGGTAACCATCAACGGCAAGAGCTACCGGAGCAGCATCGCGGTGATGGGCGGTCATAGCCTGGTTGGGGTGAGCACCGCCAACCGGGAATTCACCGGCGTAGAGGCTGGCGACACTGTTGAAGTGGATCTGGAACTCGACACGCAGCCCCGGATCATTGAAGTCCCGGATGACCTGGCCGCAGCCATGGCCGCCGAACCGGATGCCCAGGCGTTCTATGCCACCCTGAACTACAGCGCGCAGCGCCGTTATGTGGAGCCGCTCGGGGATGCCAAAACGGAGGAAACCAGGGCGAGGCGGATCGCGAAGGTCGTAGCCGACCTCAAAGCCGGAAAGAAATAATCCGCCGTCCTGCGGCGTCCGTTTCCACCGAGGCCGTGACCGCGGTGTAATCCGGGATATGGAGCACTCCCGCCGGTAATTCGCCCGTGTTTGGGCCCACCGCCACGGTCCGGATGCCCGCAGCCACTCCGGCCGCGATTCCAGCCGGGGCATCCTCAAAGACCACGGCATCCTCCGGCGCCACGCCCAGCAAACCGGCAGCGGTCAGGTAGCCTTCCGGATGCGGCTTGCCGCGCGTCACGAGGTCAGCCGTCACGGCAGCGGCAGGCATGGCCAGTCCAGCGGCATCCATGCGGATGTCAGCCAGGATCCGGTCCGCCGACGTCACCAGGGCCACGGCATCCGCGGGCAGGCTCCGGAGCAGTTCGGAGGCACCGGGCAGCGCAACGATGCCGGAAGTCCGCACCCGTTCCATGGCACCAAGTTCTGCAGTGAGCGCAACGATGTCGGCACCGGCAGGCGCGAACCGGCGCACGGTATCGCCTGCCTGGACGCCGTGGGAGGTGCGCAGGATCTCGGCGATGTCCAGGCCGTAGCGGGCGGCGAACTCGCCCCACACCTGCTCCACGACCGCTGTGGAGTCCACCAGCGTGCCGTCCATGTCAAAGAGGACGGCGCGGCAGGTCAATGTTCGTGTGGCAGCAGGAATGGGCAGGGTCATGAACCCCATTTTGCCCTACGTATTGCCTGAGGCGCCGCGCCCCGGTATGTACTGCACGGCCCACTTGTTCCCGTCCGGGTCCGCAAAGTACACGAAATGTCCCCAGTCCTGGATGTCGATATCACTCACGTCCACGCCGTTGCCCTTGAGGTGGTCATGGGCGGCTTGGATGTCATCGACGACGATCTGCAGGTTTGGTGCGCTGCCCGGAGGGGCATCGGTGAGCCCTTCGCCGATGCTGATCGAGCAGGCCGAGCCGGGCGGCGTCAGCTGGACGAAGCGGATGGAATCGCTGGGCCGCTCGTCGAAATCCGCGTTGAACCCCACCTTGTTGACATAGAAGTCCTTGGCGCGGTCGACGTCGGAGACGGGTACAAAAACGAGTTCAAGTTTCCAGTCCATCCGCACAGGCTAACGGGCCGATGCTGAATCCGGAACCCCGTAACCCCTGGCCAGAGCCGTCCGGCCGCTGCGGGGTCCCCTCGCCCCGCCCTGGCTATCCCGCGATCCCGTAAAGGCGGTCGCCGGCGTCGCCCAGTCCGGGGACGATGTAGGACTTCTCGTTGAGCTTTTCGTCGATGGACGCCAGGACGATGGTCACGTTGGCGTCGGACAGTTCCTCCTCCAGCTTGGCCAGCCCTTCAGGAGCGGCCAGCAGGCAGATGCAGGTGACGTCGGAGGCGCCGCGCTTGAACAGGAACTTAATGGCTTCGCGGAGGGTGCCGCCGGTGGCAAGCATGGGGTCCAGGACGAAGATCTGCCGGTCGGTGAGGTTCTCGGGGAGGCGCTCGGCGTACGTGATGATGTCCAGGGTTTCCTCGTCCCGTGCCATGCCGAGGAAACCCACCTCAGCGGTGGGGACCAGCTTGGTCATGCCTTCAAGCATCCCCAGGCCGGCGCGGAGGATGGGAACCACCAAGGGCGTGGGCTTGGTGAAGGCTGTGCCCACCGTGGTGCTCACGGGTGTCTCGATGGTCACCGGCTGGGTGCGGACATCGCGGGTGGCCTCGTAAGCCAGGAGCGTCACCAGCTCTTCCGTCAACTGCCGAAAGACGGGGGACGGGGTGTTTTTGTCCCTCAGGACAGTGAGCTTATGGGCGACCAGCGGGTGGTCCACAACGAGAGTGCGCATGCGTCAAAACTACCATCCGGGCATGGCGCCCCCGGGCCGGGAATCAGCTCGTATGATCGTCCCGGAGGACGGGGTGCTCGAACGTTGGCGCCGGGCCCACGTGCTCGTGTTTGCGGGTCAGATGGAACAGCCGGTGGGCCAGGATCACCATGCCCACCCAGGCCAGGCCCAGGAACCACCCGGCCATCACGTCCGTCAGCCAGTGATGGCCCAGGAACACCCGGCTCAGGCCCATCGCGATGATAAAAACCGCCCCGGCAGTGATGGCTGTGATCCGTGCCCAAAGGATCTCGAATTGCAGGCACATGATGTACACCAGGACGCCGATCACCACGGTGGTGTTGAGGGTATGGCCGCTGGGGAATGACGGCGAGGTCTCATACGGCGGGACGGCTTCGGCGTGGTCCGGGCGGGTGCGTCCCACCAGCCGTTTGCCGATAGTGGTTGCGAACGTGGAAACGGCCGCGGCTCCGCCCACCAGGATAATGGGCCGCCAGGTCCTGCTCAGGAAGGTAAGCCAGGCTGTGAGGATGCTGGCCAGGATGGGCATGCCGATTCCGCCGCCGATGTTGGTAAAGGCCGTTACCCCTGCGTCGAGTTCCGGGCTACGCAGGTTCTGTGCCAGTTCCAGCGCGGGCAGGTCCAGGGATGCCAGGCCTTGGTCGTCCACGACGTCGTCGTACACCTCGGCTCCCAGCAGTGCCATGATGACGACCAACGCGCCGCCCACCAGCAACGTGATCCACAGCGCGGCATACGGCTTGAACCATTGGCCCAGGCGTTCCCTCAGGGTGTCCATGTCCACGGTGCCTCCCCGGCGTCGATGCTTTGCAAGGCTGGATATCCCTCGAAACTATCATTGAGCCATGGTCGCCGCAGAAAAAACCCACCACGAGTGGATGGGTCTTGCCTTGGACGAAGCCCGGCGCGCGCTTGCTACTGAGGATGTGCCCATCGGTGCCGTGGTGATAGGGCCCGACGGCGCGGTGCTCGGGGCCGGCCGGAACCAGCGGGAGGAACTGGGAGACCCCACTGCCCACGCGGAGGTGGTGGCCATCCGGGAAGCTGCCGAACGGTTGCGTGCGCGCTCGAAGCTGGGCGGGGGCACTGGGGACGGCTGGCGGCTGGAGGACTGCACGCTTGTGGTCACGCTGGAGCCGTGCGCCATGTGCGCCGGCGCCGTGGTGCTGGCAAGGATTCCGCGGGTGGTATTTGGCGCTTGGGATGAGAAGGCCGGCGCGGCAGGCTCAGTCTTTGACGTTCTCCGCGAGCGCCGCCTCAACCATTGGGTGGAGGTGTACGGCGGTGTCAGGGAAGAGGAATGCGGCGTACTTCTCCGGGATTTCTTCGCCGCGCACCGGAGCCGCGCCTAGGCGTCCAGGCCTGAGGCGTCCCGGCCTGCGGCGTCCAGGGCGTCGATCCGGTCCTGGCGGGAGGCAGGCGAGTCGAGGCTGAAGGAGCGGAAATCGCCCAGTTCATCCCGGATCCAGGCCTCAACTTCGGCAATGCGCTGGGTTGCCGCCGGTGTGGGGCCGTCAAAGAGCCAGTACGCGATCCGCGCCTTTCCGGGATCGTATTGCCACAATCCGATGATCCGGCCGCGGTCAAGGATGGGGTGGTCGGGGAGGTCCGCCTGAAGCGCCAGGGTGGAGCCGAGTAGTTGCTTGTCCTTATCCTGTTCGGCAATCATGTCCGCGGAGTTCCGCCGGAGCAGCACGAGGGAGTCTGTGCCTGCGAGCAATTGGATCTGTTCCTCCGCCGGTGCGTCGAAAGCAGCGAGGCGTTCGACGTCGTCGGGCAGCATCCACAGCACCTCGCCGTCCGCCGCAGGAACCTCCACAGCTCCGACGGCTGCGAGCCCTGCCTTCGTGTGCGCCATCGTGAACCCCGTGAACCATTGCGACTGTTTGAAGGTGGCGCCGCCGGTCCATCCGAGATAGCGCTCCAGGAGGAGGGCGCGGGCTTCGTCGTCGTTCATGGAGGTGGGCGGTAAGCCCCACAGCGTGTAGGCGTACCGTTGCTGATCGAGGCGTCCGTTGACCGGCACGCGCCGGATCCGGCCGTCCGCCTGCAGGAGGCCCAGGGCCGTGGGCAGGGTGGTTGCGGCGCCCTTCTTTTTGCCTTCTTCACCGAGGTTCCTGACCGAATCGCCCAGCAGATCCTTGAGCTGTTTGGGATCCAAAGGGCCTCCTGCCTCGGCCAGCGCGTGAAGGATCTGCTCCTCCAGGAGTGTGATTTCGCCGCGCTCAACGCCCATCCTGGCGAGGACGCGAAAGGGTGCAACGGCGGCGTCCCTGCCGATTTGGAGACCCCAGGCGAAGTCCTCGTGGCCCAGGACATAAGTGCAGCCGCGGGCGGCGGGCAGCTCGTGGATCTTCAGGGACAGGACGTCGGCGTCAGCCTGTTCGCGGCTGGTTCCGGCGCGGGCAAAGAGAGTGAGGTAGGGGTTGGCACCGCCCACGGAGCGCGCCCAGCCTGCCGTGGCTAACACGTCGGCGGCTTCCGCGCCCAGGAGTGTGCCATCGAGGCCTTGTTTGTGCCAGGCCCAGGCGCGCAACAATTCAGGAGTGAGCCGTTCCGCTGGCGGGGCTTGCGGGCTGAGGCTGGCGGAGGACACGTGCGTGGTCATGCCTCATTGTGCACCGCTGGTACCTGCTGCGATAGGCGTTTTGTCAGCGAATCCGCTCGAGGTACTCAATCACGATGCGGCCGGTGGCGTCCCATTGGGGCAACCTGTCCCGGGCGGCCAGGGCCTCGGCGCGCCACCTGCTGCGGAGCCCAGGTTCCGCCAGCCAACGCCGGATCACGGCCGAGAGCATGGCCGGATGGCTGGTGTCTGGACCAGGAAGTTCGACGGCCGTCCCGGGCAGGGCGCGAGCTTCATTTCCGGGTTTCCCGTTCCGTTTGGAGGCCAGGCCCAGCGCCTCGACAGCGCCGGTCCCCTCCCGCACGATAACCGGAATCCCATGCGCCAGTGATTCAGTGACCACGAGCCCGAACGTTTCAGCCCGCGACACCAGCAGGCTGAGGTCTGCCCGATTCCATTCGTTTTCCAGCGTCTGTCCGGCGAGCTGGCCGGTGACCCGCACCCGCTCTTCCATTCCTTGGGAGGCAATGGCGGTCTTGACCAGCGCTGCATAGCCGGGGTCGGCGTCGTCCGCTCCCACCAGGGAGGCCGTCCAGGCAAGGTCTTGGAGCCCGGCGAGTGCGGCCACGGTCAACAACTGGTCCTTATTGGGGAGAAGCGCCGCCACCGCAACGATGTGGGGCGGGTCGGAACCAGCTGCTACTGGGGCGGCGTCGGTCCCCGGGAGGGCCACCCGGCTGGAGGCGATCCCGTATCTGTCTTTGATGGCGTCCGCAGCCCACGAACTGGTGCAGATGACGCCGGAAGCCGCGCGCAGAGCCCGCTGTTCGCCGTCCGCATGGCTGATCGAGGGCATATGCAGCAGGACGAAAACGCGCTGGCCGGCCGCGGCGGCGTATTCGATTTCATCGGGAACGCCGCAGGCGACGAGGCCGTCCACAATGCTGATCGTGGCCGCCTCGATTTCCGTTTTTGGCTCCCAAGCGCCCACAAGGCTGCCCATCCGGCGCCGTTCCTTGGCGCTGGAGTCCGGCCAGGAACCGTCCACGGCCAGGATTTCGACGTCGACGCCTTGGGCCCTCATGGCATCGGCGAGCTTCGCGTTGTAGACATTGCCGCCCGAATTGTGGTGGATATTGGCGGGGACAAGGAACCGGACGTCCACGGAAGTCAGTCGGTCAGGTCCAGCGAGTACGTGGCCCAGGCATCCGGGTTTTCACGCAAGGTGACGTCGATTCCCGTGAGTTCACGGCCGTCGTCGCTGTCCTTAAGCTTCCTGGCGGCGGCCTGGGCAATGTATTCGGCGAGTGCTTCGGTGGTGGTGAGCTTGCCCTCGAAGTCCGGGTGCTCGTCCAGGTTGCGATAGTTGAGGCCGGCCAGCACGTCCTCGATCATGCCGCCGGCAGCCCCGATGTCCAGGACAATTGCGTCCTGGTTCAGTGCACGACGGCGGAACGCCACCTCGGCCACGAAGGTTGCGCCGTGAAGTGCCTGAGCAGGCCCGAAGGCCTCACGGGGAAGGCTGTGGGCGATCATAAAATGGCGGCGGACGGTCAGGCTGAACACTGGTTACCTCTAGTCTTTGGGGCTGGTTTTGGCAGGGCTGGTTGCTGCAGGGCTGGTTACTGCGGGGCTGGTTGCTGCGGGGCTGGTTGCTGCGGGGTCAGGGCTGGCGGCGTTGGGGTATTCGATCACGTGGCAGAGGGCTTCGAGGGTCCCGTCGGCCAGGTCTTGGACCACCGCCGGAAGGTCCGTGAACGGAGAGGCGCCGGTGAGGAACACGTCAAAGACCGGATCCTTGAGGAGAGATACGGCGAGGTTCAGCCGGTCTGCGTTGGTGCGCCGGTGCCTGCGGGCCCTAGCCACAACGCCCACTTGGCTGGCACGGATGGAGAGCCGACGGGCGTGGAAGTCCTCGCCGAGTGGCAAGGTGACCTCGCGGTTGGCGTACCAGGACATTTCGATGACGTCGCCCTCGTCGCCCGTCAGCTGCAGGCTGCGCTCCAGGCCCTCCTGGGAGGCGGAGCAGTGGAACACGATGTCGCAGTCCGGCTTCGCATCGTCGGGGTGGGCGAAATCCACTCCGAGCCAGTCTGCAAGTTTCCGGCGCTCCGGATCGAGGTCCACCAACTGAAGGCGGGAAAGCGGGAAGCTTCGCAACAACGTGGCCACCATGCCGCCCACCAGGCCGGACCCCACCACGGCGATCCGGTCCCCCATTCGTGGGCCGGCCTCCCAGAGGGCATTAAGGGCGGTTTCCACGGTTCCGGTGAGCACCGCACGGCGGGCGGGTACGCCGTCGGGGATTCTTGTGAGATCGGCAATGGCACTCACGTAGCGGTCCTGGTGGGGGTTGAGGCAGAAGACCATCTGGCCCAGCCAGTCTTCGGGCCCCTGTTCAACAATGCCGACGGAGAGGTAGCCGAACTTCACGGGAGAAGGAAAGGAGCCCTCTTGATGCGGGGCGCGCATCTCCTGGGCCACGCGCGGTGGAACCGAACCTTTATGCACGACAATTTCGGTGCCCTTGCTGATGCCGGAGTAAAGGGTGCGGACCAGGGCTTCGCCTGGCCGCGGCGCGGGCAAGTCCTCGCACCGGAGCTCGCCGTGCTGCGGTCCCGTGGTCCAATAGGCGGTTGCCTGCGCTGCTTTGTCTGAATTAGTCATCTTGCTTATGAATCTAGTCCCCGGGACGCGCGCGGCGAAAGCCACCCGCCGCCAAGGGGCCCTTGGGCTCCTGAAACAGGGCCCACTCCGGCAGCGGATCTTCAGGAAAATCATCAGGCAGGATACCTTCGGGGGCAGTTGACGCCCGTTTCTGATCGTCGGGCTCGTAATTGGGCACGGTGGGGCTGTGTTCTTGGTCCAGTACCGGGCCGAGGATTTGGGGTGGCCAGTGGGGTGGTTCCCAGTCTTGGTGTTCGCTTTGGTAGTGGCGGCCGGTGGGTGAGGTCCAGCCGGGTGGTTTGTCGATGCTCGCTTCGGTGGGTGTCCAGGCGGTGGTGTGTTTCAGCCGGTGATGTTTGGGGCAGGGCTGTCCGAGGTTGCTGATGCCGGTGGTGCCGCCGTCTGCCCAGGCCAGGAGGTGGTCTGCTTCGTTGTCCAGGGACTGGTTGTTGCAGCCGGGGAAGGGGCATTTGCCGTCCCGCATCCTCAGCCATTGGCGCATCGCGGCGGGGATCCGGTAGCTTTGGCGGCCGATCTCCAGTGGTGCCCCGTTGCGGGGGTCGGTCAGGACGCGGTGGAAGGAGCCTGCGCCGTCGGCGACCAGGCTCCGGGCCATCGACGCCGGGATCGGCCCGTAACCGTCGAGGGTGGCGGGTTCGTCCGTCAGCCCCATCAGCGCGAACACCGGCACCGTCACGAGGACCTGCGCCGCCGGCGACGGGACCCGCCCCGCCATCAAGTCGTTGCCCGGCAGGACGTCGCTGCCCGCCACGGCTTCGTTGCCCGCCGCGGTCCCGTTGGTTTCGACATGGCCCGGCAGGACGTCGTTGCCCGCCGCGGTCCCGGTGGCTTTGACATGGCCCGCCAGGACGTCGTTGCCCGCCATGGTCCCGGTGGCCAGGACGCTTCCAGCGTCGCCATGGCTGTCGGGGGAACTACCAGCGGTAAGGTCGGGGCCCGCGGGGCAGCCTGCCGAGACGTCGCGGTCCGGGGCACGGCTGCCTGCGGCGGTCCGGCGGTCCGCGGTGCTGCCTGCCGTGCTGGTGTAGCCGCTGTTGCCCGCCCCGAGGTTATTGGTGCGCCCGGCCGGGCTGGCCGTGGTGCCGGTGAAGCCTGCGCTGAGGAGCAGTTGGGCGGCGATGTCGGCGCGGAGCTGGGTCATGGTGCGGGTCTCGGCCGGGCCCTGGAGGGTGCGGGCGGTGGCGGTGATGCCGTTCCAGATCCCGGCCGCCCGGTCCGCGGGCAGGTAAGCCGAAAGCCAGGCCATGCCGTCCCGGTCCGGGACGTACTCCAGCCGCCGGTCCAACACACTCCTGGCGTGGCGCTTTTCGATACTGACCGGGTGGTGCCGTTCCCGCCAGGTCCTGGCCTTGTGCCGGAACCGGGACGGGACCAGGTCACCGGCCGGGCACTCCCGGGCCCGGTCCGGAACGTCCGGGCCCAGGAAACGGGCCTCCAACGCCGCCGCCCCGGCCGCATCCAGGCCGGTGGTTTCATCGACCATGACCCGCGCGTGCTGCCACGACAGATCCCCGGACTGCAGCGCGGCCAGCGTCAGCGGCAAGGCAGTGGTCAGCTCATGGGCCTGCGCCAACAGCGCCGAGGCCGAGCGTTCACTCACCGTCAGCGCACACGCGACCTCGGACACCACACCCATCTCCTGGGCCGTGTGTTCCCCAGGGCTCCTGACCGGGCCGTCCAGGGCCGCAGCCTTTCCCGCGTACGCGGCGGCCAGGCGCACCCTGAACGCCGCCACCATCGCGTCCACCCGGACCGAACCGCCCAGCCCGTCCAGGCAAGCATCGGCCTGCCCCCGCAAAGGATCACCACCCCCGGAACCCATCCCGGAACCCGTCCCGGAATCCGTCTGGGAACCCCGACCATCCAGCCCCCGGCGCACAACGGCAGCAAACTCCGCAGCAGCAGCCTCGAAAGCCTCCACCGCCTCCTCAACACCCGGGATCCCCATACCCCCATCATCCAGCGACCCGCCAACAAAAACAGCCCAGCAAATTCCCTATGTGGATAACTCAACGCGCACCTTGGCAGCCAAGGGTGACCAGTGCCGGGAATCCTGGATGGTCCGCTCCTGCTCGGGCCGGAACCTATGCCGTTTTGGGGATGCACGGCAGGCTCCGGTAACCTATTCAGGTTGGTGACGTGTCCGAGCGGCCGAAGGTGCAACACTCGAAATGTTGTTTGGTGTAAAAGCCAACGTGGGTTCAAATCCCACCGTCACCGCCACGTAGCAAAACCCCTGCTTCCCTTAGATGATAAGGAAAGTAGGGGTTTTGCTTTTACACCTGGACAACGGATCTCGGCCCGACTGATTTCGTCACTGACGAGGGCCACCTGCGGGCGTTAGTGTTCGGTGCCTGCCGCAGCAGCCTTCCTGGCGTTCTTCTCGGCGTCCTTCTCGGCGCGCAGAGCCTCGGTCTCATGCTGTTCCTCGGCCTTTTCCTGGTGGATGACCTCTGCGAAGAGCTTCTCCATCTCCTTGGCCACGCCAGCGGCCGAGGCCGGGTTCTGGCCCGTCACCAGCCGCTCGTCAACCACGACCTTCTCCTCAAAGACGTCAGCGAAGACGTGGGTGGCGCCTTGCTCTTCAAGCCGGTCGGCCAAGAAGAACGGGATGACCTTGTCCTTCCCTGCGGCAACCTCCTCGTCGTTGGTGAAGGCAGCAACCCTGCGGCCTTCGACGAGGCGAAGCCCGTTCTTCAATTCCACATTCAACAGGCCCGCCGGTCCGTGGCAGACCGCTCCTACCAAGCCGCCGGCGTTATAGACGCTGGCCACCAGATTTTGCAAGCCTTCGCTGTCCGGGAAGTCCCACATGGTGCCGTGGCCGCCCACTAGGAAGACGGCGTCGTATTGGTCGGGATCTACAACGTCAACGCGTGCAGTGTTATAGAGACCGGCGCGGGTGGTCTCATCGTCCGTGAAGGCGACCTGGATGGGATCTTTTGAGTCCACCTCGTCGCGCGGGGGCTGCCCGCCCTTGATGGACGCAAAGTCGACGAAATGCCCGGAATCCTTGAAGACCTTCCAGGGATGTGCAGCTTCGGCCACGTTGTAGCCGGTCTTCTCTCCGATATCGCCAATCTCGGAAACGCTGGTCAGTACCATGAGGATTTTCTTCATGAAGTGTTCCTTTCGTCTCACTTCCACCCTACGCCCCGCCCATGTGCGGCTTGCCCTTCCCGTCCACAGGGGTTCAAACCGCCACCGCCACATGACTGGGCCCCTACTCCCCTGCGAACGCAGGAAAGTAGGGGCCTCGTGCTTGACCGGGTTCGGCCCGGTAGCCGTGCGGGCTAGAGCTTGTCCGTCTTGTCCTCACCCTTATGGCTGCCACTGCGCAGGTTCTCCTGGACCTTGCCGAAGAGGTCCTTGATGGTGGTCTCGGCGCTGGAAATGGGATCCAACTGGAGGTAGACGTTGTGGGTGAGCGGAAGATCGTACTCGTCCTTCAGGTGCGTTCCGCCTGCCACTCCGTCCAGGGACAGGTAAACGAGCGCCTCTGTTCTGGCGATCCCTGCGATCTTGCCAAAGACGACCGTGAACTCGTTTGACTGAAAGCTGACGGTGTGCCCGATGTGGGTCCGGTCCAATTCACCAGCGGGAACTGCCTTCTCAGATTGGCTTCCGGTGTAGTCCATCACATTCTCCTCAAGGTCGCTCCAACATCTACGCCAGCAGTCTAGCCCTGCCCCAAGTTGCGGTATATAGCCAACTGGAGGCCTGCACAAACACCGGTAGCGAGGCTGGTTACTTCCTCCATTGAGCCTGCAGGACCCTTCGGGTTGTATGAACTGGACCCGCTAATTTGCCGGGCACGCAAAGACTAAAGGAACAACCGTGACTTCAAGGACGAATCGCGTCAAAGCCCCGGGAATTTGGGAGGACGTCCAGGTAGGAGACTATGTGGTGCTCACCCGGAACGGCCACACCGAGTACTCCGGCGAGGTCGACACCAAGACAATGGACGGTGAAACGGTCTGGGTCAAGACGCCCGTAGGTGGCCGGAGGCTCTTCCATGTCAGCGACGGCTTCGAACTCACTGGTCGTCAGCCGTGACCGACTCCTGCCCCGACGACTGCCCCTACTGCTCCGGCCCGGAAACGGACTGACTCCCGCGGCCCGTTAGTTGGGGCGCGGTCAGCAGCACTGCCACACTGGGTGCTGAAGCCGCCCGCGACCTCAAGGAGCCACGCCATGACGCCCGCCTACGCCACACCCGCCCAGCCACACCGCATCACGGAATTGTTCGGCACGGACGTTCCGGTGGTCCTTGGCCCTTTCGGCGGCGCCTCTTCCGTGGCGCTGACGGCAGCCGTGAGCGACGGCGGCGGGCTGGGTTCCTATGGCCTGTACGGCTACGGCGCGGATGCCATCCGCACCACCACGGCTGAGCTGAGGAAGGCCACCGCTAAGCCATTTGCCCTAAACCTCTGGGTCCCCACGGGCGACGAAGTCACCGATCTCTCCCAAAAGGACTTCAACAATTACGTCGAAACCCTTCGGCCTTACTTCGACGAAGTAGGGCTGCCCGTTCCGGCAATGCCGGACCGCTACCTGGCCGACTACGACGAGCAGGTGGAGGCCACGCTGGAGGCGGCGCCCGCCGTCGTGAGTTTTGTGTTTGGGGTTCCCGCTCCAGACCTTGTCGAGGAGGCGCACCGGCGTGGAATCGTGGTAGTAGGCACGGCCACGACCGTTGCTGAGGCCGTTGCCCTGGAGGCTGGCGGCGTGGACGCCGTAGTGGCCAGCGGCATGGAGTCCGGCGGCCACCGGGTTTCTTTCCTCAAGCCCGCAGAGGAGTCCCTCATCGGCACGTTCGCACTGGTTCCCCAGGTGAGGGACGCCGTCGGAATCCCCGTGATCGCCGCCGGCGGCATCGCTGACCGCCGCGGCTACGCTGCCGCACTGGCCCTCGGCGCCGACGCCGTCCAAGTTGGCTCGGCCTTCCTGGCCACTCGGGAATCGGCTGCCGTGCCAGCGTATCGTGCCGTGTTGCACAGCCCTGCCGCCGGCGAAACCGTCCTCACCCGGGCCCTCAGCGGGCGGCTGGCCCGCGGCATCCCGAACCGCATCATCGCCGAACTCTCCGCGTCCGGCGCAATAGCCCCCTTCCCGGTCCAGAACTGGCTTACCGGCCGCTTCCGGCCGCAAGCAGCGGCCCAGGGCAACACGGAGCTGATGTCATTGTGGGCGGGCCAGGCCGCCTCACTGATCCGCCACGACACTGCGGCGGACGTCCTGGCAGAGCTCCTCGCTGGCAGTCCGGTCTCCGCAGAGGGCGCCCCGAACCACCGGTAGAATCGGAAAGCCCACGCCTACACGCGCAGCGGCAGCCAAAATGTCACCAAAACTGAGGGAGGCCCCGTGCGTACGCACCATGCCCGGACTCCCTTCCATCTCCTCCGCGCCGCCGCCGTCTCCGCGGGAATCCTGACGCTCGCTGCCGGGGCCCACGTCCTGGGCGGCGGAGACCTCCCCGCACCGGGAATCCTGCTGGCGGTGCTGGCACTGACCGGGCTCGCGGCCACCACGGCCACCCGGTTCAAGCTCAATGGGGCCGCAATGATTGCGCTGCTTGGTGCCGGACAGCTCGCCCTCCACGAAATCTTCACAGCCTTCAGCGCCCCCGGCATTTCCGACGGCGCCCTTGCCACCGGGCCGGGCGCGGCCGACATCCATCACGCTTCCGGCGCAGCTGCCCCCATTGTCGGATCCACCACCCACCTTCATGGAACGGATTCCGCCGAAGGAACGCTGATGCTCCTTGCCCACGTGGTGGCCACGGCAGCCTGCGCCCTGCTCCTCGCCAAAGGCGAGGACGCCCTGTGGGGCTTAGCCGCGTGGCTCAGGCCGCTGGTCCGGCTTCCGGAGGCAATAACGCCCGACGCCGGTGCGGCACCGGCGGTGCCCGGCCCGCCGCCGGTTTCCCCGGACCCTCCCTGGCGGAACCTCAGGCAAGACAGCCGACGCGGGCCGCCTTCCGCCGTCGTGCTTTCCTGACTCTGCCCGCACCGGACCACAGGTGACGGGCCTCAACCCGTAATTCCGCACGCCCGATTCCGGCGCGTGCGTCCGAAAGGCAACCCCATGAACACTTCCACCATTCGCCGTACCCTCATCACTGCTGCCGGCACCGCGGCGCTCCTGCTGGCGGCCGCAGGCGGCGCGTCGGCGCACGTCGGAGTCACCCCGGACAAGACAGCCGCAAACTCGTACGCCCTCCTGACGTTCGGCATCCCGCACGGCTGCGAAGAATCAGGCACCACCAAGGTAGCCATCACCCTGCCCGCCGAACTCAACGACGCCCAGCCCACGGTGAACCCCAACTGGACCGTCGAAAAGGTGACCGAACAGCTGGCGGAACCCAGGAAACTGGCCGACGGCACATCCATCACCAAGCGCACCAGCCAGATCGTCTACACCGCCAAGGCGCCCCTCGCCCATGATCTGCGCGACGCCCTGGTGCTATCCATGAAACTGCCCGACGCGGCAGGCACCACGCTCTATTTCCCCACCCTGCAGACCTGCGAAATTGGCCAGACGGACTGGTCGGAAATCGCCAAGGACGGCCAGGACCCGCACTCGCTGAAGGCTCCGGCGCCATCCATCACCATCACGGCGGCGGCCGGCACTGATAACCACAGCGCTGCCGCAACCGCGGCGCACTCCACCGAGCAGGCCTCAGCAGTGACGGACAGCGGCGCCGAGGCACGCAGCTGGGCCGGCCTGGCAGCGGGCGTGGGTGGACTGGCGCTCGGCGGTATTGCACTCGCCCGCAGCGGCGCGAAGCGCAAGCAGGAAGCTGCGACGCCCGGTCAGTAACCGCACAGGCACCTCCCAAACCGGCGATTTGATGCCCGGATCATCACGATCCGGGCATCAAATCGGCACAGCCCCGCATTGCATTATTGACTCCTGTCACACCAGCCACAATGGTTGTGCCATGAGGTCTCAACTTTTGTCACAGGGGTTCGTCATTACGACGGCGGCTGCCGCAGCGGCACTGCTGCTCACCGCCTGCGGTCCAAGCCAGCCGCAGACGCAGGCAAGCACGGAACCCGGCCCTTCCTCCGCCAGCCCCACCACGTCCTCAGCCGCACCCAGCACAACTGCATCGCCGCCGTCGTCAGCCACCCCCACGGCGGCAGGGCCCGCGCTGTGCAAGGCTGCCACCCTGTCCGCCGCTAACGATTCCACGGGGGGCGGGGCGGCCGGCAGCGTCTACATGACGCTCACCCTGACCAACACCGGCGCCGAATCGTGCCTGCTCAAGGGTTTCCCCGGTGTCTCCCTCACGGCCGACGCCAACGGAGCCCCTATCGGGGCGCCCGCAACACGCGACGAGACCACCCCTGCGGTGGACGTCCTGCTTGCCCCCGGCCAAAGCGGGGCGGCCGTTTTGCGCTACACGCAGGCGGGCAACTTCCCGGACTGCACCATGGTGCCTGCCGCCGGATACCGGATTTACCCGCCCGAAGACACTGCGTCCCTATTCCTGGCCCAGCCAACGCAGGCCTGCAGCAACGCCACGGTTGGTTTGCTGACCATCGGGGCTTTCCAGGCTGCCTAAGGAACCCCATCTCCCGGCATCATAAGTACACTTATCATGTTGGGGGTCCTGCCTGTTGCGGGATCCCGTCAGTGGTTGCGTTGAGCGGCCAGCACAGCGGAGGCAGGGTGGGCTCAGATGACGTCGATTTGGTTGGACCGCAAAGAATCCTTCAGTCCTGACCCCTTCCAGGCTGGCAGCGCATACGACACCGTGGTCGCCGGGGCCGGGCTGACGGGACTCGTCACCGCGTTATTGCTCGCCAGGTCCGGCCAACAGGTCCTCGTGCTGGAGGCCCGCTACCCCGGCGCGGTGACCACAGGCAATACCACGGCCAAGGTCAGCCTCCTGCAGGGAACAGTGTTGTCCGGGCTGGCCCGCCAATATTCAGCAAAACAGGTCCAGGCCTATGTGGACGCCAACCGGGAGGGGCAGGCCTGGCTGTTGCGTTACCTTCAGGAGCAGGGCGTGCCCTTCCAGCCCCGGGACGCGTACACCTACGCCACCACGGGCGACGGGCTGGAACGGCTCCGCGAGGAACTCACCGCCGGGACCACCGCCGGCCTGGAGATTAAGTACACGGGCGACGCCGGCCTTCCCTTCCCGGTGCAAGGCGCCTTGAAGCTGGCAGGCCAAGCCCAGATCAATCCCATGGACGCCCTGGACGCCCTCATGGCGGACCTCCGCAGCCGGGGCGGAACGATTGTGGGCGGCGTGCGGCTGCGGGATGTCTCCGGGAACGGCCCACTGACAGTCCGGACGGACCAGGGCAACGTCACAGCCAACCATGTGGTGCTCGCTACTGGAATCCCTGTGCTGGACCGCGGCCTCTACTTCACCAAGCTCAAGCCGCTCCGTTCCTACGCCGCGGCCCTGGAACTGCCCGCGGAGCTGGTGCCCCCGCCGGGAATGTACCTTTCGGCCGAAGAACCTACGCATTCGCTGCGCGACTATGAAATGGATGGACGCAGGTACCTGCTGGTGGGCGGACATGGCCATCACGTGGGGCGGACAGCTTCGGAGAAGGCGCACCTGGACGGGCTGCTGGATTGGGCGGGCACCTACTTCCCCGGTGCCACAGCCACCCACACCTGGTCAGCCCAGGATTACCAGGCCACCAACCTCATGCCCTTCTTTGGGACACTGCCGCGGGGACGGGGGCGGATCCTTTTCGGCACGGGCTACAACAAGTGGGGCATGACCAATGCCGTGGCCGCGGCCCTGGGCATTTCCGCCGACATCCTGGGCGGCCAGCTCCCCTGGGCGGACACCATCCACCACCGGGTCACGTCCCCGACCGGTGCGCTCACGGCGGTCAAGCTCAACGCCCAAGTGGCCGTGAAGCTGGCTTCCGGATGGGGCAAGGTGGCGGCTGGGGAACGGAAGGCACCACGGCATGCTGCCGCTGCAACCCCGGCCGACGGCGAAGGGAAGGTTTACCGCGACGGCGCCCGTCCGGTGGCAGTATCCACCGTGGACGGAACCACGTGCGGGCTCTCTGCGGTCTGCACCCATCTCGGCGGAATAGTCACCTGGAATGACAACGAACTTACCTGGGACTGCCCGCTGCACGGCTCCCGGTTCAGCAGCGACGGACATCTCCTCGAGGGCCCGGCCACAAAGGATCTCCCACGGGCAGATAAGGATTGACCGCGCCGGAGGGAGGGGCCGGAGCCAGCGATCCTGGCCTTGGAATTCACCGGCCCGCCTGGGCCGGCCGTCCTGTCGGTGGGGTAGGGCATGATGGAGGCATGCAGGAGAACCAGCCGCCTGAAACCGGTCCACACGCCGTTTCAGACGCCCCCATGGGCAGGTTCAGCCGCCCCACCCGGGACTGGTTCCTGGGCGCCTTTTCGGAGCCGACTCCTGCCCAGATTGGCGCCTGGAACGCCATCTCCTCCGGCTCGCACGCCCTCGTGGTGGCGCCCACCGGGTCAGGCAAGACCCTCGCGGCCTTCTTGTGGGCCCTGGACCGCCTGCTGTCCTCCGCCCCGGCGCCTGCTCCGGAGCTGCCCGGCATCGACGCGCCTCCAGGAAAGGGCGGGCGCCCCCGGGCTCCCAAGCGTAAAACCCGGGTCCTGTATATCTCGCCCCTGAAAGCCCTGGGCGTCGACGTCGAACGGAACCTCCGCTCACCCCTGATCGGCATTACGCAGACAGCCAAGCGGCTGGAGCTGCCTGCCCCGCTGATCACTGTGGGGGTCAGGTCCGGGGACACCACGACGGCGGACCGCCGCGCGCTGCTCAGCAACCCGCCGGACATCCTCATCACCACGCCCGAATCGCTGTTCCTCATGCTGACGTCCAGGGCCCGCGAAACGTTGACCGAAGTGGACACCATCATCGTTGACGAGGTCCACGCCGTCGCAGGCACCAAGCGGGGGGCGCACCTGGCCGTTTCGCTGGAACGGCTCGATGCCCTACTGCCCAAACCGGCCCAGCGCATCGGACTTTCCGCCACGGTAGAGCCCCGCGAGCTGGTGGCCCAGTTCCTTGCCGGGTCCGCACCGGTAGAGATCGTGGCGCCGCCATCGCGCAAAAACTGGGACCTCACTGTTTCCGTTCCGGTGGAAGACATGTCCGACCTCCAGGGTGCAGCGGGAGCCTTCGACTCCGGCCCGGCTTCCGGGCTCCAGCCGCAGGCCTCCATCTGGCCACATGTGGAGGAAAAAATCGTTGACCTGGTGCTGGCCAACCAGTCCACCATCGTCTTCGCCAACTCCCGCCGCCTTGCCGAGCGCCTCACAGCGCGGCTGAACGAGATCTATGCCGAGCGGCAACTCGTGGCCGTGGGCGGCGGTTGGGGGGACGTTGAGCCCGGGGCTGCAACGGACGGGCCTGCGGGTGTTCCGGCGTCAGCTGTCCCGGTGTCCACGGCAACACCCGCCCACATGATGGCGCAGGCGGGCAGCACCGCCGGCGCCGATCCTGTGCTGGCCCGCGCCCACCACGGCTCCGTCTCCAAAGACCAGCGTGCCCTGATCGAGGACGACCTCAAGTCCGGCCGGCTTCGGTGCGTCGTTGCCACCTCGTCCCTGGAGCTCGGCATCGACATGGGAGCCGTGGACCTCGTGGTGCAGGTGGAATCCCCGCCCTCCGTGGCCAGCGGCCTGCAAAGGGTGGGCCGGGCCGGTCACCAGGTGGGCGAAATTTCCCAGGGCGTGCTCTTCCCCAAGCACCGGGCAGACCTTGTCCACACCGCCATCACCGTTGAGAGGATGCTCGGGGGAAAGATCGAGCGGCTCTTTGTCCCGGCCAATCCCTTGGACATCCTGGCGCAGCAGACTGTTGCAGCCACTGCCTTGGGCAGCATCGATGTGGAGGAGTGGTTCTCCACGGTCCGGCGGTCCGCGCCCTTCGCCTCCCTCCCCCGTTCCGCCTTTGAGGCCACGTTGGATCTCCTGGCCGGCCGTTATCCGTCCGACGAATTCGCGGAGCTCCGCCCCCGGATCATCTGGGACCGCAACGCCGGCACCATCGAAGGCAGGCCGGGCGCCCAACGGCTAGCCGTCACCTCGGGCGGCACCATCCCTGACCGCGGCCTGTTCGGCGTCTACATCATCGGCACCGAGGTTGAAGGTTCGGCTTCCCCCTCAGGTGACGGCAAGGCGGCCACACCCTCCCCGGCCAAGGGCGGCCGCCGCGTGGGCGAACTCGACGAGGAGATGGTGTACGAATCCAGGGTGGGCGACATCTTTGCCCTCGGCGCCACGAGCTGGAAGATCGAGGACATCACCCACGACCGCGTCCTCGTATCGCCAGCCTTCGGCCAGCCCGGCAAACTCCCCTTCTGGAAGGGTGACTCGCTGGGCAGGCCCGTGGACCTGGGCCGCGCGCTGGGCGCCTTCGTGCGGGAACTGTCCGCGTCCGACGTCGGGCCTGCCACCGAACGCTGCCAGGCCAGCGGCCTGGATGAATTCGCCGCGAACAACCTGATCCAGTACCTGGCAGAGCAGAAGCTCGCCACTGACGTGGTTCCCAACGACACCACCTTGGTGGTGGAGCGGTTCCATGATGAACTCGGTGACTGGCGTGTGATCCTGCACAGCCCGTTCGGCATGCCAGTGCACGCTCCCTGGGCGCTCGCCGTCGGGCAGCGCCTCCACCAGCGGTATGGCGTGGACGGCTCCGCAATGGCCGCCGATGACGGCATTGTGCTGCGCGTCCCGATGATGGAGGACGAGCCGCCCGGGGCTGAGCTTTTCCTTTTTGACCCCGAGGAACTGGAACAGATTGTCACCGCCGAGGTGGGCGGCAGCGCCCTGTTCGCCTCGCGCTTCCGCGAGTGCGCCGCTCGCGCCTTGCTGCTCCCCCGCCAAACTCCGGGCAAGCGGCAGCCCCTGTGGCAGCAGCGCCAGCGGTCCGCCCAACTCCTGGACGTGGCCCGAAAGTACCCCACGTTCCCCATCGTGCTGGAAACGGTCCGCGAGTGCCTGCAGGACGTGTACGACCTCCCTGCACTGAAAGACATTGCGGCGTCCATCGAACGACGCGAACTGCGGATTGTGCAGACCACCACCCAGCAGCCGTCGCCCTTCGCGAAGTCCCTGCTCTTCGGGTACGTGGCGCAGTTCCTGTATGAGGGCGACTCCCCGCTGGCCGAACGCCGTGCCGCCGCCCTGGCACTGGACTCGACGCTCCTGAACGAGCTGCTGGGCCGGGTGGAACTCCGTGAGCTGCTCGATGCCAAAGTCATCGAGGCCACCGAGCTTGAACTGCAGCGCCTGGCCCCGGACCGCCGTGCCCGCGGGCTGGAAGGCGTTGCCGACCTCCTAAGGCTCCTTGGTCCGCTGGCCATCGAAGAGGTCGCGGCGCGGCTGGAACCGGCCACAGTGCCCGATTCCACCCCGGTGGCTGAACCTGCTCCGGTGGGTGGACCCGCCGAAACCCCGCACGCCGACGCCGCCCTTGCAACTTCCCACCTTGCCGCACTGCAGCGGGCCAACCGTGCCATCAAAATCAATATCGGCGGAGTGGAGCGGTTCGCCGCCGTCGAGGACGCTGCACGCCTGCGGGATGCGATCGGTGTCCCGCTGCCGATGGGCGTGCCGTTGGCCTTCATCGAGCCTGTGGCGGATCCCCTCGGCGATCTTGTGTCCCGGTATGCCCGGACCCACGGCCCCTTCACGGCATCCGAGGCAGCGGCACGGCTGGGCCTTGGCGTCGCCGTTGTCAGCACGGCACTGAAGCGCCTCGCCGCGGACGGCCGTGTGGTGGAAGGCGAGTTCCGGCCCCATGCCACACCGGGCCGGGAAACCCCACCCATTGAAGGTCCCCTGGACGTAGCCTCCGCGGACCTCGTGGACCCGGATGCCAGCCACTCCGATCCGGCGGTGCAGAACCCCACACCGCTGCCAGAATCCACGCAGGTGCACGTGTCCCCGCCCACCAGCGAATGGTGCGACGCCGAGGTGCTCCGGAAGCTGCGGCGCCGGTCGCTGGCGGCACTGCGCGCAGAAGTGGAGCCGGTAGATGCCGCCGCCTACGGGCGGTTCCTGCCCGCGTGGCAGCACGTCAGGACGCCAGGCGCCGGCCGCGGACAGCCTTCCCTGCGCGGGCTGGACGGAATCATTACCGCTATCGACCAGCTGTCCGGGGTTCCCGTCCCGGCATCGGCCTGGGAGCCGCTTGTGCTGGCCAGCCGGGTCTCCAACTACCAGCCCGCCATGCTGGACGAGCTGATGGCCGCCGGGGAAGTCCTCTGGTCCGGCGCCGGCGGGCTTCCCGGGAACGACGGCTGGATCAGCCTGCACCTGGCAGATTCGGCCGAACTGACGCTGAACCCCGCCGTCGAATATGAGCCCGGCGACGCGCAACAGCGGCTGCTGGACTACCTCCGGAACAACGGCGGCGGCTACTTCTTCCGCCAGTTGACGGAGGTTGCCGGGGGGATGGACGCAGTGTTGAGCGACCAGGACGTGGTGTCAGCTTTGTGGGACCTCGCGTGGGCCGGGCGGATCACCGGCGACACCTTCGCGCCTGTCCGGGCCCTCATCGCCGGGGGCCACACGGCCCACCGCCAGGTTTCGAAGGCACCACGGCTGCGGGCTCCAAGAATGAGCCGGCTGGGCCGCTCCCACGGCACGGGCCTCTTAGGTTCCCCCGGCCTGGGCTCCTCTGGCTTGGGCGGCGGGCGCTACGGCACAGCGTCCGGAGCCGCGGCCACACCGCCAATGGCAGCCGGACGCTGGTCCGCCCTGCCCTCACCAGAACTGGACCCCACCATCCATGCCCGTGCCACCGCTGAGCTCCTGCTGGACAGGTACGGCGTTGTCACCCGGGGCTCGGTTATGGCCGAGCAGATCCTGGGCGGTTTCGGCCTGATGTACAAGGTCCTGGCCCGGCTGGAAGAGGCTGGGCGTTGCCGCCGCGGGTACTTCATCGAACATCTCGGGGCTGCCCAGTTCGCGGTTCCGGCAACGGTGGACAGGCTGCGCTCCTATTCCGAGGACACCCAGATTGTGAAGCCCGAGCCCATCGCCCTGGCGCTTGCGGCCACCGATCCGGCCAACCCTTATGGGGCTGCCCTGCCCTGGCCCGCCCTCAACGAGGAGGCCGGAACCGGCCACCGGCCCGGACGGAAGGCGGGTGCACTGGTGGTGCTCGTTGACGGCGCGCTGGTCCTTTACGTTGAACGGGGAGGCAAAACACTGCTGGCCTTCAGCGACGACGAACCCGTGCTGTCCGCTGCCGGCTCGGCGCTGGTGGGTGTGGTCACGCGCGGCGCCGTGGACAAGCTCATCATGGAGAAAGTGAACGGCCATGGCATTTTGGACACCCCGGTGGCAGCAGCCCTGGCCGCGGCCGGGGCATACTCCACCCCCAAGGGGCTGAGGATCCGTGCCTGAGGGCGACTCCGTCTGGCGGGCTGCCCACCAGCTGCACCAAGCCCTGGCCGGGCAGACGCTCACCGCGTCGGACTTCCGCGTCCCCCGGTTCGCCACCCTCAACCTCGCAGGCTGGACCGTGGAAGAGGTGGTCCCCCGAGGCAAGCATCTCCTGATGCGCGTCGTGGGGCCGGAGAATCGGAAACTCACCATCCACTCGCACCTGAAAATGGAAGGCAGCTGGCAGGTCTATCCGCCGGGAGGACGCTGGCGGAAGCCGGGTTTCACCGCCCGGTGCGTACTCCGCACGGCCGCGGCAGACGCCGTCGGATTTTCCCTGGGCATCGTGGAGGTGGTCAAGACTGCGGAGGAGGACACCATCGTGGGCCATCTGGGTCCGGACCTGCTGGGTCCGGACTGGGACCCAGCCGAGGCGGAACGGCGGATCCGCGCGGCACCGGAGGTGCCCATCGGCGTCGCCCTGCTGGACCAGCGCAACCTGGCAGGCATCGGCAACATCTACCGCTGCGAGGCGTGCTTCCTGTCCGGCGTGCACCCGGCGTCGCCGGTATCGGCCGTGGCGGACCTCCGGACCCTGATGACGGACGCCAAACAGCTGCTTGAAGCCAATCTGGGTCCGGGCCGCCGGGTAACCATCCTGAATCCGCGCGGCATGCCAGTGGGACGGAGGGCGGGCCGGCCAGGCTACTGGGTTTACGGGCGCGAACACCAGCCGTGCCTCAAGTGCCGGACCCCCATCCGGCGCGACGCGCTCGGCAAACCCAACGGCGAAGAGGAACGGGACATTTATTACTGTCCACAGTGCCAGCCGGTCCTGGCTAACGGTTCCTAGGCCTTCCGGGCCAGCGGTTCAGCACCAGCGGGGTCGACGGCGGCCAGTGGACCGGCAGGCAGCTCACTGGCCCCGGGCTCGGGGACAAGTGCCGGTGGAATAGCCGCTGGCACCATAAACCACGGGAGCAGCAGCTGCACCAGCGGTCCGATGGCGAGGGCGTAGACCACTGTGCCCACCCCCACGGAACCGCCCAGTAGCCAGCCAACTGCGAGCACCACAACCTCAATCAGGGTGCGCGAGACCCGAACCGACCAGCCGGTGCGCCGTGCCAGGCCTGTCATCAGGCCGTCCCTGGCCCCTGGACCGAACCGGGCACCGATGTAGCAGGCGGACGCGATGCCGTTCAGCAGCACGGCGCCTGCCAGCAGGCCGATCTGGCCACCCAGATGCGAGAACGTTGGGATCAGGGCCAAGCCAACGTCCGCGAAAACGCCCACCAGCACGGCGTTGCAGAGCGTGCCGAAGCCCGGCCACTGCCGCAGCGGGATCCAGAGGAGCAGCACCAGGAAACTGACAATGATGACCACTACACCGATGCTCAGTCCGGTCCTGCCGGCAACGCCCTGATGGAACACATCCCACGGGTCCAGGCCAAGGCCGGCGCGGATGAACATGGCCAGGGATATGCCGTACATGGCGAGGCCGACAAAGAGCTGGAGGAGTCTGCGGGTCAACATAACGACAACTGTGACAGCTAACTGGCATTGAAACATATAGCCAGTTTGAGATACTGGCATCATGCCCCCTTCGCTGAACCCATCTGCACTGGCCCGTCTCCTGGGCGAGTGGAACCTCGGTGCCGCACCTGCCTACCGCGAACTGGCCGACGTCGTGCGCCTCCTGGTCCTTGACGGCAGGGTGGCCCTGGACACCGCCCTGCCCAGCGAGCGCGGGCTCTCTGACGCATTGGGTGTCAGCCGGACCACTGTGACAGCGGCGTATGCCCACCTCCGCGAGCAGGGTTTTCTCAGCAGCGGGCAAGGCAGCAGGGGCCGGACCCGGATTCCCCGCCTGACGCCGCTCGGCACGACGGTGCTCAGTCCGGGCGTGACAGGCACAGGGCGGAGCGCCGGAACTGTTTCTCCGCGAGTCGCGACAGCTGGGCTCGCGGCAGCCGGACTCGCTGCCCCCGGGCTGGCGGCACCGGAAGGCCTGATCGACCTCGCCTACGCATCGCTGCCCGCCAGCGGCGAGGTGGTGCACCGCGCGTTCGCGGCAGCACTCACGGAACTTCCCGCGCTGCTGCCAGGATTCGGGTATGACGCCATGGGCCTGCTCCCTTTGCGCGAGGCCGTGGCCGCCCGCTACTCCGCTGCCGGCGCGCCGACCAGCGCCGAACAGATCTTGGTGACATCGGGCGCCCAGCACGCCCTGAACATCATCATCCGCGCGCTGGCGGGCAGGCAGGACAGGGTACTGGTGGAACATCCCAGCTATCCGAACGCCCTCGATGCTATCCGTGCGGCCGGCTGCCGGGCCGTTCCAGTGGCCTTCACCACGGCCCACGGCGCCAAGACTGACAAGGCCGACGGCGGTCCCCCCGCCTTGGTGTGGGACATGCACGCACTGCAGGCCACCATGATGCAGCAGCGCCCGAAGGTCGCGTACGTGGTGCCGGACTTCCATAACCCCACGGGTCAGCTGATGCCCGATCTCCAGCGCCGCCAACTGGTCCGGGCAGCCGCAGCCGCGGGAACGGTGCTGGTGGTGGATGAAACACTCCGGGAACTGAACCTCGACGGCGCGGAGACCACTCCCGTGGCAGCCTTTAGTCCCGAGGTGGTCACCATCGGCTCGCTCAGCAAGTCCCACTGGGGCGGGCTCCGTACGGGCTGGATCCGCGCCTCAGAAGCCATGATCCAACGCTTTGCAGCGGCAAGGACATCCCTGGATCTGGGTGGACCGGTCATGGAACAGTTGGCGGCGGCCCACCTGGTCCGCGCCCTCGAGGAACCACTCCCCTCACGGCTGACCGCCCTCCGGGACAACCGCGCAGCCCTCCTGGAACTCCTCGCAGGGCACCTCCCGGAGTGGGAAACGGGGCGCCCGGCCGGCGGACTGTCCGTCTGGTGCCGGCTCCCCGCACCGTTCAGCACCGCTCTGACGGTGGTTGCCCCCGACTTCGGCATCCGGCTGGCCGCAGGGCCCCGGTTCGGAATTGGCGGCGCCTTCGAACGGTACCTCCGTGTTCCGTTTACCTTGCCACCGGAGCAACTGGAGATCGCAGTCCTGGCCCTGCGTTCGGCCCAGGAAAGGCTCGACGCGGCTCCGCAGCTTCGCCGGACCCTCAAGAACGCTCCGGCCGTGGCGATCGCCTGACGGTCAGCTCTCGAAGGACCAGCGCCCTTTCTGGTCAGGGGCCGCTTTCCGGGTCAGGTGGCGCTGGCGCCGCGGCCGGCGGTCCGGCCCATCCGCTGCTTTGCGGTGTTTGTTCCGGCCCCGACCGGGACATGCGCGGTGGCCTTGGCGAGGCCAAACAGCGGCATGCCGTTGTAAACGACCTCAATTCCGCCGGCAGGCACCTGGTATGTCTCATGCCAGACGCCCACGTCCCCGGTACCGGCGAGTTCTTTCATAAATCTGCGCCAGGGCTCCAGGTGCGGGGATTCTCGGTCGGCGGCGAACTTCCGCAGGTGCTCCGGGCTCTCCCAGTAACTGAGCAGCATGGTGGTGCGGCCGAACCATTGCTCATATCCCAGCATTCCTGCCGCCGGGTCCGCAGCCAGGTGCTGGAGCATCCTGGGCATGGCGGCAGCCACCTTGCCGACGGTTCCGACCTTCCACCACCTGTTTGCCCTCATCCCGATCAAGAAGACCGTCACGGATTCACGTTCCGGGTCAGCGGTGTAGCGGCCCGGAAATACTTTCTGCGCCATGGGAACTCCTTGGGTTCAGGGTTTCGTAACCTTGTTTCATAACATCGTTACGAAACAAGGTTATGAAACAATGAACCTCATGGCAAGACCTGTAGTGCACACCGATTCCCTACGGCAGGAGCTGTTGGCCGTCACCGCCGACCTGGTGGACCGTGACGGCCCTGCGCGGGTGACGCTGCGCGATGTGGCAGCGGCTGCCCGTACCTCCACCACGGCCGTCTATTCGCTGTTCGGCGGAAAATCCCAACTCCTGACCGCCGTCGTGGACGACGGATTCCGTTCATTCCATGACTCACAAGTGGCAGCCTCCCCGGGTGGACTGCAGGGACTGGGCGCGGCCTACCGGACCTGGGCGCTGGAGCACCAGGCCCTCTATCGGCTGATGTTCGGTGGCGCCTTGGCTGCGTACGTCGACTGCCAGCCCAGTCCTGATGTAGCCGCCGATGCCATGGTGCCCCTGATCAACGCCGTCGCCACAGCCCAGACGGCTGGAACCCTGCTGCCGGCACCCGCGGAGATGGTCGCCGTCGCTATCTGGGGGCAGGTCCATGGCCTGGTGAGCCTGGAACTGGCGCAGGTGGGGCCGCCGGACGCGGACTGGGCCGCAGTGTACAGCTCGGCCCTCGACGCCATCGCCCGCGGTTGGGCCGCCTGACGCCCTGGTTTCGCGAGCACCCGCGTGGACGTTCCCGCCGCGCTGAACCGTCCGCGATGCGCAAAGCCCCCCCTATGCGTAGACCTTTTCCAGGAACAAGCCCCAGGCCTTGGCGGTGGCGTCCGGGTCACCACTGCCACTGAAGTCGTGGACGGTCATGCCCACCGGAGCGCCAAAGGCGTTGCGGCCAAAGAACCGGTAAAGCGTATCCGCCGTCCGCAGCCCCAGGAAGTTCTCATTGGAAAAGTCCACCTCGCCGGAAAGCCGCCCCACGCCGTCGACCTCAAGCCCAACGGCGGCGCCCTGCGCGGCAGTGTCCACGCCCAGCGCCTTCTTCAGCCGTTCGAAACCGTCCGGGGACTGCGACGCCGCCGGAGCCTGGATGTCCGTGAACACCACCGGCTTGCCGTCGAAATACTTCAGGTACTGGCCCAGCGTGTGGAGGTAGAACTCCGTGTGCTTGCTCGCGCCGTCGTACTGCTCATCCCAGTTGTCGGCGAAGATCCCGCTGTGGACATAATGCAGCTGTGCGCGGCCGCCGTCGACCGGTTCCAGGACGTGCTCCAACTGGTTGAACCAGCCGTCCGGGCCGTCCATCCGGGAGACGAGGTGCGTGGGGTACTCCTGGACAGTCTTGACGTCCGGCCACTGGTCCGTGGGGAACATCCATGCCGGAGTGCCTTTGGTCACGGCTTCCCAGACACGTTCGGGAGTGCCCGGAAGTTCGGTGTCGAAGACGATTTCAAATTCACGCTTGTCAGTCATTGTCCTGCTCCTTCGCTGAAAAGGGTTTGATGGGGGTCTTAAGTACGGGGTGAAGCGCGACGACGAGCCGATGCTTTCGCCCGCCGCCCGCCGGGGTGCCGCTTGGACGAGTGCCGCTTCCGCCGTCGTGATACTTGTCCACCAGCCGGGTCACCGCCACGCCGAGCTCCTCGGCAAATGCGGCGCGGTCTGCTGCGGTGCGGAAGGTTATCTCGCCGTCGATCGCGAACGTTGCGAGCTTTTGCCGTGCGGCGGCGGCACCGGCGATCAGCTTGCCCATTTCCTGGACCATGCGGCCCGCGAGCGCCAACAGCCAGAAGGCCGAAAAGCGGTCCGAGAACCTGTGCGGGTCCGGGGCCACCGAGGCTAGAGCCACCGGCGAAATCAGGTAGGAGGCCGCCGTCGCCTGGAGGACGCGCTCAGTGACGTTCCCCTTGCGCCGCTCCTCCACCAGCTCCACCAGCCCGTGCCGTTCGAGGGCCTTGAGGTGGTAGTTGACCTTCTGCCGGGGCAGTCCCACTTTGGCGGCAAGCTGCGTGGCCGACCCCGGCTCAGAGAGCTCCCGGAGGATGCGCGTCCGGATCGGGTCCAGCGACGCCTCCGCCGCAGCGGGGTCCTCGATCACTTCGATGTCCAACATGCTTAAAGTATGGCTACCGACAACTTTTATTGTCAAGAACTTTTTTACCGTCGGTGAAGGGGCGGGCGGGGACCAAGGAGCCGGCAAAGTAGAATGGACCGGTGATGCAATCCCCCCTCCCTGTGCGCGACGGCGTCAACGCCACCCGCCTGCGCCTCCCGGACGAGGGGCCGTGGGACACCGCGCTGGACTACATGATGCACCGCTGGGGCCACATTGATCCGCAGGGCATCGAGGACAGGTTCGACGCCGGGGAGATCGTTGGCGAGGGCGGCATCCCCCTGGACCGGGCCACCAGGCTGGCGGACCACACCTTCATTTGGTACTACCGCACGCTGCCGCCCGAGACCCGTATCCCGGTGGAGCTGGACATTCTGCACCAGGACGAACACCTCCTCGTGGTGGACAAGCCGCATTTCCTGCCCACCACCCCCGGCGGCACCTACATCCAGGAGTCGGCCCTGGTCCGGCTCCGGAACCAGCTGGACCTTCCGGACCTGATCCCCATGCACCGCCTGGACCGGATGACCGCAGGCGTGCTGCTGCTGTCCACCAATCCCGAAACCCGCGGCAGGTACCAGGTGCTCTTCGAGAAGCGCCAGGTACAAAAGGAGTACGAATGCGTCTCCGCCGCTGAGCCAGGGCCGGGTTACCCCGCCGTCGATTTCCCAGTTGTGGTGCGAAACCGGATGACCAAGTCCCGCAGCTACCTGCTGGCCGAAGTGATCGACGGCGAACCCAACGCGGAGACCCGGATCGAGCGCCTGGAAACGTTCGACGGCGGCACTCCCGGAGGTGCCGCGGGCACCCACACCCCCGGCACCCATTCCGCGGGCGCCCCCGCCACTGGCAACGGTCCGCAGCGCCTGGCGCGCTACCGGCTGGAGCCGCACTCCGGCAAAACCCACCAGCTTCGGGTACATATGGCGTCGCTGGGCCTTGGCATCGTCAACGACGCCTTTTATCCCGACCTGCTGGACAAAGCCCCCGACGACTACACCAAGCCGTTGCAGCTCCTGGCACGCGGCATCAGGTTCGTGGACCCCATCAGCCAAAAACCAGTGGAGTACCGCAGCCGGCTGGAGCTCAGCGAGGTTGCCAGAACACGGCCTTGAAGTCCTCCTCCATCTCGGAGCTGAACAGCACAAATTCCACCAACTCGAGCGCGCTGGACGGATGTGAGGCACCAAACCCGCTGACGGCGTCGTACGCAGCTGCGGCCACATCGCTACCCCGCCAGCCGTAGACCCCGCCGCCCACGGCCGGGAACGCGACGGAGCCGGCACCTACTGAATCCGCGACCCGCAGGCTTTCACTGAAGCACGACACCAGCAGCGCCCGGTTGGTCTGCCCGGCATGGCGGTTCGGCCCCACGGTGTGAATGACCCAGCGCGCCGCGAGTCCGAAACCCGGAGTCGCGACGGCGGCACCCACGGCCAGTCCATGCGGCAGGTCAGTGTCGCGCAGAGCCCGGCAGGCAGCCAGTAACTCGGGCCCCGCGGCCCGGTGGATGGCCCCGTCCACGCCCCCGCCGCCCAGCAGCGAGGAATTCGCCGCGTTCACGATCGCGTCCACGGAGCGGGCGGTGATGTCCCCTTGGAGAACCTGGATGCGCATGCGGCCAGTGTCCCACCGGAACCCTCTGGATGACAGGCCGGAGCAGGAATATCCTGTGTGCAGGGTTCGCGCAAAGGTGGGAGAACCATGGATACGCTCAGTGAGATCCCCGGGGACCGGACGGCCGCCACATTCGCCTACGCCGCTGCAGGCCTCGGTGTAGTGGGCGTGGCAACCCTTGGCGCCATGTACGCCATCGAGGTGCCCAAGAATGGGCCTTTCATCTTCGGCACCATCAACGACGCCACCGGAGGCGTCTTCAACCTGGTGGCCATCCCCGTGGTGGTCCAGCTTCACCGACGCCTTCGCCGCACGCCTGGTTCAGAGACGGCCAAATGGGTAGTCATCATTGCCTCGGGTGCCGGCGCCGCGAGCTCTTTCCTGCTCGTTTTCAAGAAACTCGATTTCACGGTGTCCACTGGTATTTCCGTCGGGGCCATGACCGTCCAGGCTGCCTGGTTCCTGCTGGCCAACCGTGCACTGCTCAAAACAGGAGGCTATCCTCGGGACCTCGCGAAGCTGGGACAGTTCATCGGCGGGGCCTTGCTGGCGGCCCTCCCGGTGGCGGGGGTCGCCGTCGTCGGGCGGGCACCGAAATGGTTCCGCTGGGGCATCGGAGGCGCCGGAATAGCGGTGGGGGCCGCCGCGTGGGCCGCCTGGCCATACTGGTACTTCCTGGCTGCGCGGCACCTCAGCCACCGGCAGTCGGGGTAAGCGCCCACACCGCCCCGGCCGATAGTGCGGTACTTTGTGGCCATGGACTTTGGCAACGCGGACAACTGGGGGGCTGCGATCTACTTCTGGATCATCCCCGTGGTCCTCGGCGATGCCATCTTCCCGCCCATCCCGTCCGAGATGGTGGTCATCACTGGCGGAGCGCTCTCGGCCGACGGCCGGGCCAACGTCTTCCTTGTGGGAGCTCTGTCCGCTGTGGCGTCCTGGATTGGCGACATGGTGGTTTTCCAGCTTTTCAAACGCCGGCTAAGCCATGTGCTTGATCGCTGGCGCTGGGGCAGGAAAGTCCACCATGGCATCCACGAGGCCATCGCCAAAGCCGGCCGCTCCTCCACCTACGGAACCATCATCGGAGCGCGCTTCATTCCGGGTGGACGCTTGGCGACGTCGGCTGCCGCCGGAATTGCCGACGTCTCGGTCCGCGGGTTCAGCCTCTGCGCGGGCCTCGGCGCAATCCTCTGGGCGTGCTGGCTCGTAGGCCTGGGCTACTTCACCGGTTCCGCCACGAAGCTTCCGTTCTGGGCCAGCTCCCTGATCGGGGTGGTCCTCGGCCTGGTGATCGGCGTCGTCGTCGGAATCATTGCGACCCGGCGCCGCGGCACCCGCTCCCCCGTGGACGAGCCGCCCCCTGCGGCTGAGGCCCCGGGAGCGTAAGGCCCTCGGCAGCTGAGCTAGATCGGCGCCCAGCGGCCGCGGTTACGGCGGAGCACCATCAGCGAGCCTGTCAGCGCAACGCGTTCGACGGCGTCGCGCATCATGGCTGCCGACTCCCGCGCCTGCTGGTTCTCACCGTTGTATTCCGTGGCTTCGACCAGGAAGCGGAGGTTCAACTGCGGGACGCCGCCGGCAATGTCGAGTTGGTTGGACTCCACATGGTGGCGGGTCTCCAGCGCTTCGACGGCGGCCGCCATCACGGCTTCCGGCGGGTTGCCGGGCTTCAAGCCGGTGATTTTCAGGCGCGTCTGGAACGAAGGCATGCCGTCAACCTTACCTAGACCCCGTGTTGCCCTATCACTTATGGCCCTTATCCGGGCCGAATGAGGACCACAAGTGATAGCGCAAGCGGTGGTTAGCCGGTGTTGCGGAGGCCCGCTGCCACACCGTTGACCGTGATCAGCATGGCCCGCTGGAGGCGTTCGTCGATCTCAGCCCCGCTGATGCTTTCACCCTCGGCGCCCTGGCCGGCCCGCACGCGGCGAAGCAGTTCCACCTGCAGGTAGCTGATGGGGTCAAGGTACTGGTCGCGGATCTCCAGGGAGCGTTTAAGTGTGGGCTGGGCATCCAGTAGCACGTTTTCGCCGGTCAGGTTCTGGATCTCGGTGACCGTGAGGTCGTACTCCTCGCGAATGGCCCGGAAGAGGTGGTGCAGGTCTTCCGGGACCAGGGTGGCCACGTAGTAACCGGCGATGTCCAGGTCCGTCTTGGCCAGCGTCATTTCCACGTTCGAAAGAACCGAGCGGAAGAAGTGCCAGTTCTCCATCATCTCCACCAACTGGGCGGAGCTCCCGGCCTCACGGGCAGCCTTCAGGCCCGAACCCACGCCGAACCAGCCCGGCACGATCTGCCGGGACTGGGTCCAGCCGAAGACCCAGGGGATGGCTCGCAGGCCGCCGAGGCCGGCGCCGGAGTCCGGGCGCTTCGACGGGCGCGAACCGATGTTCAGGGAGCCCAGCTGCTCCACGGGTGTCGAAGCCATGAAGTACGCGGGGAGGTCCGGATGGTCGATCAGCTTCCGGTACCGGTCGAAGGCGGCGTCGGAGATGGTTTCCATGACGTGCCCGTACCGCTCGCGCTGGTCATCGGACGTCCGCGGATCGCGGTGCAGCGCCGAGCCTTGGAGCACGGCCGCCAGGGAAAGTTCGAGGTTTTCGCGGGCCAGTTCAGGCAACGAGTACTTGTCCGAGATGACCTCACCTTGTTCGGTGAATTTGATCTCGCCTTCAAGTACGCCGTTGGGCTGGGCCATGATGGCGTCGTAGGTGGGCCCGCCGCCACGGCCCACGGAACCTCCGCGGCCGTGGAACAGGCGCACCCGGACACCGTGCTTCGCGGCGACGTCGCGGAGTTTCCGCTGTGTCTTGTGGATCTCCCACTGGCTGGTCATCACACCGGATTCCTTGTTGGAGTCCGAGTAGCCGAGCATGATTTCCTGGACGTCGCCGCGGAGCCGTACCAGTTCGCGGTAGGACGGATCGGAAAGCAACTGGTCCACGATCTCCGCAGAGGCCCGGAGTTCCTCCACCGTTTCCAGGAGCGGCGCGAACCCGATCTTGGCGTGCGGGTTTTCACCGAAGAGGTTCACCAGGCCGGCTTCGCGGGCCAGGACTGCAGCAGCAAGGACATCGTCAGCGCCGCGGGTCATGGAAATGATGTACGTCTCGATGACGTCCGGGCCGTAGATGCGCAGGGCGCGGCGGATCTCACGGAAGACGTCGTACGTGCCGTCGGCCACGCCGTCGAGCTTAATGGGGTGCCCGGAGAGCGGGCGGCGCGAGGCCAGCTCCGATCCCAGCACCTCGAAGCGCTCCTCCCGGCTGAGCTCCGCATAGCGCAGGCCCGGGCCACCGAGCCGGTCCATCAGCTGGCCGACAGCGTCGTGGTGGTGGTCGGCATGCTCCCGGATGTCCAGGGTGGCAAGGTGCAGCCCGAAGGACGCCACGGCCCGACGGACACGTGCCAGCGCACCGTCGGCAGCGAGCGACGCCGAGTGGTTCCGGAGCGAGAGTTCCAGCAGTTCGAGGTCGGCCAGGAGCTCGTCCGTGGCGCTGTAGTCACGGCCGTGCTCGTGCACCGCGCCGGTAGCCACGCGCTTGCCCGTGTTGATCAGCTTGGCCTTGATGCAGGTGAGCTTGAGCCGGTAGGGCTCCTGGGCATTGAGCTCCAGCACGCGTCGGTCCAGGCCCGGAAGTTTTTTCAGGTCCGCGTCGATGGATTCCAGCAGTTCCTTGTCCGCGCCGGCAAGGGCGGTGGAGTTGGAGAGGATGGAGATCAGTTCATCGATCATGCCGATGCTGATGCGCACTGCGTGCTGGTTCTGGATCTGGAGGATTTCGCGGGTGACGGACGCCGTGACGTTGGGGTTGCCGTCCCTGTCGCCGCCGATCCAGGACCCGAAGCGGATGGGCGCGTTCTGGTTGGCGAGGGTGACGCCGTGTTCGCCGAGCAGTTCGGAGAGTTCGGTGAGCATCTCGGGCATGGCGTCGGTCAGGATGCCGCCGAGGTAGTAAATAGCATTGCGGGCCTCGTCCACCGGAGTGGGCCGGACCTGGCGGAGTTCGTCCGTCTGCCACATCTGGTCAATGATTTCGGCCAACTGGCGGTCCTGCCGGCGCCGGGCCGTGGTGCCCTCGTGGGTGGGCTGGGCCAGCACGTCGGAGAGCTTGCGGATTTTGTCCAGCACCGAGCGGCGCGAGGCCTCGGTGGGGTGGGCTGTGAAGATGGGCCGGACATCCAGCCCGTTAACCACTTCCTGGAGCACGGCCGGGCCGGCTTGGTCGGCGATGTCGGACACGGCCTTGGCCAGCCAGCCGTCCTTTTCCGCCCGGGTCCGCAGGCCGCGGACGCGGTGGACCTGTTCGGCGGCGTTGGCGAGGTGGAAGTAGAATGCGAAGGCGCGCACCAGGTCAGTGGCCTGCTCGATGGGCAGGGAGCCGAGCAGTTCGCGGACCTGGGCGACGACGTCGTGGGCGCTCCACGGGCCGGTGGCATCCGCGCCGCCGCGGGCAGCTTCCTTGGATTCCTTGGTCAGGAGGCGTACCTGCTCCACCAGGTCCAGGAGTTCGGGTCCGTGCTGGCGAACCAGCGATTCACCCAGCAGCGTGGAAACACGCCGGACATCAGCCCTCAGCTCTGCGGCAAGGTCAGTTTCGGAATTTATTGCAGTGTCAGCCATGGAAACTATCTTTCGAGGGTTCGGACTTGGCTCGTACACTGCGCTGGATACCTGTGAGCCACGTTACTAGCTAAAGATGCTACCCGCAGGTGGCCGCCTCCGGGGAATCCGTCTCAGATAGTGTCGCTGCCTTTTCCGATGTTTCAGCGCACGATCTTGAAATTGAAATCGAGGGTGCCGAGCACACTGTAGAGGCGCAGCCACACAGGCATCATCATTTCAGCTCCGCGGGCTGTGGTGATGTCACCGAGGTCGACGATGTCCCGGTGCCCCAGCTCCTGCAGCAGCCCTGTGACCGTCTCCTTCGCTTCTGCGTCGTCGCCGGAGACAAACACGGAATGGTCCCCGCCGGCCAACCGGCCGGGGTCCACCATCAGGCCCGCGTTCATCGTATTCAGGGTCTTGACCACGCGGGCATCCGGGAAGGAGCGCTGGATCCTCTCGCCGAGGCTGTCGGTGTTGACCGGATTCAAGACCGGCGGCATGCCCTGGGAAAAATCAAGCGCGTTGGATACGTCCACCAGCACTTTCCGGTAGAGGTTGGCGGAGCCGGCAAAGCCCAAGGCGCTCAGGGCACCCGCCCCGTTGGTGGCGTTGACCACCAGCTCGCTGGCAGCGGCCGCCTCGGCGAACGTTTCCAGCGGAATCTCCTGGTTGGCGGCGTGCCACTCGCTGAACGGCGGGGCGCCCATGGCATCCGGGCCGGAGCGGGCGAACGTTTCCTGGGGATCGCGCGTGCCGAGCACCACGCTATGCCCCAGCCCGGCCAGTCCACCGGCCAGGGTCCGGCCAACAGTACCCGTCCCAAGGACCGCAATCTTCATGGTTCCTCCGTTTAGCGTAGGTGCAGTGCCACAGTCCGGTTCCGACGTTACTCCCCAGGAACTTCAAGGCAAGGGCAACCGAACAGTGGTGGAATGAACCGTACGCCGCCGGGGTTGTAGCCGGGGCCACCACGTCCAGGAGGAACCATGAACACCACACCCGCGGCCCAGCTGGAACGCTGGCAGCGTTTCCGCACCAACCGCAACAAGGCACTCGCGGCACCCCACGGCTGGCTGACCCTCACCTCGTTCCAGTGGCTCGATAACCAGCCCGCCGCCGTCGACCTCGTCCCCGGGCTGTGGTCAACAGACGGTACGACGGCGGCACTCACCGCCTCCGCGGAAGACGGACTGACGCTCGTGGAGACCGGGCAGCCTGTTGAAGGAACGGTGACGGCGGCGCTGTTGGATGAAGAGTCGCTGATGTGGGTGCAGTTCGGGGGTGACGACGGCAGGCAGGTGGTGGTGGAGCTCGCCATGCGTGCCGGGAAATATGCCATCCGCACCCGGGATGCAGGCTCGCCGGTCTTTACGGAGTTCGACGGCGTGCCCACCTTTGATTACCGGCCCGACCTTGTGGTGGAGGCCAGCTTCCGGCCCTACCCGGAGCCAGTGGACGTTCCCATAGGAACCGCGAATCCGCTGGTGGATGGCGTGCACCGGTCGGTGGGCGAACTGGTGTTCCGCCTGCCCGGCAAAGATCACGAGTTCCACCTGCAGGCCGAAGAAGAGAAGCTCGGCGCCCTCACGGTCACGTTCCATGACGAAACCAATGGAGACTCCACGGACGAATGGCGGAAGGTGTCCACCACCCGGCCCCGCGTCGACCCCTCCGGAAACGCCACCGTGGTCCTGGACTTCAACAGGGCCATCAACTACCCCAGCGCCTTCACCCCCTACGGGACCTGCCCCATGCCGGTGAAGAACAACAGCCTGGACTACCGGATCGAGGCCGGCGAGAAGGATCCTATGCTCGCCGAATGAGCGTGGCATCAGACGATGGCGGAGACCCCGGTAATGGCCCGGCCCACGATGAGGGTGTTGATTTCGAACGAGCCCTCATACGTGTAAATGGCTTCGGCGTCCGCGAAGATCTTGGCCATCCGGTAATCGGTGACTATGCCGTTTCCGCCCAGGATGGACCTGCCCAGTGCAACGGTCTCCCGCATCCGGGCACTGCAGTACGACTTCGCCAGCGCCACTTGGGCCATGTCCGCGCCGCCGTCCTCCTGGAGCTGGGCGAGCCGTGCCATCATGCCCATGCTGGCCACGGCGTTGCCCAACATGGTGACCAACTGCTGCTGGATGAGCTGGAACTTCGCCAGTGGCCGGCCGAACTGCTGGCGTTCGACGGCGTACTGCCGGGCAACGTCGAAGGCTGCCAGCTGCTGCCCCACGGCTTGCCAGGCCACCATGATCCGTGAGCCTTTGAGGAGCTGGTTGGTGTCCTCGAAGCTTGTGATTCCGGCAAAGCGGTCAGCCTCGGAAACGCGGACATCCTCGAAGACAATGTCGGCATTCTGGACGGTCCGCAAGGCAATCTTGTGCTCAATCCGGCTCCGGCTCACGCCCGGCAGTGAGGCGTCCACGACGAAGCCCCGCACGCTGCCGTCGGCCTCGTCGCGGGCCCACACCAGCATGTAGTCGCAGAACGTTCCGTTGCCGATCCAGCGCTTGGCACCGTTGAGCACCCAAGTGTCGCCGCCGTCGTCGGGCATTCCGGTGGCACCGGAAATGCGCCGCGTCCGGGTTTCCATGCCGCCCGCGACGTCGGAGCCGTGGGCGGGCTCGGTGAGTGCAAACGCCCCCGTGGTGCGGAGGCTTGCGGCGTCCGCGAGCAGCCTGTCCCGCTGCGCCTGCGAACCGAATGCATACAGCGACTCCACAAAGAGGTCGTGGTGGACCAGGAAAAATGTGGCGATTGACGTGTCCACTCGGGTCATTTCGGCAATGACCAGCCCTGCGAACAGGTGGCTGTAGCCGCGCTGGGCTGGCGTGCTCAGTTCCAGGGCCGCCAGTTTGGGGAGGATGTGGTCCGGGAATTCGGCGTTGTTCCACCAGTCGGTTGCGTGGGGTGCGATCTCCGCGGCCAGGAACTCCCGCAGCTCCGCCAGTTTGCGCCGCTCATGCGGGACCAGCAGGGATTCGAACAGGAAAAAGTCGGCCGTGGGCAGGGATTCGGGCCCGCGCAGCTGCGCGGCGACAGGAGCGGGACTCATTTTGGGCCCATCCTGATGGCGCCGTCCAGGCGGATCGTCTCACCGTTGAGCATCGCATTTTCCACGATGTGGGCCACGAGGGCCGCGTATTCGGCCGGTTTGCCCAGCCGGGAGGGATGCGGCACCTGCCGGCCCAGTGAATCCTGGACATCCTGCGGCAGACCGGCCATCATGGGGGTTTCGAAGATGCCCGGGGCGATAGTGACCACACGCACCAGCGAGCGCGCCAGTTCCCGCGCGATGGGCAGGGTCATGGCGGCGACGGCTCCCTTGGACGCGGCGTAGGCGGGCTGGCCGATCTGCCCGTCGAAGGCCGCAACCGACGCCGTGTTGATAATGACGCCGCGCTCGGGTCCGCCAAGTTCAGTGCTGGCGGGTTCCGTGGCGGCCATGGCTTCGGCAGCCAGCCGCAGCACGTTGAACGTCCCGATCAGGTTCACCTGGATGACCCGGCTGAATGCGTCCAACGGGAGGACACCCTCGCGCCCCAGCACCTTGCCGGGCGTGGCTATGCCGGCACAGTTCACCACGATCCGCAGGGGTCCCAGGGCGACGGCGGTATCGACGGCGGCCTGGACCTCCGCTTCGTTGGTCACGTCTGCGGGGGCAAAGACGGCGGCCTGGCCAGCAGGTCCCGCAGCAGCAGCAGCCCCGGTCCCGGTCGCCTCGGACCGGGTAGAGCTGTTCAGCTCTGCGGCGAACGCTTCGCCGGCGGAGGACGGCAGGTCGATCAGCACCACAGAAGCGCCGGCGCCGAACAACCGCCTCGCCGTGGCCGCACCCAACCCGGACGCCCCGCCCGTGATCAGTGCGACAGAACCGTTGATGTCCATCCATCCTCCTTGATGTGAGCCCGGCGTTGGACGCACAAGCGCGGAACATTAGTTAGTGAATGTTAACTGAAATTGTGACCCGGCGCACCATGCCCGCGGCTTTCCTGGATGCGAAGGGCGCACCGCTAGGCTGGAGCGCATGACGTCGCAGGAAGCCGAACTGCCGCCCGCAGACGGGCCCATCGCCCGGGCCGCCCGGGCCACTGAGGCTGCCCGCTCGGTCACCGCCGTCTTTGGCCAACGCCTGTTTTTCCTCCCGGGCACGCACATCGCGGCCGTCCAGCGGCCCTCAATGCGCGTGGAGAACCTTTTCCGCCCCTGGCATTACTGGTGGCAGGCGCACTACGTTGACTGCCTGGTGGACACCGGACTCCGCGAACTGGGCAACGGTGCCACGCCGACTGCACGCTTCAACGGGCCGGACCGCCCCAGCGCGGGCAGGCTGGCCTCACGGCTCGTGACAGGCATCCGGCTGCGGAACCTGCTGACGTTCGTCAACAACTACTACGACGACATGGCCTGGCTGGCGCTGTCCACACTGCGGCTGGAGAAACTCGCCGAGGAGTCGCGCAGGCCCGGCCGGCGTCGAAACGCCCGGATCCGGAAAACCCTTACGCTGCAGTTCGATTCCGCTTCCACGGACGACCTCGGCGGCGGCACGTTCTGGAGCAAGAAACGGGACTTCAAGAACACCCCCGCGACCGCCCCCGTGGCCCTGTACTACGCCCGGACCGGGAACCTTGCCAAGGCCCAGGCCTTGCTGGACTGGCTGGATGCCCGGCTGTTTGATCCGAACCAGGGACTCTATCTGGACGGAATCCGGATCAACGCCGCCGGAGAGGCCGTGGTGGAGAGCGCCATCTACACCTATAACCAGGGTCCGGTCCTGGGCGCGTTGCTGGAGCTTGGCGGCGCGGCAAACCTGGCCAGGGCCGCCACCGTGGTGGAGGCGGTGGGCCGCAGCCTGACCCGTGAGCGCGGGGACACGCCCGGCACCCGGGTCCTCCGCTGTGACGGAACGGGCGACGGCGGACTCTTCACCGGGATCCTGTCCCGCTACCTGGCGCTCGCGGCAGCCGACGCCCGCCTCCCCGGGAACGTCCGGAACACTGCCGCCCGGCTGGTCCTGGACACCGCGGATGCATTCTGGGACGGCCGCCGTCCGATCACCCCCGCGGAGCCCTTGGCCCGACACAGGGGCAAACTGCTCTTTTCAGCCCTCCCGGAGAAACCGGCGGCCAGCACGTATCCGCCAGGTGCCGCCGTCGAACTCTCCACCCAGCTGCAGGCGTGGATGGTGCTCGAAGCCGCCGCATCCGTTGAGCGGGCATCCACACCGTAAATCATGCACGCCGTGATCCCGAACGGCGGTGGGCGACTGGCCGCAGGATTCCGCCAAGCGGGAGGGCCCCGGGCGTAAGGTGGGGCGCATGAGTGTTCAGCCCGGGCTCCATCGCCAGCACTGCACCGTGGCCGCACCCACGCAGCTCTGGCTCGATGCCAACGGCCGGCTGGCACAGGATGGCTTCAGCGGCCTCCTCCATGGCGACACGCGGATGCTGTGCCAGGCCACGGTGACTGTCAACGGATTCGCTCCCGAGGAGGTGACCGTGGAGTCGGCTCCCGGCGGCGTCCTCCGCGTCCGGGGACTTATCCGCGGCATCGAAGGGCACAGCTTTGATCCCGCCGTCGAGGTCTTCCAGACCTGGACAGTGACGCCAGGGGTGGTCCGTCACTCGCTGAGGGTGGGCACGTCGCTACCCTCCCTGGAGGTCGAGTTGGCAGTGACCCTGGCGGCCGACTTCACCGACATGGCAGCGATCCGCCTGAGCCAGTTTGCGCCGCCTCAGCCCCCGGAGTCCGCCGATGACCACTCCCTGCGCTGGCACAATGATGGCCGAACGCTCTCCATTTCCGCGCCGGGCACCAACGGTGGCGGTGTGGCCGCCGGGGGCTTGACCGCAGATGCTTCCTCGGGTCATGAGGGCAGCAACCTCCCACGGCTCCTGTGGCACGGCACCGCCGGGCGCGGGCGGACGTTCGACGCCGAATGGCAGGCCGTGCTGGACGAGACAGAGAGCGCAGTAGTTGCGGCCGCGCCGTCGTCCCTTGCCGTGCCTGCGATGGCCCTGCCGGCGGGGCCGCTGCGGACGCTGCTGGAGAATTCGCTCGACGAGCTCGACGGCCTCCGTATGGCAACCCGCCAACTGCCGGATGCCCCGTTCATGGCCGCCGGCGCTCCCTGGTATTTCACGTTGTTCGGCCGGGATTCCCTGTGGGCGGCGCGGTTCCTGCTGCCCCTGGACCCTGGCCTCGCCACCGGGACCCTGCGCGCCCTCGCGACACTCCAGGGCTCCGACACCGATCCGGACTCGGACGAAGAACCTGGCCGGATGCTTCATGAGCTCAGGGCCAAGGAACTGGTCCTCGAAAACGACGGGCTGCACCTGCCACCGGTCTATTTCGGTGCCGCTGACTCCACCTCGCTCTGGCTGTGCCTCCTGGGCGAGCTGTGGCAATCCGGGAAGGCGGACGATGCCGTCCGTGCCCTCCTGCCCGCAGCTCGGCGGGCAGCGCAGTGGCTACTGGCGTCCACCGGCCGGGCGGACGGTGACGGCCTGCTGAGGTACGGGAATGTCAGCGGGCATGGGGTGGGCCACCAAGGCTGGAAGGACTCCGCCGATGCCCTGCAATTCAGGGATGGGCGGCCGGCGGAGGGTCCCGTCGCGGTCGCGGAAGCCCAAGGCTACGCCCACCAGGCGGCCACTGCGACGGCGGAACTGCTGGACGCGCTTGGCGAACCGGGGGCCGCTGAGCTGAGGGACTTCGCCTCTGCGTTGGCGCAACGGTTCCGCGAGCGCTTCTGGGTGGAGGACGCCCAAGGCCCCTTCCCGGCGATGGCAGTGGACGGCACCGGCGCGCCCTTGGATGTGCCCGGCTCGAATATGGGCCACCTGCTGGGCACCGGCATCCTTGACCCCGCCGAGGCCCGCCACGTAGCAGCCCGGTTGCTGGGCCCCGAATTGTTTTCCGGATTCGGCCTCCACACCCTCTCGCACAGGGCACCGGGCTTCTGGCCCTTCAGCTACCACTGCGGTTCAGTGTGGAGCCACGACACCGCCATTGCCGTCCGCGGGCTGCTGTCCGAAGGCTTCACTTCTGAAGCCAAAGCCCTCGCCGAAGGCCTGCTCGACGCGTCTGCCGCTTTCGGGTACAGGCTGCCGCAGCTTTTTGCGGGCGTCACCGCCGCCGAATCAAGCCTGGCTGTGCCCTACCCAGCGTCCTGCCATCCCCAGGCGTGGTCCTCGGCGTCAGCCGTTGTGCTGGCCCAGGCATTGGGCGGGCTGCGGTAGCTGGCTGCGGTAGCTAGGGCGCTGCCTTGGCCGCACGGGTGCCAGCTTCTATTTGGTTGCGGCAAGCGGCGTGACGGTCGCGGCGTTCAGGGAAACAGCTCCGCCGTCGCCGGCAACCGAGGCGCCAAAGGCACCCTCTTGCGGGAAGACGAGCGAGGTCAGGCTCTGCCCGCCGCCGGTGAAGACCTCCACCGAGGACCGGTCAACGTAGATGGTCAGCCTGACTTTCCCGTCGACGGCGGGACTCGCCACGGATCGGGCCTGCCGGTAGGCGTCGTCCACCCGTTCCTGGGTGTTTCCGCCTGCGGCTGCACTCGGTCGCGCCGGCCGTTTCGCACGCTCCCCCTTGGACGCAGCATCCCCGTCCCGGACCACAAAGGCCGTTCCATTCCGGAAGTCGTAGCCCACAGTGGCGTAGGTCTCCTGGCCGCTGTGCAGCAGGACCCTCGCCTCGGCGTCGGCTCCGCCATTCTCAAGCTCGACGTCGATTTTGAAGGCCCCGCTCCCGGGAACCGGAAGCGGTGCACTCGCTGCATCCCGTAGCTCCTGCTCCGGCACCTGCTGAGGGGGTCCTTCCAGGGATTCCAGGGCCGGCGTCGGGGTTGATACCAGGGTGGGCCGGCCGCCGTCGGACTGCAGGCGGATGTCCCGCACCACCGAATCGGCGCCGTGCCAGCCTTCGGTGGGCAGTTGGCGGGCGTAGGCCCAGTTGTTCATCCAGCCGATGGCCTGCCGGGAGGCCTTGCGCTGCCCGTCCGTCAGCCTCGGATCGTCCCAGGTCACTGCCGCGTAGAAGTCCGCGCCGCCGTCGAGCCACTGATGCTGGTCATCCGAGGCGGTGAAAGCCTTGCCGTCCCAGGACCCGGTCCAGTAGGCCGTTCCGGTGGTCCGCCCCTCCGCGGAACCGTTGGCCCCCGCGGCCAGCACCCACGTGCGTTGCTCGGGGTCGCCGTCGACATCCAGCTGGAAGAAGTCCGGGCATTCGAGGACCCCCAGCCCGTCCCGTTCGAAGCTGGAGGCGTAGGTCCAGTCCTTGAGGTCAGTGGAGGTGTAGAACCCGATCTTGTGGCCCTCCGCGAGAAGCATGACCCACTGATTGTGGGCCTCGTCCCGCAGGATGCGGGGATCACGCCAGTGCTCCTGGCCCGGGTTGTCCATGACCGGGTTCTGGCTGTAGCTGGTGAACGTGTGTCCCTTGTCCGTGGAGTAGAACATGGACTGCCGCTGGACGCCGTCGTCCTGTTGGGTGAGGACAGCGATGACCGCCCCTTTTCCAAAACCGGCCGTGCCTTCGGTGTCCACCACAGCGGTGCCGGTTTCGATGTCGCCGAGGCCGTTCCGGAACTTCTCAATAGCCACGCCCTCGTTTTTCCAGTGCACCAGGTCCGTGCTGGTGGCGTGGAACCACTCGGTGCCGTTCCCCTCCGGGTAGTCGGCGTTGTAGAGGTAGTAGTAATGCCAGACGCCGTCGAGGAAAAACGGCCGCTGGGGATCGTTCATCCAGCGCTGCTCTGGGGTCAGATGGTAGGCGGGACGGTACCCGGGGTCCTCCGCGGGCGCCGCCAGCCGCGCCGCGTCCGCCTCGGGCCATTCCTGCGGCACGCCCAGGTCGGCGAGCAGCGCATCGCGGGCCTCGGCGCTGATGCACTCCGGCAGCCGGGCCTTTCCGTGGTCCTGTTCGACGGCGTCGGTTGCCTCGCTGCTGCGGAGGAAAACCTTCCCGTCCACGCGGGCCCCGGCCAGCCAGCCGGCACCGCACTCGATGATCCGGACGTCCTCGGCGCCTCCAGTCCGGAGGGCCCCAACCTGCTGTTCGAGCGTCCGGTCGTTGCCCTTCAGCCACAACGACGCGTACGTGCCGTGTTCCTTGTGTGCTGTCTCCTGGGCTGCTGAAACCTCGTCGAGGACGCGGTCAGCCGTGACTGCGGAACCTGTCCTGGTGTTACCGGCAACCACCAGGGAAACCACCAGGGCCAGGGCGGCCACGGCGGCAGCGACCAGCCAGGGAAGCGGATGGCGAAGGTTGAAGCGGGGGCTGATCTTGGGGAACATGCGGACCATGTTGAGCCAATCGGTCGGTAAACGCACAGGTGCCGTCCCCCATGTCGGGAGACGGCACCAGCGCTACGGAACCATCAATTCTACAGGGTTGATCCGGGACGCCCTAAACCGGCCGCCGCATCCGGGACGGATCAAGAGCCCCAACCCGCGGGGATCAGGGGGTGGCGGCGGGACGCTTTTTCTGCGGATACAGTGTTTCGCCGCGGGCCAGCATGTCCACAAAACCGGCGATCCGTCCCGCCCGCGTCTCGGGGCGCTTGGCCGAGTTCGTCCGGTAGATCATGGCGTACCGGTTCACGGACGTAAGGACGTCGAACATGGCCTGTGCCTCCGGAACGGCGGCGATTGCGGCGGCCAGGTCGGGCGGAACCTCTGCCGTCGCCTGGCCGCCGTAAGCTGCATCCCAGCGGCCGTCCGCCTTGGCGCTGTCGACGGCGGCCCTGCCAGCGTCTGTCATCCTGCCTGCGGCCTCCAGCCGGGCGATGTGCCCCACGTTCCGGGCGGACCAGGGGCTCTTGGAAAGCCGGCGGGTCATCCGCTGGAAGTAGCTGCCGCCGTCGCGCTTCCTGACCTGGCCGTCGATCCAGCCGAAGCAGAGCGCCTCATCAAGGGCGGCGTCGTAATCCAGTTCGGTGACGTCGCCGCCCTTCTTGTGCAGCACCAGCCAGACGCCTGGACTGTCCGCATGGTTGGCTTCCAGCCAGGACCGCCAAGAGGCAGCGTCCGGCACCAGCAGTTCCTCCAGTTCAATGGCCATGGACCCATTCTGCCCCCGGTGCCACGTGAAGCAAGTCATGGCATGATGGCCCTATCTGCGCCGTTCCCCGCCGTCGAGGAGAATCACATGCTGCGTTCGCGCCCTGTCCACTTCACGTCCCGCCTTGACGAATGGGAACGGCTGCTGACCGGGCTGGGGCTGGTCAAGACCGTGGATGAGGGCTCCTGGCGCGAGTTTGACGCCGGTTCCGGACGGCTGGCGCTCCACGCGGCCGAGCCAGGTTCTGCGGAGGACGGGACCACCACCTTCGGCGTGGAGGTAGGCAACCTAGCCGAATTTGCCCGGCGCACCAACCTGGCTGGGGAAGAAGCCGGCACCACCCCCGCCGAGCTCGTCCAGGCTGACCACGGCGAGTCCTGCCGCATCACCGGTCCGGATGGGTTCAGCTTCCTGGCCGATCCTGCCGCCAAGGCCGCCGATGGCACCTGGACGACCTCTGCCGAGGCGGATCCGGGCCTCGCCGTCGTCGAGGTCTGGTTCACGGAGGATCCGGGGTCCGCCGCGCAGACCCTGCGCGATATCGGCGCCCGCTTCCGTCCCTTCCCCGATGACGACGAAACCGCTGACTTCGCGGCCAAAAATGGGGGCGTGCTGATGGTGCGGCCCGCCGAGGGAGCACCGCGGGCGGGCCTGGGCTTCGAGTACGACGGCGACCTTGCCGCCTTGGAGGCCCGCCTCGCCGACGCGGGGCACGAGGTCCACCTGACGGAGGAGGCGTTCGGGCGCACGCTGCACGTGGCCAACCCCGACGCCGGGTCCGATGCGTCAGCGGGAGGCCGCGGTCCCGTCGGGGCGCCGCACGTTCCAGCCACCCTCTGGGTCTCGAAGCGCTGAATCGAGGGGTGGGGTTTCGCCGCCATGGACGACGCTTTACGCCGACAGCTCACTCCTCGACGGTCCGCAGCCGTCCTATGGGGTAGAACTTAACCATGAACGTTCGTACACCTGACCCCAATCCCGGCTGGCTCTCCGAAGAGGACCTCTTTGAAGCGCGCGGGAGGCTCCCCATGGTTTACGTGGAGGCTGTGCCGGTCAGGCTGGATCCGCTCGGATTCGTGAACGAAGTGGGCACGCTGCTGCAGGCTGACGAGGACGGCACCATGATCCGGTCCCTCGTCTCCGGCCGCGTGATCTACCGTGAAACCATCCGCGCAGCACTCCTGCGCCACATGGAAAAGGACCTCGGCCCGCTGGCCTTCCCGCAGCTACCCATCAGCCCGGTCCCTTTCACCGTGGCCGAATACTTCCCGGCACCGTCCCAGACCGGGTTCACCGACGACCGCCAACACGCCGTGTCGCTGGCGTACGTCATCCCTGTGACCGGCGAATGCGAGCCCCGGCAGGACGCCCTGGAACTGACTTGGATGACCCCCGAGGAAGTGCTGAGCCCCGGTGTGCAGCTGGAATTCAGCGGTGGCCGCGGCGCCCTGATCCGCCAGGCTCTCGCGTTCGCCGGCGTGGGCTTCTGACCCTCGCGGATAACCCGGCGTCCCCGACTTCCGGCGCCCGCCTTTGTAGACTGTTGGGCGGACCGCAAGAGAACTTAAGGACTCCCATGACCGAAACCCCAGCCGCCCGGCACTACAGCGAACAGCAGGCTGGATCCCTGACCACCGGTGATGAGCTCCTGCTGCCCGACGGCGAACGCACCGCCGAGATCCAGCATGTGGAGGTCGAGTCCGACGACTTCGGCACCCCGGCAATCGTCCTCGCCAACCTCTCCGGCGGTGGAACAGTGCGTATCGCCGCCGGTTCCTCGGTCCAGGTGCTGGACGCAGCGCCCGACGCCGTCGCACAGCTTCCCGTAGCCGCCAACCCCGCAGCGGAGGCGGAGGCAGCCGTGGAGGCTCCCGCCGTCGTCGTTCCTCCTCTGCCCGCCGTCCCGCCAGCGGCGACCGGCCCCTCAGAGGAGGAGTTGGCGCTGATTCCCGCTCCGCAGGGAACGCCGGAAGCCGTGGTGGAGGCCGCGGCCGAATCCCACTCGGACGCCGAGGGCGTGATGTTGCTGGCCGACAGGCTGGCCAAGGGAATCAACGTCAAATCAGGAAGCTGCCTGAAGGACCTCAGCGACCTCGCCCACGAACTGTTCATCACGCTCAAGGACCCTGAAGGCGCCCTGGCCGTGGCGGACCTGCTGAACGTCCTGCCCTATGACGGCAACCCTGGCCGGTGGGGATCCGTGGAGGCGTCGCTGGCGCTGTCCAGCTACATCTGCCGCGAGGACGGCCAGGTGGACCGCGCCAAAGTGTACGAAAAGCTGCTCCGCACGCCGGAGGCGCAGGAGACGGACCCGTTCAAGGCCCGGATGAACGCCAAAGTCCGGCAGCGGTCCCTGAATGAGCCCAACCTCTACGACAAAGAGATCTTCCGCTCGATCGACAACTCCAACCACGAGGCCGAACGCGAATGGCGGCTGCTGCGGCTTGAATCGCTGTTGTTCCTGCGGGCCCATGGAGGCTCGGAAACCATCGGCGCAAGCGAGCTGCAGCGCCGGATCAGCAACGAGCTCGAGGCCGTCCGCGCCTGACGCCGGCCACTCCGCGGACAGGGGAAAATTCCCCCTACCCGGCACTGCCCGTCAGTTGTACATTCGGGCTATGACGAACAATCTGAGCGTGGTAATAAATGCCGACGCGCCGCAGGTCTGGACCATGCTGCGCGAACCGTCCAAGGTAGCCCAGTGGCACGGCTGGGACGCCGATGACCTGGCCAAGGAGATCAATGAAATCTACTTTGGCGACAACGTGGCCGAGGCCCCGGACCACACCAGCCTGACCACCGACGGCGGGGACGTCTTTGAACTCAAACCCGTGCCCACGGGGACCCTGGTCAGCGTCACCCGGGCCGCGATGGACCACAACTCCGAATGGGCCGCGTGGGACGAGGACATCACCCAGAGCTGGCTGACCTTCCTGCAGCAGCTCCGCTTCGCGCTGGAACGGCACCCCCATGGGAAACGGCATACGACGTTCTTCCAGGTCCCCGGTGAGTCCGGTTCCGCCATCGAGAAGCTGGGCCTGTCCAACGTGCCCAAACCCGGAGAGAACTACGAGCTGACCCTCGGCACGGGTGAGGAGATCGCTGGCAAGGTCTGGTACCGGAGCAACCATCAGGTGGGGCTCACGGTCCATGGCTATGCGGAGCACGGTGACGGGCTCCTGATTGTGGCCGACCAGCCGGTTATCGAGGACGTCCGGCCCAAGGGCGGTTCCCTGGTGATCATCTCCACGTACGACCTCGGCGCGTCCAAGCTGGAGTCCATCCGGGCCCTGTGGGACGGCTGGCGGGCTGAGAACTACCCCACATCAGAAGCCCTGCACTAAGGCAACGGGGCGGACAGCTGGCACACTGGAACCGTGCCAGCCAACCCCGCCTCCGCCACTCCCCCAACAGTCCTGCCCGCTTCCGCGGCGCACGCCTCAGCCATGCCCGCTGACCAGTCGCAGTTCTCCTTCACGGTGGGCACCCGCCTTGCCGACAGCTGCCCGCCGGCCGCCGCCCAGATCCTCGCCAACGGAGGCGAATTCCTCGGCCGGACCGGCACCATCACCACTCCGCACGGTGAGATCCAGACACCGGCGTTCATCGCCGTCGGGACCAAGGCCACCGTGAAGTCGGTGCTGCCCGAGTCCATGGCGGAGCTCGGCGCCCAAGCCCTCCTGGCCAACGCCTACCACCTGTACCTCCAGCCCGGCGCCGACATCCTGGACGAGGCCGGCGGGCTGGGCGCGTTCATGAACTGGTCCGGGCCGACGTTCACGGACTCAGGCGGGTTCCAGGTGATGAGCCTGGGCTCGGGGTTCAAGAAGGTCATCGACATGAAGTCGGTGGACACCTCAGGTCCCGATGATGCCGTCGCTCCCGGCAAGGAGCGCCTGGCACACATTGACGACGACGGCGTCTGGTTCAAATCGCATCTCAACGGGGACCGGCACCGCTTCTCGCCGGAAATCTCCATGCAGGTCCAGCACCAGATCGGCGCGGACATCATGTTCGCCTTCGATGAGCTGACCACGCTGCAGAACTCCCGCGGCTACCAGGAGGAGTCGCTGGAGCGGACCCGGCTGTGGGCGCTGCGCTGCATCGATGAGCACGTCCGGCTGACCTCTGCGCGGGTGGGAAAGCCGTACCAGGCACTGTTTGGCGTGATCCAGGGAGCCCAATACGAGGACCTGCGCCGGAAGGCCTGCCGGGACCTTGGCGCCATGGACTTCGACGGCTACGGAATCGGCGGGGCACTCGAAAAGGAAAACCTCGGCACGATCGTGCGCTGGTGCAACGAGGAGTTGCCCGAGGACAAGCCGAGGCACCTTCTGGGCATCTCCGAGCCGGACGACATCTTCACCGCCATCGAGAACGGTGCGGACACCTTCGACTGCGTCTCTCCCACCCGCGTGGCCCGGAACTCCGCGTTCTACACGCCAACCGGCCGGTACAACCTCTCCGGCGCCAAGTACAAGCGCGATTTCGGGCCCCTGCAGGACGGTTGCGACTGCTACGCCTGTGCCAACTACTCCCGGGCCTACATCCACCACCTGTTCAAGGCCAAGGAGATGCTGTCCGCCACCCTGATCTCCATCCACAACGAACGCTTTGTGGTGAAGATGGTGGACGACGCCAGGCTTGCCATCGAATCGGGCCGGTTCTTCGAGTTCAAGGCCGAGACTTTGGCGCAGTACTACTCCTGACGCCCGCCGAGTTCGAGGGAGCCGCCCCAATTCGCTGTAGCGCTCCAGCGAACCGGGTCTGCCTCCCGCGAACCCACGGTTTTCCACATAACGACGGCGGGGTCTTCAGCCGATCGCGACCGGCAGCGATGCTTGTTCGCATGGCAGCCATACGCACCCACTCCCTGCCGGCTCAAGGCAGTCTCTGGCGAACGCAGGAACTCCTGGACCTCGGAGTGGGGAAACGCTCAATCGCCGCACTGGTGGCGGCTGGCACCCTGGTCCGGCTCCGCCAGGGCTGCTACATCAGGGGCAGCGTCTGGATGAAGCAGTCGCCCCGCGTCCGGAACCTCCAGCTGATCCACGCCCACGCGCATGGAACGCGCACGACGTCGAGTGGCGGCGCCCGCTACAGCCACACCTCGGGTGCACGGCTCCGCGGACTCTATCTCTGGAACGTTGACAACCGGATCCACTTGACGCAGCGTACGCGGCCCTCCGGGGACTGCCACGGTCGGGACGTCGTCTGCCACACGGCGGATGTGGCCGAGGCTGACCGGGCTGTTGTCAGCGGTCTGCCGACCACCACCCTGGAACGGACCACCGTCGATTGCGGTCTGCTGCTCCCATACCGGCAGGCACTGATCCTCGTGGACCACGCACTCAGGCTGGGTGCGGACAGGACCACTCTGGATGCTGCGGCAGCCGCGTTGGACGGTCGCCGGGGCATCAGAAACCTCCGGCGAGTGCTCGCAGCCGCCGATCCGAGCTCGGAGTCACCCGGCGAAACCCTAACCAGGGACCTCATCGCCCGGCTGAGAATCCCTGCTCCGGAGCCCCAGGTTGAAGTGATGACGCGCCGCGGCCGTTATCGGATGGACTTTGCCTGGAAGCAAAGGAAGGTGGCCCTCGAGTTCGACGGGAAGAACAAGTACTTCGACTACCGGCCAACGGACCAGGTGCTCTTCGAGGAAAGGCAACGGGAGAAGGCCCTCACGGAGGACGGTTGGACTGTCATCCGGATCGAATGGAAAGACCTGTTTCGGGAACAGGAGTTCAGGAACCGCCTGCTCCAGGCCCTCGGCGACTGACCGCCGCTGGGTTCGCGGGACCAGTCCCGGGATCGCTGTCGCGTTACAGCGAACCGGCACCGTTCCCGCGATCTCGGGAACAGGCCTAGGCCGCCGCCCCGTAACTCGGTTCCCGCTTCTTGATCCAGCCGATCACCAGGGTGGTCACGGGCACAAACAGGAACTCCACCAGGGTCTTGTACACAAAGCCCACCACCACGTAGTTCACGAACGTGCCGAAGTCGGTGATACCGATGACGGACGCCGCGATGCTGCAGAAGATCAGCGTGTCCACGAATTCGCCGGCTACCGAGGAACCCATGATGCGCGCCCACAGGGACTTCTCCCCCGAGCGGGCCTTCATTTTGACCAGGATCCAGGAGTTGATGGTCTGTCCGGCCAGGAACGCCAGCAGCGAGGCCAGGACAATCTGCGGGACGGGGCCAAGGGCGCCTTCCAGGGCTGCCTGCTTGGACGTGCCGAACTCGTCATCGAAGCCGGGCAGCGCAATGATCACCCAGTAGCAGAGCGAGGCGAACACGGACAACGCAAAGGTCGTGAAGATGGCCTTGCGCGCTACTTTGAAGCCGTATACCTCGCTGATGACGTCGCCCAGGATGTACGCCAGCGGGAAAAGGAAGAAGCCGCCGTCGGTGATGATCGGGCCGATCGCCACGCCCTTGGAGGCACCGATGTTGGACAGGATCAGGACCACGGCCATAAAAGCCAGCATGATGCCGAAATACGGCGAACCGATGGAAGCGAATTTTGGCGCTGTGCCGGAGTTGGTCAGGGGCAGGGCGTCAGGGCCTGAGGGGGATGGCATGGGGTGTCCGTTCGTAGTGGTTCGCTCGGCGTCCGCTGCCTCAAGGACAAGTTCATGGGACGCCGGCTGTATTAGCACTGTCACCGCAAATTCTCCCATGGGTTGTGGGCCTGACCTCTGCCCGGTCGCTTCCACTGTCCAGGCAAACAAAGCGGACGGACGACGCCGGATGGCAGGATAGTGCCATGACTCCCGTTGCAGCCGATGTCCAGTCCCCCGCAGCCGCTCCCGCCGTTGTCCTGACAATCGCGGGCTCCGAGGCCACGGGCGGAGCCGGCGCCCAGGCCGACCTGAAAACGTTCCAGGAACTCGGCGTCTTTGGCATCGCCAACCTCACGTGCATCGTCTCGTTCGACCCGAACGACAGCTGGAACCACCGCTTTATGCCGGTCGACCAGCAGGTGATCGCCGACCAGCTCGAAGCCACGACGGCGGCGTATGGTTCCGTATTGGGCGCGGCGGATGAGGTCACGGCTCCCTCGGGCCGGCCCGTCCTGGACACCGTGAAGATCGGCATGCTGGGGAGCCCCGCAACCATCGGCACGGTGGCCGCAGCCCTCAAAAACGGCAACTTCCGCAACGTCGTGCTGGACCCCGTCCTCATCTGCAAGGGCCAGGAGCCGGGCCACGCCCTGGACACCGACCAGGCCCTGAAGTCGCAGATCCTGCCGCTGGCCACTTTCGTCACGCCCAACCACTTCGAGGCGGAGTCCCTGTCCGGCCTGGAGATCACCGACGTCGAATCGCTCAAGGCTGCCGCAATCCGTATCCATGAGCTCAGCGGCGCAGCGGTCCTTGCCAAAGGCGGGGTGCGGCTGGAAGGCCCGGACGCCGTCGACGTTTACTACGACGGCGGGACCCTCGAAGTCCTGAGCGCTCCCAAAGTGGGCGAGGTGGCGGTGTCGGGCGCCGGCTGCTCGCTCGCCGCGGCCGTAACGGCGGAGTTGGCCAAGGGTGCTACGCCGCTTGAGGCTGCCCGGGCCGCCAAGGAATTCGTCACCGCGGGGATCCGCAACAGGGTGGCCTCGGGGGCTCCGTTCGATGCCCTCTGGCAGGGCGGGCCACGCTAGCTACCGGATTCCGCTGGCAGCTTCGTCTACCCGAGCCTCTTCCAGCAGCGCCTCAGCTAACAGCGTGGCCGTTCGCACAATGAAAGCCCGACGGCGGTCCAGGCGGTCCGGAGCGGAGCCAGCCAACAGTGCATCGATCTGGGGCAGGACCGTCCAGCCATCGCACAGGGTCACGATGGTGATGATGAGGTCGGCTGCATCCGTGCGGTCGATCCCCGGCAGGACTGCCAGCATCTGGCCCACTTTTACGGCGCAATGGTCCGCGCGCGTGGCCCGGTCCACGGTGTTTTTTCCGCGTTCCAGGCCTTCCCAGAACAGGAGACGGGCCAGGGCGCCGTCCTTCGTGTGACGGTCAAAAAGTTTCCCAGCGTATTCTCCGACGGCCGCTGCGCCGTGCCCCTGAATCGGCACGTCCGTCATCACCCGGACCAGCTCAGCGGCCAGCACGGCGTCAAACAGCTCGTCCTTCTTGCCGAAATACTGGTAGATACGCTCCTTGTTCACACCTGCCGCTGCGGCGATGCGGTCCACCCGCGCGCCGGCGAGGCCCTTCTCGCTGAACTCCTCGGTGGCGGCAGTCAGCAGCAGGGCTTTGGTGCGGTCAGTGTTCCAGGCCATGCCACAATTCTACCCGTTTCCAACTAAGTAGTTGCACTTTCGGCCCACTCGGGTTTAGTCTCGATTTATCAAAAGCAACTAACTAGTTGGAGTTAGCCATGAATGCCAATCTCACGCCCACAACTACTGAACCCTCCACTGAGCCAGCCCACATCTCTGCTCCGCTTCCGGTTCCGCCCGCCCCGTCCATCCACGTCCGCGCCGTCATCACCTGGCTGGCCATCTTCCCGCTGGTCGCCGTAGGCATGATGGCGGTGGCACCCCTGACGGAGGGCTGGCACCCGGTGCTCCGCGCGCTGGTCCTGACGCTCGTGGTTGTTCCGGTGGCTGTGTACCTCGTCCTGCCGCGGCTATTCGCGGGCTACGGCGCCGTGATGCACCGACGCAGTAACCGCAAGGCCGGTCAGTAGGCTCGGCCGGACCTTCGGCTACCGCGGGTCCGCGACCTTTCCCATAAACAGCGGCAGGCCGGTCCCGACATGCACAATCTGGTAGTGGAACGGCCTGTCGAAGCTGATGGACCGTGCCGGCTCGGGCGGGACACTGGTGGCCATGCCGTTGATCTGCGTCACGGCCGCAGCCACCGTCCCCTTTTCTGCCACGGTGATGTTGGCGTCCTGCGCGGCCTGGGTGATCATCAACCCTTGCTGGATCGCGTCAAAGTCGCGGGTGGTGTTCAAGGTCTTCTCCAGCCCCAACTGTTCCAGGATGGCCCGCACGTCAAAGTGGCTCTTGTGGTCCCAAGTAGGAAGCGCAAGGTCAATGTCCTCAGGGTTCGCGGCATCGAGGGCACGTGCCACTTCCGCCAGCCGTTCCGCATTGAGGGCGGCAGCACCGCCGTCGGAATCCTGGGCGGGAAGCACCAGCCGCATCACGAAACCCTCTCCGTAGGGCAAGTCCACTGCTTGCCAGCCGGGGCCCTCGGCATAGGCCATTTCCTGCATGCTGTGCATCATGGGGACGTCAATGGTTCCCCCGCCTGCAGTGGTGAATGGTTCGTCTGAGGTAGCTTCTGCGTCGAACGGGATGTCCCAGGCCGCCGCGAAGTAGACGGCGTTGAGCAGGCTGAAGGTGTTGTTGGGATCGTAGGGGGCCGGTGCTTTCTCGATCCGGCCGCCGGTGTTTTTGTTCACCCACGCGTCGATCGCCGGCTTGGTGACCGCCTCGTCGCGGAAGTCCACGGGATGCACGCCGGTCCCGTAGTGCTCCGCAAGGGCATCAAGATAACCCCGGCCGGTGGAAACGTTCTTATCCACAAACAGGCCGTTGGCAGTATGGACCAGTGGTTTGGCAGGCGGGTTCTCTTCGTCCACCGAGCCGGGGTCGCCGTCGTACTCCTCCAGGGAGGCGAGCAGCGCGTTCATGGCCTGGTCCCGGTCCGCCACCGGAAGTCCCAGCACGGCGTCCATTTCTGTGGCGGCCTCTCCGGACGCGCCGGCCCGCAACATGGCAAGGGCAATCAGCAGGCTGCCCGGCGATGCAATGACGTTCCCTTCGCCGCTGGCCAGGAGGGCGTCCCCCAGCCTCAAGGCGGAATCCCGGAACGTGGCCAATTCCTCCGGGAAGGCCTCGCGGTCCACCGAGGCCCGTTCGACGCCGTCGGCCTTAAGCAACTCCGGCGGCGCCTGTGCAGCACACGCCGCCAGTCCCATCACGGCACCCAACGCGATTGCCCGCTGAAATCGAAACATCCCTGTAGCCTCCCCCGGCACACCATGGCGGGAATCCGCCTGCTCCCAGTGAACCAGCGACGGCGGCGGCAGGCGATGCCTGTAGGGTCACGCTTTGCCTTCATTATGGTCTCGCCGAGCCCCGTACGGTGCGCCAGCCCGTGAACGCTAGCTGCGCGGAATGTTCCGCAGGTTGCTCCGTGCCATGCTGACAGCTTCGCCAGCGCCCCGGTTCAGGACCACCTTGGACATGGCGGTGGCGAAGCCCACCACCTGCGACCCGGAAATTTTCGGCGGCAGTGACAGCGCGTGGGGATCGGTGATCAACTCCACCAGTGACGGACCCGGGTGCGCGAACGCCTCCCGGTAGGCAGCCTCGATCCTGGCGGGGTCGGTGACGCGGACTGCGTGGAAACCCAAGGCCCGGGCGACGGCGGCATAGTTCGCATCGGGTACGTCAACGCCGAAGTCGGGCAGGCCGTCCACGAGCATCTCCAGCTTGACCATGCCCAGCGTTGAATTATTGAAGACCACCACGTTGACCGGCAGTTTGTGGGCCGCCACGGTGATGAGCTCGCCCAGCAGCATGGACAGTCCGCCGTCGCCGGAGACTGACACCACTTGGCGGCCGGGGAAGGCGAGTTGCGCGCCGATGGCGTGGGGAAGGGCATTGGCCATGGAGCCGTGCAGGAACGAGCCGATCAGCCGCCTCGTCCCCAAGGGGTTGATGTACCGCGCGGTCCACACGTTGCACATCCCCGTGTCCGCGGTGAAAACCGCATCCTCGGCAGCCACCTGGTCGAGCAGCGACGCCGCGTATTCCGGATGGATCGGCTGTTTCTTCTCCACCTTGCGCGTGTAGGCGCCCACGGACTTGTTCATCAGCCGGTCATGCTTCTTGAGCATCTTCTCAAGGAAGCGGCGGTTCTTTTTCGGCGCCAGCAGCGGCATCAGGGCAGCCAACGTGGGTAGGACGTCGCCATGGACCGCTATATCCACGTCTGTCCGGCGGCCCAGTTTGTGGGCGGCACGGTCCACCTGTGCGGTGCGCGTTTCGGGCAGGAACTGGTCATAGGGGAAGTCGGTGCCCAACAGGATCAACAGGTCGGCGTCCTCGATCCCCTCCGCTGCGGCGCCGTACCCCAGCAGGCCGGTCATGCCGATGTCGTACGGGTTGTTGTACTGCACGAAGTCCTTGCCGCGGAGGGTGTGACCAATCGGTGCCTTGATCAGTTCGGCCAGGGCCACCACTTCGTTGTGTGCCCCTTCAACGCCGGCGCCGGCGAAGATGGCCACTTTCCCGGCCGCATTGATCGCGTCCGCCAGGTCCCGGACACTCGCGGGATCGGGGGTTAGCGCGGCGCGCCGGAACGTTGCGGGCAGCGGCGTCGTGGCGGTAGCTTCCAGGCCCGCGATGTCGCCGGGAAGGGTGACGACGGCGACTCCCCCGAGGCCCACGGCATGCTGGATGGCGCTGTGCAGCACGCGCGGCGCCTGGTCCGTGGTGCTGACAAGCTCCGAGTAAACCGAGCACTCGTTGAAGAGCCTATCCGGGTGGGTTTCCTGGAAGAACCCGCTACCGATCTGCTTGCTGGGAATGTGGGAAGCGATGGCCAGCACGGGGGCGCCGGACCGGTTCGCGTCGTAGAGTCCGTTGATCAGGTGAAGGTTGCCAGGCCCGCACGATCCAGCGCAGACCGCGAGCTTCCCCGTCAGTTGGGCTTCGGCAGCCGCGGCGAAGGCAGCAGCCTCCTCATGCCTGACGTGGATCCAGTCGATCCCGCCTTGCCGCGAGCCGCCCGTTTGACGGACGGCATCAACAATTGGGTTGAGGCTGTCCCCCACAATTCCGTAGATTCTCTGCACACCGGCAGCCTGGAGCTGTTCGATGAGCTGGGTTGCAAGTTCCTTGGCCATGAGTGCACACTCCCGCGAACGGCTGGATCAGCTGTCAGGTTGAGCAGCCGACAAGGCCCAATATAGTCCGGCCGCCTGGGCGAAACGGCGGCCGCGCAAGCCCGGACCGCGCCCCTCCCCTGCCCTCCCGGGACGCTCACTCATTTACCACAGGAACCGAGAGAGCGTTCTGGGTGGTGGGGGACGACGCCGGGTGCCGGCACAGTCCCGGAAGGAACCGCTGTGCCGGCCACCCGCCGTCGAACCTCCTGCGTGTTGAAGCTAAGGCGCTAGGCGTCCACGAGGTCCTTGTCCTTGTCATCGTCCTTGCGGGCTTCGGACCAGGCATCGCCCTGTTCCCGGTCCAGGTGCGTGGCCTTCTTGTTCCGCAGCGCGAAGATGTAGACCACCAAGGAGATGGCGATGGCAACGGTGACGTAGGTGAAGAACAGGTCCACGCGTTCGGCCTTCTGGAACGCGGCACCGAGCAGCGGGACAGTGCCGCCGAACAGCGAGTTGGCGATCGCGTAACCCAGGCCGACGCCGAGGGCTCGGATGGAGGCGGGGAACAGCTCAGCCTTCACCAGGGCGTTGATGGAGGTGTAGCCGCCAACGATCAACAGGCCGCCCATCATCAGCAGGAACGCGGTGAACGGGTCCTTGGTGTTGGACAGTGTGGAGAGCAGCGGCCAGGTGAACAGGACGCCGGTGATGCCGAACCACAGCAGCAGCGGCTTGCGGCCCACCTTGTCTGAGATCAGGCCGTACACGGGCTGGAGCAGCATAAAGATGAACAGCGCCCAGAAGTTAATAACCGAGGTATCCGTCTTGGCGATGCCGGACGTATCGTTCATGAACTTCAGGATGAAGTTGGTATACGTGTAGAACGCCACCGTGCCGCCGAGTGTGACGCCGATGCAGATCAGCAGCGGCTTCCAGTACTGCGTGAACAGCAACTTCATGGTGCCGGGCTGCGCAACGCCGGCCACCGCGGGTACCTTCGCGGCTTCAACCTGCTCCGCGGAGACTGTTTCCTCCATGGAGCGCCGCAGCCAGAGGACAACCAGCGCGGCCACACCGCCGATGGCGAACGGGATACGCCAGCCCCACTCGGTCAGGTCGTCCTTGGGCATGACGTTCTGGAGGATGACCAGAACCAGCAGGGCCATCATCTGGCCGCCGATCAGGGTCACATACTGGAAGCTGGAGAAGAAACCGCGGCGCTTAGACGTGGCAGCCTCGGACATGTACGTGGCGCTGGTGCCGTATTCACCGCCCACTGAGAAGCCCTGGACCAGGCGGATGAGGATCAGCAGCACCAAGGCCCAGACGCCCACCTGTTGGGTTGTGGGCAAAAGCGCGATGGCGAAGGAGCCCGCGGACATCAGCGTGACACTCAACGTCAGCGCGGCCTTGCGCCCCTTGCGGTCGGCGTAGCGGCCGAAGAACCAGGCGCCGATGGGACGCATCAGGAACGACGTCGAGAACACGGCCATCGCCTCCAGGCCAGCCTGCAGCTCGTCCTTGGAGTTGAAGAAGTGGGACTGGAAGTAGGCGGCGAAGACCGTGTAGACATAGAGGTCGTACCACTCCACGAGGTTGCCCGCTGAGCCTTTGAGGATGTTGCTGACTGCCCGCCGGGTCTGGGCTGACTCACTTTGGATTCCGGTTTGCTGGGTACTCATCGCTGGACCTTCCTGGCCGGCTTCGCCACAGGTCCCCGTTTTACTTTCTTGCTGTCCACGGCAACGTTGCCCATGGTTCCTCCTCGACATTGATGGTCCCGGCGAAGGCCAGGGACCCCATCCAAGCTATGGGTGATCCATCGCACAACCAACGCTGGAGCCGAAGTCCTAACACTTCCTTAGGTTTTGCCCCCATGCCTGGCGCTGAAAGCTGGTCCCGCCCAGTGCAGGGCGGAATATCGGCGAACGGGGTAATCTCCAAAGGCGGACTGGGGAAGAAACGGCCGCTCAAACGGAACAGGATCAGGCAATGGATGTGCTCATCGTCGAGGACGACGACGCCATGGCGTCCGCGCTCGACGCAGCCGTGGTTTCCGCCGGACACACGGCCTCCCGGGTTGCCCGCGGAGCTGACGCGCTCCTGGAGCACCGGCGCTTTGGAGTCATCTTGCTCGATTTGGGCCTGCCGGACATGGACGGACTCGACGTCCTGCGCAAGCTTCGCCAGGTAACACCCGTCCCGATCCTGATTTTGACAGCCCGCGACGACGAACGCAGCGTGGTGCTTGGCCTGCGGTCCGGAGCTGATGACTACCTCGTCAAGCCGGTGAAACTCGTTGAGCTCCTCGCCCGCATCGAAGCAGTCACCCGGCGGGCGGGCCGTGCAAGGGACAGCAGGCAGCGGACCATCGTGCTGGGCGGACTCGAGGTGGACCTCGAACGTCGTGTGGCGGCGATCGGTCCCAGGGTCCTGCCCCTGACCGCCACCGAATTCGACCTGCTTGCGCTCCTGGCGGGCCACGCCGGTTCAGTGGTCACCCGGGAGCAGATCCTGGATGCTCTATGGGGCGACGCGTTCCTTGCCTCCTCACGATCCCTCGACGTGCACCTGACAGGCCTGCGCGCCAAGCTCCAACTGCCCGGCTTCATTATCAACGTCCGGGGCGTGGGCTACCGGGTCGAGGCGGATCCGGCGTGAGGCTGCGCGTCCTCGGAGTCCTGAGCATCCTGTCCGTCCTCATCGTCATTGTCGCCTCAACGGCGATCCTGACGTCGGCCAGCCGGGAGCTGACCCAGGAACTCCAGATCAACCGGGCAGCCGCCCTGAACCGCCTCGCGCAGGTGGCCTTCGACGCCGCGACCGAGGGAGGGGACCCCACACAGCTGCAGACCGAGATGGACAGATACTCCGAACTGTACGGAGAGGGGGTCCTGATCCGCCTCCAGGCAGGCACCCTGCGCTCGGGCGGACTGAGCGAGGAGAGCCCAGGTGTGCGAGATGCACTGGCCCGGGCCAGCCTCAACCTCAACGACACCGCCCTGTCGCCGCTTCAGCCCTTTGGAACAGGCTCCGAGGTGATCTCCCGTTCGTTCGGCAGTGCCAGCCAGGTTCTTGGCGAAGCCGTACTAAAGGTCAACCTGGATGCCGCGCGGCTGAAACTGCGCGAGCGGTGGCTCCTCGTTGGAGTGGCCGCAGCCGCCCTCGCTGCGGTGCTCCTCCTCGGCGCCGCCCGCGTAACCGGCTGGGTGCTGCGCCCTGTGCACCGCCTGAATGCGGCCGTGACGGAGCTTGAGGCAACAGGCCGGACCGGAAATCTTCCTGAGGCCGGACCGCCGGAACTGCGGGAATTGAGCCGTTCCTTCACCAGAATGGCGCGGACGGTCAGCGAGAGCATCGACTCCCAGCGCCAGCTGATTGCCGATACCTCCCACCAGCTACGAAACCCGGTGGGTGCACTGCGGTTGAGGATCGACTTGCTGCAGCTTGAACTGCAGACCGCCCGGGAAAAGAAGGCGTCGGACGGGGTCCTCGCCGAGCTTGAGCGTGTGGAGGACATCCTCGACGGCGTACTGCGCCTCGCTGCAGCGGAACACCGGGCATCAGAAGACTCGGCCGGAGTCCCGCCAACAGCCTCCTCGCACGTGCTCCCGGCCGTTGTGGACCCTTACGCGGTCCTGCAGGAAGAAACCGAGCGGGCTGGCCCGGCGGCACGGCAAAGCGGGGCCTCGATCCTGCTGGACGGTCCGCCCAAGCCCGCGGTGCACATAGCCTGCAACGCCGCAGAACTGGCTCAGATGGTTGGCGAGCTGATCAACAACGCCATCAAGTACGCGGCCGGTTCCCGCATTACGGTGGCCGTCCGCAGCCTCCCGGACGCAGTCGCCGTCGAAATTTCCGACGACGGTCCCGGGCTTTCCGCCGAAGACCGGGCTGCTGCCACAAGCCGCTTCTGGCGCTCCCCACAGCACCGCAATATCCGTGGGAACGGTTTGGGCATGACCATTGTGGACAGGCTGGCGCGTGCCAACGGTGGCCGACTGCTGCTGGCCGGGGCTTCCCCGCACGGCCTGATCGCGCGCATTGAATTTCCGCGTGCCGTGGCCGGGCCGAGTGAGGATGGCCCGTCGTGACAGATCTGGCTAACGCCGCCAGTGGCCACAGCGGCCTTCCGCGGAGGCGCGCGGCCCTCAAAGCAGGACTGGCTGCCGGCTTGGCTGGGTTGTTGGGCCCAGCCCTCAGCGGCTGTACGCGCCAAGACCGTCCGGGCAGTGTCACGGTCGCTGGGGGTGAGCCGGGGGGCTTCTACCTCGAGTTCGCCACGCTGCTGGCTGCGTCCCTCCAGCAGCGTGGGGTGGCGGATACAGCTTCGGCTCTGATAACCGGCGGCAGCCTGGACAACCTAGGGAAACTGCTGGCGGGGCAGGCCACGTTCGCGATCGCGCTGGCGGATGCCGCGGCCGAGCAGTTTGGAGCAGATGGCAAGTCGGCCGCCGGAATCAGGGCGCTCGGTCGGGTCTATGAAAATTACGTCCACTGCGTGGTGCGCAAGGACAGCGGCATCCACGATCTCGCCGCCCTGGCCGGCAGGACGGTTGCCGTCGGTGAGCCCGGTTCGGGGACATCGCTGACCACACCCCGTCTCATTGAAGCGGCGGGACTGGCCACCGCAACGGTAGGCACGGCCCCAACGTCCGCCGTCGAAAACTTAGTCACCGTGCAGAACCTCGGGCTCAACGATGGCCTCGCGGCGCTGCAGGCCGGAGCAGTGGATGCGCTGTTCTGGTCCGGTGGCGTGCCTACGGCAGCCATCGCTGGAAGCAACCGGGATGCCGCCCTGGAGCTCCTGGATCTGTCGTCATTGCTTCCGTCCATACGGACGCGCTATGGCCCTTACTACGACCGCGTGCTGATCCCTGGCGGGAGTTACGACGGGATTCCGGCGGTGTGGACCATTGGCGTGGCGAACTTGCTCCTCTGCCGCAACGACCTCGATGACCGGACCGTCAGGAGGACCGTTGAACTGCTGGTGGGGAACGCCGAAGAACTCATCCCGCGCTCCAGCCTGGGGGTCCAGTTCCTGAGTCCTGAGTCGCTGATCAACACTGCCGGCCTGCCGCTGCACCCGGCAGCTGCTGATGCGTACCGGGAACTCCACGGCTGACCCGAACGCTCTCTCACATTGAACTGGTCCCCGAAGGTTGGTGGGCTCCTGACACGGTCAAAGCTGCAGCTACGTGGGCTGGGGCAGAATGAGAGCCATGGGGAACAAGATTTCAGAATTGCAGCTATCCCAGCTCGGACCATGGGAGGTTGAGCGCTCCACCCTCCACGAAGTTGGAATGAGCTGGGATGAGATCGTCTCGCGCTGGTTCTCGGAGGAGAACGTGCTCCCGCCCCGGGCATCGGATGATTTCCCTCTTATTGGCTGGCGACGCGTGCAGACTTCCTACCCTTCTTGGGCACTAGAAGTGCTTGTGCTTGGCGCACCCGACCAAGCAAGCCCGGGTCGATGGGTTCTCGTGCAGTTGCATCACGACAAGAACGGATGGCAATTTGCTGGTCCCGCGAGCTATCTCCCAATTCCAGTGCAGGAACTCCGCAGGCAGTGGTTACGCCTGGAATGGTCACAACCAAACTTCATGATGACAAACGGATCACCACCGGAAATTGCCGTCGTCCTAATCAACGACGCCGCAAGCACGTGGAATCCGAGCGAAGAAGACCACAGCCATGTCCAGGGAATCGTCCTCGACTACAAAGGAAACAGAATCGGAAGCGGCTGGTACGCCCACGGCAAGGCAGCTCAACTGCCCCCCTTAGCCCCGGGCCAGCAACGCGTCCTCCCTGCCCTGCTAAACACCCCCGAACTTGATGGGCTCGTGCCCGGCCGTTACCAAATCCGTGCCTCGCTGACTGCCTTAGGACTGCCAACAACGATCCTTGCCAGCCTTACAGTCGCTGATCAACAGGGACAGCAGCTCGCGCCTGAATAGATGGCTCGTTTGGACCTAGGCTGCAAGCAATTGGCCCGATACTGGTGCTCGCGGGATGGGACCGGTCCGATACCTCGTTGCCGAACGCGTCGGCGCACTCCTTGCCCATGACTCCTCCACCGCCCAAACAGGAGCAGTTCACGTTCGCCAAGAAAGTGAGAGAGCGTCCTGGTCAGGTACCGGAGTGCGCCTGGAGGAAGCTGTACACCTCGGTCTCGTCGACGCCGGGAAACGCCCCGGGCGGCATGGCCGCCAGCAGGTGCGAATGGGCCCGCGCGGACGGCCAGGCGTTGCCAGCCCATTCCGAGGCCAGCTCCGCCGGCGGACGTTTGCAGCAGCTTTCGTCCGGGCACGTGGACTTTGACCGTTCGGTGGTGTCCCGTCCGCGGAACCACTTCACGTGCGCGTATGGCACGCCGACGGAGAGCGAAAACTCACCGTTTGCGGAGCGCTCGGTTCGCGCGGTGCACCAGTACGTCCCTGCGGGAGTGTCCGTGTACTGGTTGTAGGCACGGAACTTGTCGGCGACGTCGAACACCACGCGGGACGTCCATTGTTTGCACGACGGCTGGCCCTCAATGGCGCCGGTGTGGTCCTGCGGGAACGTCACGCCGTCGTTCTCGTAGGCCTTGTAGATGATGCCGCTCTGGTGCGTTTTCTGGAAGTGCGTGCGGATGTCCAGGTGCTCCGTGGCGAGGTTGGTGAAGCGGTGCGCGGCTGTTTCGTAGGAGACTGCGAAGGCGTCGCGGATGTCCTCCACGGCGATTTCCTTCGCCTGTTTGGCTTGCTGCAGGAACTCCACGGTGGCCTTCTCCGGGAGCATCAGCGCCGCGGCGAAATAGTTGGTGGCCACGCGCTGCATCAGGAAATCACCATAGTTTTTGGGCGTTTGGTGGCCCAGGACGTAGTGGCCCAGGGCCTGCAGCAGCACCGAGCGGGGATCGTGGTCCGTGCGCTGGTTCTGCGTGAGATAAATTCTGTGGTTCTTGAGATCAGTGACGGATCGGGTTGAATGCGGTAGGTCACCCACATGATGGAGGCTGAATCCAAGGTGGGCGGCAATGTCCGCGATCACGTGCTGGGACAGCGGACCGGTGGTGTGCCCGACGCTCGCCAGCACCTTCTGGGCTTCGGCCTCATACTCGGGAAAGTAGTTGTTCCGCTCACGCATCATGGCACGCAGCTCACCGTTGGCGCGCCGGGCCTCCTCCGGCGTGGCGATCTGCTCATTGAGCTTGCGCTCCAGCTCGTGCTGCAGGCCCACCATCGACTCGAGCACGTCCATCGGAAGCCGCGAGCTGATGCGGATTTTCGGCAGGTTCAGTGACTCGTAGATGGGACTGCGCTGGTACCGTTCCAGCTCGATTTCCAAGGCTGCCCTGCGGTTGGGCGGCTCGGCGCCCAACAGTTGATCGATGCCCACATTCAGCGCCGCTGCGAGCTGCTGTAGCAGCCCCAGCTTGGGCTCCCGCTTGCCGTTCTCAATCAGGCTCAGCTGGCTTGGGGCGGTACCGACGGCGGCACTCAGGTCATCGAGCGTCATGCCGGCCGCCTTGCGCAGGTGGCGGACGCGGCGGCCGAGGCTGATGACGTCCAGTTCCGGTGCGGCAGTGGACGACGGCGGTGCAGCGGCTTTGCGGTTCCAGCTTGAAGGGGGCATTTCTTGAGGATACGCGAAGAAGTGCATTTCTTTCCATGATTTTCCCCTAGAGAAGTGTTGGGAAGTGCTGAAAAGTAGTGATCACGGAAAGAAACACCGCACCGGGATAGCCGGCCGGGACTGCAAGGACGCAGCCCTGGCCGGCGGATCACCACCCCGGAGCTCAATCAAGGAGACAACGATGACTGCAGCATTTGAGCCCACCCAGCAGACGCCCGAACAGCAGGCCGCCGCCCTGGAGCTTGAGTGGGCCGCCAACCCCCGCTGGGAAGGTGTGACCCGTGACTACTCAGCTTCCGACGTCGTCCGCCTCCGCGGCCGCGTCTCCGAGGAACACACGCTGGCCCGCCGCGGTTCGGAAAAGCTGTGGAAGCAGCTCACCGAAGAGCACAAGACCGGCGGATACACCAACGCCTTGGGCGCCCTGACCGGCAACCAGGCCGTGCAGCAGGTCAAGGCCGGCCTGCGCGCCATCTACCTTTCAGGCTGGCAGGTTGCCGCGGACGCCAACAACTCCGGCCACACCTACCCGGACCAGTCGCTCTACCCGGCCAACTCGGTCCCCACGGTGGTGCGCCGCATCAACAACGCGCTCCTCCGGGCAGACCAGATCGAGTTCTCCGAGGGCATCCAGACCGTTGAGGACTGGATGGTCCCGATCGTGGCCGACGCCGAGGCCGGCTTCGGTGGCCCGCTGAACGCCTACGAGCTCATGAAATCCATGATCCAGGCCGGCGCGTCAGGCGTTCACTGGGAGGACCAGCTCGCCTCCGAGAAGAAGTGCGGCCACCTGGGCGGCAAGGTCCTCATCCCCACCCAGCAGCACGTCCGGACCCTGAACGCAGCCCGCCTGGCGGCCGACGTCGCCGGCACCCCGTCTGTGGTCATCGCCCGCACCGACGCCGAGGCAGCAACCCTGATCACCTCCGACGTCGACCCCCGCGACCAGGAATTCGTTACCGGCGAGCGGACCCCGGAGGGCTTCTACAAGGTCCGCAACGGCATCGAACCCTGCATCGCCCGCGCCAAGGCCTACGCCCCGTACTCCGATCTCATCTGGATGGAAACGGGCACCCCGGACCTTGAGCTGGCCCGCAAGTTCGCCGAAGCGGTCAAGGCCGATTTCCCGGACCAGATGCTCTCGTACAACTGCTCGCCGTCGTTCAACTGGCGCAAGCACCTCGACGACGCCACCATCGCGAAGTTCCAGCGTGAACTTGGTGCCATGGGCTTCACCTTCCAGTTCATCACCCTGGCCGGCTTCCACGCCCTGAACTACTCGATGTTCGACCTCGCCCACGGCTACGCCCGTGAAGGCATGAGCGCTTACGTCGAGCTCCAGGAAAAGGAATTCGCCTCCGAATCCCGCGGCTACACCGCGACCAAGCACCAGCGCGAAGTCGGCACCGGCTACTTCGACGACATCGCTACCGCGCTCAACCCGAACGCATCCACCCTCGCACTGGTCGGATCGACCGAAGAGGGCCAGTTCCACTAAATTCTTCCCCCTTCCTCGTTGCCCTATCACTTAGAGTCCTCATTCGCCGCTTTTGGGGACCACAAGTGATAGGGCAACGGCGGACTTTTAAGGAGTCACTCCCATGAACAGCTTCACTGACAACTTCACCATCAACGGCATTACGTTGACCGCGCAGCCTATTTGCCGGCAGAACGAGGTTCTGACTCCTGACGCTCTGGAGTTTGTGGCCAAGTTGCACCGGGCGACGGCGGCGCGGCGCCAGGAACTTTTGCAGGCACGCCGGACCCGGCGGGCTGACATCGCCGGCGGCCAGGACCCGCGGTTCCTGCGGGAGACCGAGGACATCCGCAACGACCCTTCGTGGCGCGTCGCTCCCCCGGCGCCTGGCCTGGAAGACCGCCGCGTTGAGATCACCGGGCCCGTGGACAAGAAAATGACCATCAACGCCCTGAACTCCGGCGCGAAGGTGTGGCTCGCGGACATGGAGGACTCCTCCACCCCCACCTGGCGCAACGTCATAAAGGGCCAACTGAACCTCACCGACGCGCTGGAACGCCGGATCGACTTCACCACCGAAGAGGGCAAGGAATACAAGCTCCGCCCCGCCGGGGAACTTCCCACCATCGTGGTCCGCCCCCGCGGCTGGCACCTGCCGGAGAAGCACATGCTCATCGACGGCACCCCCGTTGCCGGCGGCATCGTGGACTTCGGCCTGTTCTTCTTCCACAACGCCCGCCGCCTCATCGCCCAGGGCAAGGGCCCGTACTTCTACCTGCCCAAGATCGAGAACCACCTCGAAGCCAGGCTCTGGAACGACATCTTCATCCTCGCCCAGGACCTGCTCGGCATCCCGCAGGGAACCATCCGCGCCACCGTGCTGATCGAAACCATCACCGCGGCCTTCGAAATGGAGGAGATCCTCTACGAGCTGCGCGACCACGCCGCCGGACTGAACGCCGGCCGCTGGGACTACATCTTCTCCCTGATCAAGAACTTCCGCACCCGCGGACCCCGGTTCGTCCTGCCGGACCGCGCCCAGGTGACCATGACCCAGCCGTTCATGCGCGCCTACACCGAACAACTGGTCCGCGCCTGCCACAAGCGCGGCGCCATGGCCATCGGCGGGATGGCAGCAGCCGTGCCCAACCGCAAGGACGAAGCAGCCAACACCAACGCCTTCGAAAAAGTCCGCGCCGACAAGACGCGCGAGGCCAACGACGGCTTCGACGGCTCCTGGGTAGCCCACCCGGACCTGGTGCCGGTGTGCCGCGAAGTGTTCGACAGCATCCTCGGCGAGCGCCCCAACCAGCTCGAGAAGCTCCGCGAGGACGTCATCCCCGATGACCGCGCCCTGATCAACGTAGCCGCCACTGAGGGCACCATCACCGAACAGGGCATCCGGAACAACATCGAAGTCGGGATCCGCTACATCGAATCCTGGCTGCGGGGGAACGGCGCCGTCGCCATCCACAACCTCATGGAAGACGCCGCCACCGCCGAAATCTCCCGCTCGCAGCTCTGGCAGTGGATGTTCGCCAGCGCCATCACGGACCGGGGAGAGATCGTCACCCACCACTGGATCGAGGAACTCCTCGACGAGGAATTCGCCCGCCTGGAACGCTTCGACGGCGACCGCTTCGAAGACGCCCGCGACATCTTCGAAGAAGTCACCCTGGCCCAGGACTTCCCGACCTTCCTCACCCTCCCCGCCTACGCCAGGTACCTCACGGAAGCCCGTGAAAAGGCCACGGTTGAGGAGCTGGCCGCGGCCTGACCGATTTCCGTTCGCCGGGCTGGCATGCCCTTCGCAACAGGCACCCCGAGATCCGGGGGCCGGCCCGGCGACGGAACACCCCATAAGAAGGCGCGCACGGCCAGCCCACACCGTGTGCCCCCGGACGCTCTCTCACTTTTTTCAAGAAAGTGAGAGAGCGTTGCTGCATTTGTTGCAGGATCTGAGAGCGTTTCGAAAGTCTGGGCAGGGGAAGAACGACGACGGCGGGACCCGTCAGCGGCCCTTAGGCACCAGCCGCACGGCGAGGGTGGTGCAGAGGAAGAACGTCAGCACGGACGCCAGGACTACCAGCAGCGCCGGGGTCCACGAACCTGCGGCGTCGTGCACGAACCCCACGAGCGGCGGAGCCACCGCCGCGAAGCAGTAGCCCACGCCCTGGACGATGGCGGACATCCGGCCCGCTGACGCCTGATCGCGTGCCAGCTTGATGATGGCGATAAAAATCAGCGTGATCCCGCCGCCTTGGGCAATCCCGCCGCACACGGACCAGAGCCACCACAGCCCCGGCGCGAGCAGCAGCCCGGCCGGCACGGCCGTCCACAGGACGCCCAAGGTGAGGGCCGCCGTCGTCGTGCTGGAGTATTTTGCCGCGAACGGTACGCCAAGGGCGCCCACAATGGCGAGGATCTGGAAGATGGACGATCCGGCGCCGGCCGCGGAGGCTGACATGCTGAGTTCATCGCTGAGGTAGCTCGGGAGCCACGCGGTCACGGCGTAATAGGAGAAGGCCTGTCCCGCGAATCCGGCGGTCAGTCCTGCGGTGATCCAGCCGGAGCCCCTGACGGCGGGCCGCGCCTGGCCGCCCGGCGCTTCAACACTTGTGGGGACAAAGGCACTGCGGGCGCCGACGGCGGCAGTCCAGAAGGCGATCGCCGCCACTGCCAGGATCCCTACTGCAGCGAGCGCCGCCCGCCACCCGGCCAGCTCGGCCAGCGGCGCGGTGACTACGGAGGTCAGGAATGAGCCAATGTTCAGCGCCGCCGTGTACACGCCCATTGCCGTCCCTTGCCGCAGCGGCGAAAAGTCCCGCCGGATAATCAGCGGAACCGCAATATTTCCCACCGTGATGGCAAGACCGATCAGCACAGTGCCGGCAACAACAAGGGCAGGGCCGCCTGCAGAGCGGACCACCACGCCGGCAAGCACGCCGAGGATGGTGAGCGTCACAGCGAACTCAGCCCCGAACCTGCGCGCAGCCAGCGACGCCACCGGCGCGAACAGGGAGAAGCAGAGTACCGGGATGCTGGTCAGGAGCCCCAGCACCACCGGTGAAAAGCCCAGCTCTGCCTGCATGACGTCCACAACCGGGGCGACCGCAACAAACGGACCCCGCAGATTGAGCGCCAGGAGGCCGATGCAGGCAAGCAGGATCCAGCCGTTCGGCACACGGGCCAGGAGCCGGCCGTTCACTGGGCAGCTACTGGCATTAAAAATGATTTCATCACTTCCATTGCTATCACGCCGCGCGGCCCCCGGACGTCCGCGGCGGGAAGCGCCAAAGCTACGATAAGCCCAGGCCCTCGAGCACCAAGCTCTGACTACGTGACGAAGGAAACAGACATGCAGCACCGGCTTGCCATCCTCGACGACTACCAGGGTGTTGCCCACGGCTTCGCCGACTGGGCCGCCCTCGAACAGGACGGGGTGTCCGTCACCGTCTTTCGGGAACCCTTCACCAGTGACGATGCCCTGGTGGCGGCCCTCGCGGACGTCGGGATCGTCATCGCCATGCGGGAGCGGACGCCCTTTCCCCGTTCGGTCCTTGAAAGGCTGCCCGCGCTCAAGCTACTGGTCACTACGGGCATGGCGAACGCGTCCATCGACGTCGGTGCCGCGGCGGAATTGGGCATCACCGTGTGCGGGACCGCCGGCTCCCCCGCCGCAGCACCGGAAATGACTTGGGCCCTGCTGCTGGCGGCCGCCCGGCACATCCCCGCCGAAGAAAACTCGCTGCGCGCCGGCACGTGGCAAACCACTGTGGGGTTCGAGCTGGCCGGCAAGACGCTCGGCATCGTGGGGCTGGGCAAGATTGGCCGCAGGATCGCCACCTATGGCCAGGCTTTTGGGATGGAAGTGCTCGCCTGGAGCCAAAACCTCACCGCCGAAAGTGCCTCCGAGGCTGGTGTCCAGCTCGTCAGCAAGGAGGACCTGTTCCGAAATTCCGACGTCGCGACGCTCCACCTGCGGCTGTCTCCCCGTTCCGAGGGAATAGTGGGTGAACCCGAACTGCGGCTCCTTGGCCCTGAAGGCATCTTGGTGAACACCGCCCGGGGGCCACTAGTGGACCAGGACGCGCTGGTACGCGCGCTGGCCGGGGGCTGGATCCGCGGCGCCGCCCTGGATGTCTTCGACGAAGAACCCCTGCCCGCGGGCCACCCCCTCCTGTCGGCCCCCAACACGGTGCTCTCCCCGCACCTGGGCTACGTGACAGCGGAAAGCTACCGGCAGTTCTATGGCGGCGCGTTCGAGGACGTAAGGGCGTGGCTTGCCGGCTCACCAGTGCGGGTGCTCACCCCGTAGTAATTCGCTAGCCAGCTGCCTGGAGTGTCGCTTCGATTGCTGCAGGAGACAGCACAAACTGCGTGACCAGCTGGCTGGCACCGAGGATGGCGGCCTGGTCTCCGGCCACCGTCAGCGCTATCCCCAGGTGCGAGGTCGCCAGCGGCAGGGACCGCCGGTACACCACTTCGCGGACGCCTGCCATCAGGTGTTCGCCCGCCTGGCCCAGGCTGCCGCCGATGACAATGACGGAGGGGTTGAGCAGGTTCACCACGGTGGCCAGCACGTCGCCCACGTCCCGTCCGGCCTGGCGCAGGGCCTGGACGGCCTGCACATTTCCGCCGGCCACGAGCCGCAGGACGTCGCTGCCTTTCGATGCCGGCACTCCTTGGCGCGTGAGTTCCGCGGCGATGGCCGGCCCGGAAGCGAGCGCTTCCAGGCAACCGTAGTTCCCGCACCGGCAGAGAACGTCGTCGCCGCGCGGGACCCGGACGTGGCCCAGGTCGCCCGCCGTGCCGTTCGCGCCACGCTGCAGCTCGCCGCTGCTGATGATCCCGGAGCCGATGCCGGTGGCTACCTTGATGAACAGGAAATTCTCGTGATCGGGCCAGTGCGCTGCCCGCTCGCCCAAGGCCATGATGTTGACGTCGTTGTCCACCAGTACCGGCACGGGCAGCGACCGCTGAACGTAACGTACGACGTCGAACCCGTCCCAGCCAGGCATGATGGGCGGCTTGACGGGCCTTCCGGTGGCATGTTCCACCGGACCCGGGAGTCCGATGCCCACGCCGGCAACATCGCCCACGTCCCGGCCGGCCTGCTGCAGCAGGGCCAGTCCTTCCTGTACTACCCTGCCGAGCACGGGTTCGGGCCCTTCGGCAACGTCCTGCGCGAGGCGCCGCTCCGCCAGGATTCGTCCGCTGAGGTCCGTGACGGCAACAATCACGTGGGTGGCCCCGACGTCGACGGCCAGGACGGCGCGTGCGGCGGGGTTGAAGGCAAAGCGCGACGGCGGCCTGCCGCCACTGGAGTTCGCCTCCCCCGCTGCCCCCACCAGGCCGGACGCGATCAGGGCGTCGATGCGTGCAGCCACGGTGGAACGGGCAAGGCCCGTGGTCAGGGCCAGCTCGGCCCGGGTTCGTGCCTTGCCGTCCCGCAAGAGCTGAAAGAGGTCACCGGCGCGCGCCAGATTGCCGCCGCCGTCAGGGCTGGCGGGCGCAGTTCCGGGCATGAGACTCATGGTTCATGAATAACACACCCTCTTCTGCGTGTCACGCTGAGAAAAGGTTGACGCCTAACATCCAACTTTTGCTTGACCCTCGTCAAAAGTAGTTCTAGCTTTAGGGGAAAGCGTCTCGAGGTCAGGAGAACCCATGAACTATTCAATCCAGCTATACACCCTGCGCAATGCGATGCAGGAGGATCTGCCCGGCACGATCCGCAAGGTAGCGGAGATCGGCTTCACCCAGGTGGAGCCCTATAACTTTGTTGCCACCGCCAAGGAACTCGGGGCTGCGCTGACGAAAAACGGCCTCACCGCACCGTCCGGACACGCACCGCTGCTCAGCCAGGACCAGGAGCAGATCTTCGCCGCCGCCAGGGAACTGGGTATCACCACCGTGATCGACCCGTTCATCGCGGCCGACCGCTGGCAATCCACGGAGGACATCCAGGCCACGGCCGCCCGACTCAACGCCGCCGCCAAGAAGGGCGCCGAATACGGGATCCGCGTGGGCTACCACAATCACGCCTGGGAATTGGAGTCCACCATCGAGGGACGCACTGCCCTGGAGTACTTCGCAGATCTTCTGGACCCCGAGGTTGTCCTCGAGGTGGACACCTACTGGGTGGCCGTGGGCGGACAGGACCCCGTGGACATCCTCACCAAACTCGGTGACCGGGTAAAGCTCATCCACATCAAGGACGGCCCGCTGAACACCGACACGAAAGCCCAGTTGCCTGCGGGAAAGGGCAAGGTGGCTGTCCTCGATGTTGTCGCGGCCGCCAAGTCCCTCGAAGTCGGCGTGGTGGAGTTCGACGACTATTCCGGGGACATCTTCGAAGGCATCGCCGAAAGCCTCGCGTACCTTAAGGCAGCCGAATCCAACAGCGCCGAAGGCGTCAAGGCATGAGCGGCGCAGCAGGCACGGACGCAGAAGCCACGGGCCGGGGTCCGGTGGGCGTTGCCGTCATCGGCGCGGGCAACATCTCCAAGGCCTACCTGGACAACCTCACGATCTTCCCGGACCTCAAGGTCCACGTCATCGCCGACCTCTTCGAGGAGGCCGCCGAAGCCCGTGCCAAGGAATACGGCATCGCCCAGTGGGGCGGCGTGGACGCGGCCCTGAACCATCCCGACGTCGAGATTATCGTGAACCTGACTATCCCCGCGGCCCACGTGGAGGTGGCCACGGCGGCTGTCAACGCCGGCAAGCACGTCTGGACCGAGAAGCCCTTCTCCCTGGACCGCGAATCCGGGCTGGGCCTGCTTAAGACCGCCGACGCCGCCGGCATTCGTCTGGGCTGCGCGCCGGACACGTTCCTGGGCGCTGGCCTGCAGACGGCCCGCCGGATCATCGAACGGGGCGACATCGGCGTCCCGCTTACCGCCATGACCACGTTCCAGACCCCTGGCCCGGAATCGTGGCACCCCAATCCGGCGTTCCTCTTCCAGCACGGCGCCGGCCCGCTCTTCGACATGGGCCCTTACTACCTCACCGCCCTGGTCCAGACCTTCGGCTCCATACGGAAGGTCGCCGCCGTCGGGTCCAAGGCCAAGGACGTCCGCGTCATCGGCTCCGGACCCAAGGCCGGTGAGGAATTTACCGTCGAGGTACCTACGCACGTGTCCGCGATGGCCCAGTTCGAGTCAGGCGCCTCCTCCCACAGCGTCTTCTCGTTCGAATCGCCGCGCGCCCGGATGGGCTTCGTGGAGATCACCGGAACCGAGGCCACCCTCAGCCTGCCGGACCCCAACAATTTCGACGGCGACCTCAAGCTTTGGCGGGCCGGCGACGAGGATTGGACCACCATTCCGGCCACCGGGCCTGCCAACGGCCGCGGCATGGGCGTCCTGGACATGGCCCGGTCCATCCGGGCCGGCGTCCCGCACCGCGCCACGGGAAACCTGGCCTACCACGTCCTGGACAGCATGGTCTCGATCTCCGAATCCATGGAAACCGGCACGTTCGTGGACGTCGCCAGTTCCGCGCCCGCTTCCCCGGCCCTCCCCGAGGACTGGGCCCCAGAAACCGCCACTCTCCAGGACGCATGATCATGACCCCAGCAACGAACAACCAGCGCCCGCTCGGGGTTGCCATGATTGGCTACGCCTTTATGGGCAAGGCCCACTCGAATGCGTGGCGGAATGTGGCCAGCTTCTTCGATGTGCCTGCGTTTGAGCAGAAGCTCCTCGTGGGCCGGGACACCGCCGGCGTCCGCGAAGCCGCCGCAAAGTACGGCTGGACGGAGACAGCTACGGACTGGCGCGCTGTCCTGGATCGCGACGACATCCACATCGTGGATATCTGCGCGCCGGGGTGGATGCACGCCGAAATCGCTACCGCCGCCCTCGCAGCGGGCAAGCATGTGCTCCTGGAAAAGCCGCTGGCCAACACCCTGGCCGAGGCCGAAGACATGACCCAGGCCGCCCAGGCGGCAAGGGCGAAGGGCGTGCAGTCGATGGTGGGGTTCAACTACCGCCGCGTCCCGGCCCTGGCCCTGGCCCGGGAACTCATCGCCGAAGGCCGCGTGGGAACCGTCCGGCACGTCCGCGCCGCGTACCTGCAGGACTGGCTGGCCGACGAAACCGCGCCCATGACCTGGCGCCTCACGAAGGAAACAGCCGGGTCCGGGGCCCTGGGCGATATCGCCTCGCACGCGATCGACCAGGTCCTGTTCCTCCTCGAAGACAAGGTCACCGAGGTCTCCGGCCGCACGCACACGTTCACCACCCGCCGCCCCGGCACTTCGGGCCTGGAGGACGTGACGGTCGACGACGCCGCCTGGGCCACCCTGTCCCTCGCCTCCGGCGCGATCGCCTCAGTGGAAGCCTCCCGGGTGGCCACCGGCCGGAAGAACTCCCTGCAACTGGAAATTTACGGCGATCAGGGCTCCATCCTCTTCGACTTGGAAAACCTGAACGAACTCCGCTTCCTGGACGCCACCGCACCGGCGCGCGAACAGGGCTACCGCCGGATCCTGGTCAGCGAACCCGACCACCCCTACCTTGACGCGTGGTGGCCGCAGGGCCACATCATCGGCTGGGAACACACGTTCACGCACGAGATCCGCGACTTCCTCCTCGCGGTGGACGGCGGGACCCCACCCACGCCGTCGTTCGAAGACGGCTTGGAGGTCCAGCGGATCCTGAACGCCATCGAGGAATCCGCCGCCGCAAAAAGCACCACGATTTACCTCGACACCAGCACCCCCGTCGCCGTCCCTGAAGGAGCCTGACATGCCCCGCCCCTACACCCTGTTCACCGGCCAGTGGGCCGACCTCCCCTTCGAGGAAGTCGCCAAGCTCGCTTCCGGCTGGGGATACGACGGCCTGGAAATCGCCGTGTCCGGGGACCACCTGGATGCCTGGCGCTGGGACGAACCCGGCTACGTCGAGTCCAAACTCGCCGTCCTGGAAAAGTACAACCTCAAGGTCTGGGCCATCTCGAACCACCTCAAGGGCCAGGCCGTCTGCGATGACCCCATCGACTTCCGTCACGAAGCCATCGTGGGATCCAAGGTCTGGGGCGACGGCGACCCCGAAGGTGTCCGCCAACGCGCCGCCGAGGAAATGAAGCACACCGCCCGGCTAGCGAAGGCACTGGGCGTGGATACCGTCGTCGGCTTTACCGGCTCATCCATCTGGCAGTATGTGGCCATGTTCCCGCCCGTCCCGGAAAAGGTCATCGACGCCGGCTACCAGGACTTCGCGGACCGTTGGAACCCCATCCTGGACGTCTTTGACGAATGCGGCGTCCGTTTCGCGCACGAAGTCCACCCCTCCGAAATCGCTTACGACTACTGGACCACCGTCCGCACCCTCGAAGCGATCGGCCACCGGCCCGCGTTCGGCCTGAACTGGGACCCCTCCCACATGATGTGGCAGGGCATCGACCCCGTCTCGTTCATCTGGGACTTCAAGGACCGGATCTACCACGTGGACTGCAAGGACACTAAGCTCCGCCCCACGGGCCGTAACACCGTCATGGGCTCCCACCTGGCCTGGGGCGACCCCCGCCGCGGCTGGGACTTCGTCTCCGCCGGCCGCGGCGACGTCCCCTGGGAAGCCTCCTTCCGCGCCCTCACCGCCATCGGCTACACCGGGCCCATCTCCGTTGAATGGGAAGACGCCGGCATGGACCGCCTCCACGGCGCCCCCGAAGCCCTCGCCGCGCTGAAGAAATTCGACTTCCCGGCATCGAGCACCTCCTTCGATGCGGCCTTCAAGCAGTAGGCAAATAGAATCCCTGCATGAGCCCCACCATTCGAAAAGCAACAGCGGACGACGCCGGCAGGCTCGCCGCGCTGGCGGCCGTCACCTTCCCGCTGGCGTGCCCGCCGTCGTCGTCCCCGGAGGACATAGCCACACACGTGGCCAACACATTGAGCGAAAGCCACTTCCAGGCGTACCTCACCGACCCTGACGTCACCGTGCTGGTGATCGACGACGACGGGTCCCTCCGCGGCTACAGCCTGCTGGTGAACGGACAGGCCCAGGATCCGGATGTGGTGGCAGCCTTGACGCTGGCACCGTCGGTGGAGTTGAGCAAGTGCTACGTCCATCCGGAGCACCACGGACTCGGTGCCGCGGCGGAACTGATGCACGCCAGCCTTCAGGCTGCTGCGGCGGCAGGCGGGGCAGGGGTATGGCTTGGCGTCAACAGCCAGAACGCACGTGCAATCCGTTTCTACGAGAAATCTGGCTTCCGGAAGGTCGGCTCCAAGTCATTCAGGCTGGGGACCACGGTGGAACACGACTTTGTGCTGGAACGCGCCGTCCCATAGAAACGGAGGATCGGCAGTATCCAGCGTTGTGGGCCCTCGGAAGCTACCACTATAGGGGCAGAGTCAGGGCGGTGCGGCAGGATGCCGCACCGCCCTATCTATCGTGTGATGGCGGTCAGAGGCGTTCGATGCTCTCGCCGCGCAGGCGGTTGCGGGTGTCGAAGACCGGCACACCGCTCGCCTCGAGAACCTCGTAGTCGACGTCGTCGTGGTCGGTGATGAGCACGACGACGTCGTATGCGTGGAAATCGACGGCCGCGGCGGCGACCCTCTCGACCGTGCGAGGCCAGTGATGCTCCTCGACGTGCGAGTCGACGGCATGCACGACTGAGGACTGGTCCTGCAGCAGTTCGATGAGCGGAAGCGCCGGGGACTCGCGGATGTCGCCGGTGTTCTTCTTGTAGGCGAGCCCGAGGAGGAGAACGCGAGCGCCGTTGAGCGCGCTGCCCTCTTCGTTCAGGCGGCGGCTCACACGCTGGAGCACGTACTCGGGCATGTGGTCGTTCACGTCGTTGGCGAGCTCCACGAACCGGAAGCTCTTGCCCAGCTTGCGACGCACCTGCCACGACAGGTAGCTCGGGTCGACCGGCAGGCAGTGGCCACCGACCCCCGGACCGGGCGTGAACTTCATGAAGCCGAACGGCTTGGTCGCTGCGGCGTCGATCGACTCCCACACGTTCACACCCAGGGCGTGAGCGAAGACCGCGAGCTCGTTGACGAGCGCGATGTTCACGTGACGGAAGGTGTTTTCGAGGAGCTTGGCCATCTCGGCCTCCTTCGGAGAACTCACCGGCACGATCGTGTCGACGATCGCGGAGTAGAACTCCGACACCTTCGCCAGCGACTCCTCGTCGATGCCCGAGACGATCTTCGGGGTCTCCTGCAGGCCCCAGGTCGGGTTGCCCGGGTCGATCCGCTCCGGGCTGTAGCCGGCGAAGAAGTCCGCGCCCGCGGTCAGGCCGGAGCCCTCCTCGAGCAGCGGGATGAGCAGCTCCTGCGTGGTGCCCGGATAAGTCGTGGACTCGAGGACCACAAGCGCTCCGCGTGTCAGCTGCGGCGCGAGAGATACCGCGGCGCTCTCGATGAACGAGAGATCCGGGAGCGTCTCGCGAAGCGGCGTCGGCACCGAGATCACGGCGACATCGAAGCCGGCGGCGTCCGCGTAGTCGGATGACACGCGGTAGCGCCCGGAGTCGAGGGCAGCGCGCAGCACGTCATCGGAGATGTCATCGACGTGCGAGCTTCCGGCTCCGAGGCTGTCGATGCGGCGCGGATCGAGGTCGAGCCCCACGACATCATGACCGATGGCGACCGACCGCATCGCGACCGGCAGGCCGACGTACCCCTGCCCGATGACGACGACTTTCTTTGCCTCTCGGCGGTTCTCCTCAGTCATCTTTCTTCCCCTTTATCGTTTGAACCAGATTCCCTTCACCGGCGAGCCGGAGGTCAAGGCCTGCGCGAGGCTGCGCGCGTGTAGTCCCCGTTCGCGGTACGCGGCGAGTATGCGGGTCGCGAGGGCGCTTCGGTCCACCGCCGGTGGCGAATCGCTGCGCCCGCCGTCGGCGATTCCCGCATATGAATCGTGTGACAGCAGGATCGCCCCGGGTTCGGCGCCGCGGAGCGCGCGGGCGACTCGCTGTTCCGTCGTCGCCTCGCGAGAGTCCCATGCCGTGGGCCCCCAGAGCACGGGTTCGAGGCCTGTCGCCTTGATCGCCCGGAAGCTGGTGAGAGACTGCAGTCCATACGGCGGGCGGTACCACCGCACCGCTGCGCCGGAGATGTCCTCGAGCTCGGCCTTCGCCGACGCGGTCCGGTCGCGGACTTCGCGATAGCCGAGGCGCGAGATCGGCCGGTGGTCGGGCCCGTGCAACGCCACTTCATGCCCGCTGGCGAGGATCTCGGAGATCAGCGACCGATGCTCGCGAGCCCTCGTCATCAGCACGAAGAAGGTCGCCGACGCGGATTCATCACGGAGAACCTCGAGAACGCGCTCGGTCTCGACAGGATCCGGGCCGTCATCGTAGGTGAGCACGAACTCGGGAAGGCTCGTCCGTACGCGCACGATCGACCCGAGGGGGCCGCCATGGCTGCGAAGCCATCTCCGTGCGCCTGCCGGAACGAATCGGCTCATGCCGGCGTACCCGGCCGGGAATACGCCGAGTACGTCTGACCGACGCTCGCCGAGATCATGCCTGCTCCTCGGTATGCGAGCCGCAGGCCCTTGGCATCGTGGCGGATCGACCGGGTCGCACGCCCGAACAGGTGCCGCGCGTACCCTGCGACGACGCGAGCGGCTCCGCCCGCGATCCCCTTGGCCCGGATCAGCAGACGGCGTGCGGGTCTCGACTCCAACCGCAGCTGCACGAGGACCGAGACGTTGCCGTGGCTGAACGACCTCTTCAGCGCCCAGGGTCGAGTCTGACGTTCGGGCTCGACGGTGTCTTCTGCGACGGACTCGTTGCACCATACGAGGCGCGCGCCCGTCTTCTTCAAACCCATGCTGAACAGGGTGTCGGAGCCGCCGCCCAGCCCGATCCGCTGGTCGAAGCGCACTCCGCTGCTGCGGACCTGGTTCAGGTCCAGGAGCAGATTTCCGGTCGCTGCGACGCCGATCTCGGTGCCGGTCGGGCGTTGCGGGCGACGGAAGAGACCGCTCTCGAGCACCCAGGGGTCGGCGTCGGGGTCGAAGAGCGACACCACGCGACCCATCACGGCGGCCGGCCGACCGGAGTTCGACCATGTGACCAGAAGCGACGAGATCCAGCCTTCGAGCGGAACCTCGTCGTCGTCGATGAACGACAGGAGGTCGACATCGGCCGATTCGTCGAGAGCGCGATTGCGAACCGCGGGGATGCCGGGTGTCGCCTCGGCTACATAGCGGGTGGCCACGCCGGCGTATTCGTCTGCGACGACTGATCGAGCCGACTCGGCGGGATCGTTGTCGATGACAAGGATCGACACGGCCCCCGCCTGTCGGGCGTCGATGAGCGGCGCGAGCTGCTCTCCCACGAGCTGCAAGGTCTGGACCAGACGCTCGGGGCGCTTGAAAGTCGGAATGGCGACGACGAGTGATACATCGTCACTCTTCCGCGATTGCGCCGTACGGTCGTGTGCTGCCTGCATGTGGTTCTCCCTCGGAGCCGACGCGCGTGAATCAGTTGTGTACGGTGAACCGGACGGACGGTGATCGTCGATCGACGGCACACAGAATCACGTGACCGCAGGGCGCATGTGTCGCTGCTGCCGCGGGTGCGCCAGAAATCACTGACATCCCCAAACTCCTTCCAGCCATGCCGTCCCCACGGTCATGACTGTGGATCAGCTTACACATTTCCTCCGCCGTCGCCACCCGTCGATGCCTGTCGGGCGCGAATGACCTTCGCCGGACTCCCTGCGGCGATGCTGAAGTCGGCGAACAGCTAGTCCCCTGGCCGGCCGCCCAGTCGATCATCGAGGGGTGGACGGGGTTCCTTCAGCAGCTTCAGCCCTGTTGGAAGGCCTTCGACACTGCCCTCGCGTCCGTGCGCGCTGATGGTCACCCGGGAATGTCCCAGCAGGACGTTCTCGGCCCGGAAGTCTCCGATGTCCTCCGGGAGGATCGGGGCCAGATGGACCACGTTGCGCGTGAAGTCGGGGTCGAAGCGCAGCAGTATCCGGGCCAGCTGGATGGGTGTCGCCGCCGCCCAGGCCTGCGGGGAGCAGGCTGTGGGATACGGCACCGGGCCGTGGAAATCGGACCGGTCGAAGCCGCAGAACAGTTCGGGCAGTTGCCCGTCGAAATGTTCTGCCGCGTCCAGGATCCCGCTGGCTATCCGTTTGGCTTCGTCAACGAAGCCGTACCGCATCAGGCCAGTGGCCACAAGGGCCGTGTCATGTGGCCAGACTGAGCCGTTGTGATAGCTCACCGGGTTGTAGGCACCCATATCGGTAGCCAGTGTCCGGATCCCCCAGCCCGTGAACATTTTGGGCGACATCAGATGGTCCACCACCGACGGCGCTTTATCCTCATCCACTATGCCCACCCATAAGCAGTGGCCCATGTTCGATGTGCATGCGTCGACCGGGTTCTTGTCCTTGTCCAGCGCAACGGCGAAATATCCCCTGTCCGGCAGCCAGAACTTCTGGTTGAACGCTTCCTTCAATGCGGCTGCACGCTCTGCCCAGTGCTGCTCCAGGGCGCTGTCCCCGTCTGAGCGCGCCAGCAGGGACCGGGCAACATACGCGGAATAGACGTAGGCCTGGACCTCGCACAAGGCAATCGGAGGCTCCGCCATTTGTCCGTTGGCGAAGTTGATCCCGTCCCAGGAGTCCTTCCAGCCCTGGTTGACGAGGCCATGGGTGTTGGGCCTCAAGTACTCCACAAAGCCGTCGCCGTCGAGGTCCCCGTACTGTTCAATCCATTCAAGTGCGCGGTCCGCGTGGGGGATCAGCGAATCGATGATGTCATCCGACAGTCCCCAGCGGCTCAGCTCCCCCAGCAAGCTGACAAAGAGTGGTGTGGCATCCGCGGTGCCGTAGTAGGCGGTTCCACCCAGTGACAGGCCGGCAGTGACGCCCAACCTCACTTCGTGCGGAATGCGGCCCGGCTGCTCCTCCGAATCGGTATCCACTTTGGTTCCCTGGATGGTTGCCAAGGTCTGCAGGGTTCCGGCCGCCAGAGTGGGGTCCACCAGGAGGGACATATATGAAGACAGCAGCGAATCCCGCCCGAACAGGGCCATGAACCACGGCGCACCTGCCGCTACGGCTGCACGTTCCGGGTGTTCGGCGTCGAAAATGCGCAACGACCCCAGATCGCTTTGGCTGCGGCGCAGGGTTTCCTCAACGTTGCCATTCGCCACGTCGATGCGCGGTACGTTCTCCTCCCACGCCAGATGCCGCTTGACACCCGTGCGGTGGCGGGGCATGCCGCCTTCACTGAAGGGCTCGCTGGGAGCCACACCGTTGATCAGCGGTACCACGATGACGCTCGTGGACCACTTGCCGCGCGCGGGAATGGTGGCCCGGAACCGCAGCATGCCGTCTGAGATCTCAGCCCCGGCCGCGCGGATCGCTGTGCCGCGGCGCTGTCCGTTGCGGACCGCCTCGATCACCAGCTCGCTGCCCTTCACGCTCCGGGTCATGGTGGCGTCCTTGGTGGACCGTCCGCCTTTGACGTCGAAAAGATCCGCTTGGTCTGCGTCCACCAGAAGTTCGATGTCGCAGTCGACCGGTTCCGCGGAATAGTTCTCAAGGGTGATGTCGTCCTGGAGGCCGGGCCCGATGTGCCTTTCCTGCCGCACCACGAGCGGACTGTCGTACCGGCCATCGGGCCACTTGGCACGGCCCACGAAGGTAGCTTCGTAAGCGTCGGGCCGCTGCGCCACCAAAGGCTCCCGCAGCGCACCGTTGATGCGGAGGATCCACCGGGACACCACACGCGTGTCCTGGTAGAACGCACCGTTTGTTCCGCCGTCGGGGCTGATATCGCCGCTATGGGAAGAAATGCAAAAGGACGATCCCTCCACCACCGTTACGGTGTCGGCACCACCTACGTCCGCCTCCGTGTCCGCATTCCATGCAGTCATGGACGCACTCCTCCCTTAAGGCCTCAGCGTTGGTAATGGGCTCGTTTCCTGCGCCCGAATCATGGATGACCGTATTCGATTCTGGTGCATTTGGGTGCCTTCGGGAACCCCCGCGGCCTGAGGCTCTTCGAGCAGTTTTGCGTAGAGGTCCAGATGGTTGGCCACCATCCTTTCAGTGCTAAAGAGCTGCAGCGCCCGCTCCCTGCAATGCGACCTGTCCAGCGATGCGGCGAGGGGAATGAAGCGGTGCAATTCCTCGGTCCGCCCCAGGTAGCCGGTCTTTCCGTGGTCCACGATCTCAGGCGCGGATCCGACCTGTGTTCCCACCACGGGGGTTCCAGTCGAAAGGGACTCGATCATCACCAGCCCGAAGGGCTCGGACCATTGGATGGGATTCAGGAATGCTATCGCTTCACCCATAAGCCGATACTTCTCGGCGTCCCCGAGCTCGCCAAGGAACTCCTCGTTCGAGTCCAAAAGCGGCTCGATGACTGAACGGAAATACCCGATCTCGTCAGGCTCATGCATCTTGGCTGCGATGCGAAGGGGGATGCCTGCCTTGCGTGCGATGTGGATTGCTTCAAGCAAGCCCTTGTCCGGGCATACCCTGCCGACAAAGCAGACGTAGCCGCCTTTCCCCGACCCGGCCGGGACGCCGGCGACGTCCATTCCATGATGAATGACCCGGGTCACCGGTACATCAGGGACATGGGAGGTCTGGTCCCGTGAGATTCCAATGATGGCCGTATCCAGAGCCATGGCCCGGTATAAATCAGCCGACGCCGGGATCAGCGGGCCGTGAATGGTGGTCACCACGGGGACCCCGGCGGGCCTACGGCCTACCAGCGGCCCGGCCAAGGTGTGGTCATGGATGATGTCCACGCCGTCCATGCCGTCATACGCCCGGATGACATGGCTGAGTTCGGAGAGTGTAGAGCCGAGTCCACCCCGCTCAGAAGGCCTCATGCCTGGTACCAAAGGCGCCGGACAAGTACTGTCCGCCGCCGCGGCCAGCAGGACGTCGTGCCCCGCCGCGATGAATCCCCTGGCCAAGGAGTCGACAACCCGTTCTATGCCCCCGTAGCCAACGGGGGGAATGGGAATCCAGGGTGCTGCAATAAGTCCTATTCGCATGCTGTGGCCTCCGCGAGGATGGCAGGCCAGGTCCCCCGCACCGGCAACTGGGTGTGTTCCGAAAGGCTTCTGCTTAACCTGTTGTTCCGACTATCGCCCCCCAGGGCTGCACATTTCAAGACCTCGGTGTGATAAATCCGACAGCGCCTGCGGGGAATGGCCGCCGGACGGGCACGGTTGTGGCAAGCATGAAGATTGAGATCTGGTCAGACGTTGCGTGCCCGTGGTGCTACATCGGCAAACGCCGATTCGAGGCCGCCCTGGCAGACTTCCCACACCGCGATGCCGTGGACGTGAAGTGGCGCAGCTACCAGCTGGATCCCACGCTTCCGGAACACTATGACGGCACGGAACTGGACTACCTGAGCACGCGCAAGGGCCTGGCCCCGCAGCAGGTGTCCCAGATGTTCGAACACGTTGCCACCCAGGCCAAAGGCGAAGGCCTGGACTATCGCTTCGACAAGGTAGTGGTGGCCAACAGCTTCACCGCCCACCGCCTGATCCACCTTGCGGCTGCGCACGGAAAGCAGGATGCGGCCAAGGAGCGGCTCCTCAGCGACCACTTCGAGCATGGCAAGGACATCGGCAGCCAGGAATACCTCTCGGCCTTGGGCCAGGACCTGGGCCTGGACCCCACCGAGGTGGCTGAACTGTTTTCCACCGACAAGTACGCCGACGACGTCCGCTTCGACTTCGAGGAAGCGCGTGCCCTTGGCATCACCGGTGTCCCGTTCTTCGTCATTGACCGCAAGTTCGGGCTCTCGGGCGCCCAGCCGTCCGAAACGTTCACCGCGGCATTGAACCAGGCCTGGCAGGAGACCCACCCGCTGGTGCTCGTCAATGCTGCCGACGGCGAAGCCTGCGGACCGGACGGCTGCGCGGTCTGATATGCGCGGTCTGATCTAGCTGCGGGTCAGTACGGCGTACGCGCGTTTTACTGACACATCGCGGTAAAGTGTCTGCATGCCCAGGATTTCGGCGGCCAGCAATGCCGCGCAACGCGCAGAGACCCAGCGCCGTGTCCTCACGGCATTCGGCGAGCTGCTGTTTACCCACGGCCTCCCCGGCCTGACCATGACGGACGTTGCCCGGCACGCCGGCGTGGGCCGGACGGCTGTCTACAACTACTACGCCGACATCGAAGAACTCCTCATCTCCTACGCCCTGGACGAGACCGAGCGGTTCCTTACCGAACTCAGGGAGTCACTGAATAGGCTGGACAACCCGGTGGAGCGGCTGGCACTGTACGTGCGTGCACAGGTGGAGGACCTCAGCCGCCGCCATCTCCCCCCGGGACCGGCGATGGCGGCGGTGTTGTCGCCGTCGTCCTTTGCCAAACTGGCGGACCACGTGGGCGAGCTCAGCGTCCTGCTCCAGGGCATCCTGCGTGACGGTATGGAGCAGGGTTACCTGCCGGTCGCAGACATCGCACAGCAGGCGCAACTGATCCACGGAACGCTCTCGTCCAGCGCGGCACGGGGAAGTGACGAGCCCGCGGAACTTGAGGCGCGCATTGCCCGCACGGTGCGGTTCATCCAGCTCGGCGCCGGGGCAAGGTTCGACGACGCCGGCAGGCCGGTGCGCGTCAGGCCGCTTCCTGCGGTGGCCAGCTGAGCCTCCCCCCACAATGCCGCTGCACCCGCTCAGGGCGTGGCGCCGGCCGTCGGGATGACTGGCCATTTGTCGTCGTCCGCGATCCGCCTGCTTTCCCGCGGACAGCTAAGCCGGCCAGGGGTCTGGTCTACGAGCTCGGGCGCTGCGAGGGCCTCATAGTCCCCGGCCAGGATCACGTCCACGCTGGCGTCCGTCCGCCCGTCCTGGAAGTAGTCCGAGCCCGGCAGGTTGCGCTGGACACTGAACGCAGCGGACTGCCCGGCCGCCCCTGACACCACGGCGGCCACTCCGCGGTACCCGGCGTCGGTATTGGCCACGGCACCCACTATGAACTTCCGGGCAAGGAATTCGTCCGCGACGGTTCTGGCCAGGCCAGGCCGGCTGGTGGAGTTGTAGACGTTGAGGTTGATCTGGTCGTTGGGCGTGTAGTCGAAGGTAGCCGAGGGACAGACTGTGGCCGGTTCGTCGCTGGCCTCCGTCGTCGGAAACCTGATCTGCCCGTTGACGATGGCCAGGGCGATGATGATCGCGGCGACGATCATCCCCAACAGCAGCACCAGCACCACCCCATGCACTACGCGGCGGCGCAACCGGACGGGGTCCTCGGGTTCGCCCGCCGCTTCGAACGTCGCCCGCAGCTCGGGGCCGGTAACTACGTGGTGGCCGTGCAGGACGCTGGCGTCCTTTGGTTTCCTAGCCATCGATGACCAGCACGCGGGCGTGGATTGCAGTGCGCTGGTGCAGGGCAGTACGGACCGCGCGGTGCAGTCCATCCTCCAGGTATAACGTCCCCTTGTACTGCACCACGTGGGGGAAAAGGTCGCCGAAGAACGTGGAGTCCTCGGCCAGGAGAGCCTCCAGGTCCAGCGTCCGCTTGGTGGTCACCAGCTCGTCGAGGCGCACCGGGCGCGGCGGGAGCGAGGCCCATTCCTTGGGCGTGTTGAAACCATGGTCGGGGTAAGGGCGTCCCTCGCCCACAGCTTTGAATATCACCATGCCACCCTAGGCACCTTGGCAGCCCAAGAGAAGTGCCTTGCCCGCGCCATTCCAAGGTTGTAGCCAAACAGTGACCATGTGTCACATGCGGGGGCACTTCGGCGGCCGTCGCGGGCCCGGCCGGACCGCCTGACACAATGGAGGCATGACTGCGACTGAATTCCCTGCCGGCTCCACGCCCGGCGCACGCCTGCCGTCCGCGCCGCCCCTGGCCCTCCTGCTCGACGTCGACGGTCCGGTAGCCAGCCCCGTGACCCGGAACGTGCAGCCCGGGATCATTGCCGACCTCGTTGCGCTGGCCGCCGCAGGAATTCCAGTCATCTTCAACACCGGCCGCTCCGACGCCTTCATCCGGGAACAGGTCATGGACCCCATGATCGCCGCCGGAATACCCTCCGGAACCATCATCCACGCCGTTTGCGAGAAGGGCGCCGTCTGGTTCAGCTACACCGCGGCCGGCCCGGGCCCTATCCATGTTGACCATGAGCTGGCGGTTCCCGGGGCCTACGGCGACGACGTCCGCCGGCTGGTGGCCGAGGACTATTCCGCGCATATGTTCTTCGACGAGACCAAGCGTGCCATGGTCTCCGTGGAGCAGCACATCGAGGTGGACAGCGCTGACTACCTCGCCGAACAAAAGCTCTTTGACGCCGACGCCATGGACCTGATGTCCCGCCACGGCCTGGGCGTGGTACGGCTGGACCACCACGCACCGAATTCCGACGACGAGGTGGACTACCGCGTGGACCCCACCATCATCTCCACGGACATTGAATCGGTGCGGCTGGGCAAGGACCTGGGGGCCAGCCGCGCGGTGGAACTCCTCGCAGCCCAAGGCATTACGCCGCAGGCCTGGCGGACGGTGGGGGACTCCCGCACCGACTACGCCATGGCAGACTGGCTGCACCACAACGATCACGCGGTCATGCACGTGGACGTCCGCCCCGCGGACGGCGTTCCCCAGAAGCCTTACACCGTCCTGACGGCAGCGGACCTGGGCCTTACGGACGACGTCATCCACGACGACGCCGGCGGAGCTTTCCTGCGCAGTTGGCGCGAGGCGCTCGCGGGCTGAGGCGCCGGGACTGATAGGGCTTCCGGTGCCGTGACTTGTCCGGCCCGAAACCTGCCGTTTCAATGGCAGGGCTATTATGCAAGTAAGAACGCTTACCACTTAGCTGCGGAGAAAACCATTACAGAAACACCGGTTCAGGATGAAATCTACTACGGCGGCCAGGCGTCCGTAGAAACAGGTGCCCATCCGGAGGTGACATCGCCTGCCGCTGAAGCGCGCCTCAAGCACCGTCCCGACGTCGTCCGCCACAAGGGCAGGTATGCCCTGATCAACCACAACCGGACGCCGTACCAGGCGATGGTGGAGGACCTGCTGTTCCTGCGCAATGTACTCGCTGGAGCCGGGCTGGACTACCTCCTGGTCCGCGGCAATAGCGACCGTCCAGTCATTGCGCTGGATTGGAAGGACCGGAAAAAGCTGCGGGCCGCCCTCGTGGAGGCCTGCCGCAACGAACCGGTCTATTCCATGACCGTGGACGCGAAAAAGAAATCCTCGGTGCTGGTGGCCGACGGCGAGCTCTCCCCCAACCGCCAGGCCCGGATCTTCCGCCTGTACCGTCCGCGTGTCGAACCGGACGGCGGCTTCGAGTTCGGGTCCTCCGCGGGGGTCCAGATTGAGCTGTGGAGCTTCGGGGGCGACCAGCTGATCCTGCCCATCGAGAATTCCCTGACACGCCGTACCATGCTGACCCAGGACGCCGTCCGTGGAACGGTGGAACGGTACGGGCACACCTGGCCAACGATCGAGAACATGTTCGCTGACCACGCCAGCGACATCAGCTTCGACATCGACCTGGTGTTCTCCTGGGTGGACGGCAGCTCCCCCGAATACATCGCTGCACGCCGTGCCCAGCAGCAGGGCGTTGTTCTCGGCGAAGGCGATGACCATGAGGCCCGCTTCCGGCAAATCAACGAACTCAAGTACGCCCTGCGCTCGGTCTACATGTTCGCGCCCTGGATCCGCCGCATCTTCATCGCCACCGACTCCCCCGCGCCCGAGTGGCTCGCCGAGCACCCGTCGGTGACCATTGTCCGCAGCGAAGAGTTCTTCTCCGACCCCTCGGTCCTGCCCACGCACAACTCGCAGGCCGTGGAATGCCAACTCCACAACATCGACGGGCTCTCAGAGCACTTCCTGTACTCCAATGACGACATGTTCTTCGGCCGCCCGGTTGGTCCGGACATGTTCTTCACTCCCGGCGGCATCACCAAATTCATTGAAGCCGAAACGCGGATCGGACTCGGCGAGAACGCCGCCGAACGCAGCGGGTTCGAAAACGCCGCACGCGTGAACCGGAAGCTGCTGTGGAACCGCTTCGGACGGATCACCACGCGCCACCTTGAGCACACGGCTGCCCCGCTGCGTCGCAGCGTGGTGGCCCGTATGGAGCGGGAGTTCCCGGAGGAGTTCCGCAAGACGGCGGCCAGCAGGTTCCGCGCCGCGGACAACATTTCGGTGACCAATTCCTTCTACCACTACTACGCCTTGCTCACGGGCCGGGCGGTCACCCAGACGGCAGCCAGGGTGCGCTACGTGGACACCACCATGCGGGCCGGGTTGAACTACCTGCCCAAGCTGCTGGCCAAGCGCAATATGGACTTCTTCTGCCTGAATGACGGCAGTTTCCCGGAAGTCCCAGCCGACGAGCGGGCGGAACTGGTGACCGATTTCCTGGAGAAGTACTACCCCATCAAGGCGCCCTGGGAGATCTGAGGCCGCCCGTGGCCCAGGCCTGCGGCTCCCGCTAGCTCCTGGATCCGAGTCCGACCTTGAGGGTTCCGGCGGTCTTTGCTTTCTCGGGGATGCGGACTCCCGCGGCGGCCAGGCGCGCTGCCGTCATTTCAGGCGCAACGTACTCGCCCACAGTGGGAGTGCTGCCCAGCGGGACCACCGAGTGGACAATGGTGTGCTCGTAGACGTGGACCAGGTTGAACGCCTGGCCGCCGTCCCGGCCCCGTGTTCCGCCGACAGCCACGTTGAGATCCTGGGTGTAGCAGGTCGCTGAGGCCACTGAGACGGGAATTCCGGCGAAGCTTGCAGTGGTTGAATAATGCAAATGCCCGGCGAGAATGGTGCGGACGTCGGAGTTTCGGACCACTGCCTCCAGGCTCGCTTGGTCGCGCAGTTCCACCAGCACTGAGAGATCCAGGACGGACGGGACCGGCGGGTGGTGGAGCGCCAGGATAGTGCCGTCCGGGGCGGGGGTGTCCAGCTGGCCGGCCAGCCAGTCCAGCTGGGATTCGCTCAGCTCCCCGTGGTGGTATCCCGGCACGGACGTATCCATGGTGATCACGCGCAGGCCATTGATGAAGTAGCTGTGGTCCACGGGGGCATCGTTCGCTGGCTGGTCCAGCAGCCCCGCCCGGAAGTTGGCACGGTTGTCGTGGTTTCCCATGGCCCAGATGACCTTGGCGCCCATGTCTTCGCAGGCAGGATCAACGATTGCTCGCAATTTTGCGTAGGCGTCAGGGTCGCCCTTGTCCGCGAGGTCACCTGTGAAGATGACGGCCTCCGGCCGTGCCCCGGATGCCCGGACCTCGTCGAAAAGCTGGATGAGCTTGGCTTCGCTGTCTACTGCGCCATATAGGGGGTCTGGACCTCCCATCAGGTGGGGGTCGCTCAGGTGGAGTAGGAAGTGGCGTGGCCGGGGGTGCTCGGCCTCGATGTGCTCCATTGCTGCCTTTGTGGTCGGTGGGAAACGGCGTTTCCCTTCTACCCATCAGTAATCTTTATCCAACCAGACATTCGGCAAATTTTGGGTAAATTGCCGAGGCCATCTTGGAAAAAGATCAAAGAATTACGTTCCGTAATGCCCGCTCGGGTCTTCTTGAACATTAGAGGCCACCAATGCCGATTCAATGGCATCAATAATTTCTGCGGAGTCCGGTTCGACGGTCGGTGCGAAGCGTGCCACTACCTCGCCGTCGCGGTTCACCAGGAACTTCTCGAAGTTCCATTTCACCAGTCCGGGCAGCACGCTGGTCTTGAATTTTGTCAGTTCCGCATACAGCGGATGCTGGTCCTTGCCCCGGACGTTGGCCTTGGCCGTGAGCGGGAAGGTCACACCGAAGTTCCGCTCGCAGAACTCGGCGATCTCGCCGTCGGTGCCTGGTTCCTGGCCGGCGAACTGGTTGCACGGGACTCCGAGGATCTCGAAGCCGCGGTCCCGAAACTTCTCGTAGACGGTCTCAAGTCCGGCGTATTGGGGCGTGAAACCGCAATGTGACGCCACGTTCACCACCAGGACCACGTCTCCCTTGAACCGGCCGAAGTGGGTCTCAGTACCGTCGTTGAGTGTGAGGGGAATGGTGTGGAGGGAAGTCACAGCGCCGTCCTTGAAGGGTTGGTCATGCGGGTGATTCGTTGCCAACCATCAAGGGTACGGGTGGAATCTGGGAGTTCTCTGGGTCTCTACGGCGCAGGCTCCGTCACCGTGGGCGTTGGAGCCGTGGCCGTAGATGCAGTGGGCGTTATCTTCGGCGCCGTTGGCTCAGTTGGGGTGGGTGCCTCAGCCGAGGATTCGATCGCCGTTGGCTCGGCCGGGGTTGCCGTGGCTTTCAGCGTTGGCCAGGACGGACTCGGGATCGAGGAGGTGGGCGTCGGGGACGAAGGAACGGTCGCCGCAGGGGTGGTTCCTGTGGGCACCGGCGTCGGTGATGTCCCCGTGGGAGCGGGCGACGAGGTGCCCGTCGTCGTTGGCGTGGGCGAGGCGCTGCTGGTGCCGGACGGGGAGGACGACGTCGGCGAGGTTGGCACGGACGGGGAGGGAGCCGCCGTCGTGGTTGGCGTAGCCGTGGCTGTGTTTGTCGGTGTCGCCGTCGGCGACCCCGACGGTGCCGGCGTCGATGTTGGCGCCGCAGTGGCTGTGTTTGCAGTTCCCGGTGTGGACCCTGCCGCGGGTTCCGGTTCCGGCGCCTCAGCCAGTTCCTGTTCACCGTTGAGGACGGTGTGGGAGTGGTCCGCGGCGACCGGGATGGCCCAGCGCTGACCCTCCGAAGCACTCGATGCCTTGCCGTCGTAACTGACCATCGCGATGTCCTCCAGCGCGTCCACCTGGCGGGTGGGCAGCAGCGTCCAGTTCAGGGGGCTGGTGTGCTTGCCGCGAAGGATTGTTTCGAAATGCAGGTGGCAGCCCGTGGACCATCCAGTAGTACCCACCCGCGCAATGACCTGGCCCACCTGGACGGAGTCCCCTGCCCGGACCGCGATCGCCTCCAAGTGGTTGTACGTGGTGATCAGCCCGTTGCCGTGATCGATCTCCACCCGGTTGCCGCCGCCCCACGGATGCCAGCCGGCGGCGCGGACAACACCGGCGTCGGCCGCATAGACCCTGGTGCCGCAGCCTGCCGCATAGTCCTGGCCGAGGTGGAAGTCCCCTGCCGCTCCAGAGAGGGGGCTGATCCGGTAGCCAAAGGGCGAACTCGGCCTGAGGACTTCAAGGGGCGCCATCAGGGACCCCTCCGGAGGTCGTTTGAGCCCGGCGGAGGCAACGTTCAGCTCGGCGCGTCCATCCTTGGCGACAGTAGTGATAATCGTCCGGCTGAACGGGACCAGGGCCCTGCTGTCCGTGAGGAAACCACCTCCGAGTCCGGGAAGGCTGACACTGCCGGCCGGTGACGCCGGCTTCCCGGCTTGGAGAGGGGCGCCAGGAAATCCCAAGGCAAAAAAGGACACGGCAACAACAACACTCGCGGCCATTGCGCGAACCGCCACAGCGCAGGGGCCCGCAGACTCCTTGTCGCGGCCGGATCCCCAATGATTGCCCACTCGTTGACTCCCGGGTTGGCCCGTCAGACCCCAGATCTCCGAACGGGCTTACCCCATCATGGGACCACAAAGCCCGGAGCCTGTGAACCCCGGCACGGCACACTGCGGATTTTTTGTGGATATGCGCGTGCATCCGCTGCCCGCCGGGCTGTGAGTAAGAATGGTGATATGCGCAATCTCCTCAGGGAATGGCAGGGGGAACTCAAACGCGTGTTCACCGGCAGCCCTGACGTACTGCCCGCCTGGGTTCCGCGGTTGGCGGAGGGAAACGACGCCGGCTATCACCTGCCCGGCTCGGCTGTCTGGGCGGTGCATGGCTCCATGACACCCATCGTGGCCGGCATCCGCGCGCTCCTGATGCAGGCTCTGCACCCGGCCGCGTTGGCGGGAATCCTCGAGCACTCCGACTTCCGCGAAGATCCGTTGCGCCGGCTGGCCCGCACCATCCGGTGGATTTTCACCGTCACCTACGGCTCAAGGGCTGCCGCAGACGAAGCCACCGCCCGTGTCCGCCAACTGCACGAGCCTGTCCACGGAAACTACATGGACGGGCGCGGCACGGAGCGACATTACTCAGCGAATGATCCGGAGGCTGCCCGCTGGGTCCACCTGGCCTTCGTCGATGCCTTCCTCACGGCCCACAAGATCTGGGGCGGCGAAATCCCGGGCGGCCCCGATGCCTACGTCCGCGAGTGGGCCCAGGCCGGGCGGCTGATGGGGGTTGAGGATCCACCGCTCACGGAGGCCGACATGCACCGGCAGCTGGACCGTTGGTATGAAAGCGGGGAGTTGCTGTCTGACAGCAGGGTCGCCGAGACTGTTGAATTCATTCGCCACCCGCCCCTGCACCCGCTCCTGCGCCCGGGCTATCAAGTGGTGTTTGCCGGAGCCGTCTACAGCCTCGACCCCAGGTACCGGCAGATGCTGGGGCTCCGGACGGCGCGGCTGGGCCCGTTCCCCCTTCCGGTCAAGCTGGCAACCGGGGTGACTCTCGGCGTCGTGCATCTGGCCCTGGGGCGCGGGCCGGGACCCAGCGAGCAGGCGGCCCGGCAGCGGCTCCGAAGGCTGGGCCACACCCCCGGCTGACGGGGCAAGCCTGGTGGTCCCAACGCGCATGGGGCCAAGTGACTGCAGTACTCGGGGATGCAAAAACCCGGCCCTGACATGATCAGTACCGGGTTTTTGACTGGCGGAGAATGGGGGATTTGAACCCCCGAGGGCGTTAACCCAACACGCGTTCCAGGCGTGCGCCATAGGCCGCTAGGCGAATTCTCCAGCTGCTTCTGAATCAAAAGCAGACACTAGACTACCTGAACTTTTCGGCAACGCCCAATTGGCCTCAGGGTGGGTGCCCGTTAACGTCAAAATGGACGCCCCCAATGCGTCCATTCCTCCGGAACACCGTTGAGCTGCCGGGTCCGGCCCTCCAGCCAGGCCCCGCAGCTCACAATCTTGAGATTGCCCCAATCGGTGTACATACCCATACTCAGGCCTGCCCGCCGGATAAGCAATGAATTATGCCTGCCATTACCTTCGACGCCTTTGGCACGATAGAGCCATGACACAGCTCCACACCCTGGTGGCCTACGTTCCCCGGACCCATACGCACGCAGTCCTGGCCGCGATCGGCGACGCCGGGGCAGGCCGGATCGGAAACTACTCCCACTGCTCTTTCGTCACGGCCGGAACCGGGCGTTTCACACCGCGGGCAGGGGCCACACCCTTTCTTGGAGACCTGGACCGGCCCACCGAGGTCGCTGAAGACAGGATCGAATGCGTGGTCGAGGCGGCTGTGCTGGACGCGGTCGTGTTGGCCCTGCGCGCCGCCCACCCCTATGAGGAGCCCGCCTTCATGAGCTGGCCGGTGGACGGCTGGCCCAGGGAATAAGGCCGGTTCGAGGCACGCGAAAAGTTCGGGTAAACTGATCTGCGGCCCCTCATGTGGCGTCATCCTGTTGAACTCCCCCAGGACCGGAAGGTAGCAAGGGTAGACGGGCTCTGGCGGGTGCATGGGGGGTCTTTACTATTCCCCGCTGGGTGGCCGCCCACCCAGGATCATGATTGTCAGCCCGGATTGGTAGGGTTTTCTCTGTGACTGTTACAACCGCCCTATACCGCAGATACCGTCCGGATTCCTTCGCTGACGTTATCGGGCAGGAACATGTCACGGAGCCGCTGATGACGGCCCTGCGGAAGAATCGGGTCAACCACGCCTACCTCTTCTCAGGTCCCCGCGGTTGCGGAAAAACCACGTCCGCCCGCATCCTCGCCCGCTGCCTCAACTGTGCCCAGGGCCCCACTGACACGCCGTGCGGCGTCTGCCCCAGCTGTATTGAACTGGCCCGCGGCGGCTCCGGCTCCCTTGACGTCATCGAGATCGACGCCGCCAGCCACGGTGGCGTCGATGACGCCCGCGACCTCCGCGAACGGGCAACCTACGCCCCGGTCCGGGACCGCTACAAAATCTTCATCATCGATGAGGCCCACATGGTCACCTCGGCGGGGTTCAACGCCCTGCTCAAGATCGTGGAAGAGCCTCCGGAGCACATCAAGTTCATCTTCGCCACCACCGAGCCTGACAAAGTCATCGGCACTATCCGGTCCCGCACCCACCACTATCCTTTCCGGCTGGTTCCCCCGGAGCCGCTCATGGCCTACCTGGAACTGCTGTGCCGGCAGGAAAACGTCCCGGTGGCTCCGGGGGTCCTGTCCCTGGTGATCCGGGCCGGCGCAGGCTCGGTCCGGGACTCGCTCTCCGTGCTGGACCAGCTGATGGCCGGAGCCGGGCAGAACGGCCTTGACTACGAGCTCGCCGTCGCCCTCCTGGGCTACACCCATGCATCGCTGCTGGATGACGTCGTCGAGGCAGTGGCTGCCGCCGACGCCGCAACGGTCTTCCGCGCCGTGGACCGCGTGATCCAGACCGGCCACGATCCCCGCCGCTTCGTCGAGGACCTGCTCGAACGCTTCCGCGACCTCATCATTGTCCAGGCCATGCCCGAAAGCGCCCAGACCATCCTGCGAGGCATGCCGGCGGACCAGATCGCACGCCTGCAGAACCAGGCGCACAACCTGGGAGCAGCCGAACTCTCACGCGCCGCGGATGTCACCAACACCGCACTGACCGAGATGACAGGTGCCACGTCTCCGAGGCTCCACCTCGAACTGCTGTGCGCGCGCATTCTGCTGCCCAGCTCAGAACAGACCGAACGCGGCATTGCCGCCCGGATCGACCGCGTGGAGCGGCGCCTCAGCTACGCCGGGAACGACGTCGGTGCTCCCGCCCCCGCAGGATCCGCCCAACCGGTGGCCGGAGCTGCTTCTACAGCCACTGCTCCCGCTGCACTAGCGTCCGCCCGTTCAGGGGAGGGCATGCCGGCCGCCGCTGCTTCCCAGGAAATGCCCCCTCAGCAGGTGCAGCGGCCGCAAGCGGCCGAAGCCCGCCAGCCCCTGACGGCACCCCGGGTCAGCACTGGCGACTGGCCGGTGGATGAGCCCTCCAGCGGCCGGACCTCTACAGGCCCCGCAGCAGAAGCCCCCCGCACACCGGTGCAGGAAATACCGGCGCAGCAACCGCCCGTCCAGGAAACGCCGGCGCAGCAACCGCCGGTCCAGGAAATGCCAGCGCAGCAACCGCGGGCGCAGCAGGCTCCCGTGCAGCAATCCCCCGCCGCCGCCCCTGTGGCGGAAGCCCGGCCAGCGGAAGCCCCCGCTGCCACCGGACGGCCCGGCGCCGACGTCGAAGTCCTTCGCCGCGCGTGGCCCGAAATCCTCCAGACGTTGTCGAAAATCAAGCGCAGCACCTGGGCGCTGGTGGAACCCAACGCCCAGGTGGCAGCCTTCGACGGCCAGGGACTCACCCTCGCCTTCACCACGTCCGGGCTGGCGGGAGCATTCGGCCGTGCCGACCATTCGGAAAACCTGCGCCAGGCGATCCACAAAACCGTGGGCATCGACTGCCAGATCACGGCCGTCGCGGGCGGCAACAACAGCCCAGCGAGCTCTGAGCCAAACCCAAAAGCGCCCGCTAGCCGGGTAGCCCCGGCAACGTCCGCAGATGTCGCCTGGGGGCTCGCCCCCGCAGGCGCTCCCGCCGCCCCGGACAACACCGCGCCCGCACCGGACAATGCCACGTCCAGCGCGGCCGCTGCGCCCACCGTTCCGGCGTCTGCGGTTCCTGCTCCTCCGGCCACGGTTCAGCCGCCGGCGGTTACCGCAGCAACGGTTCCTGCCGCCAAGGTCCCAACGGAACCGGTCCCTTCATCCGCCGAACAGTTTGTTGCTCCGGCGGAAGCTCAGGGAGCACCTATCCACGCCGCGGCTGCCATGCCAGCGAACGCATCGGTGCAGGCGCCTGGCCCGGTGCCCGCACCGCCGTCGGTGCAGGAGGACGAGGCCGCCGGCACGTACGCCTACTCCGACGACGACTGGGGCCCGCCCCGCGACGAAGATGCCCCGCCCTTGGACGAGGAACCTCCCATGGACTGGGATCCCTCCGCGCCGGTGGAACCACGGCGCACCCCAGCTGGCCCTGCTTCTGACAGCAGTGACCTGCCCGGCGGCAAGCGCGCCCCCAAAACCGCCAAAAAGGCCAGTTCGACGGCGTCAGGCGTCCATGCCTCTTCAGGTCCGGCTCCAGCAGCCGCCGCGCCTGATCCGTGGACCCGCGCCGTGGAACAGGCGCCGGGTGTCTGGGTGGTTGGCACTGAAACCAACCTCGGTAAAAGCCAGGCTCCTGCCGGAGCGGACACCACGGCTGTCACCACCAGCCCTCCGCCTGACTACGAACCCGCCGCGGCACAGATTCCCCAGACGGCTCCAGCTGCCCAGCTTGGTGCCCCAGAGCCTGCAGCGGCCCCGCAAGCGCCCGAAGCAGTGGACGACTGGGGACTTCCAGTGGCCGCACCCGTAGCCGCCCCTTCCTCTCCCGGGCCAGGTGGTTTTGGGCCTTCCACCCCCGGAATCCCCGCCGCTGAACCCGCCGCGGAACCGGTGCGCGAATACGCCATGGCCGCTTCGGCCCCGCAGGCCGCGCCTCCGCAACCCTCTCCTGCCACCACCCCGGCTGCGGCCGCCGCCCGGCAGAGCCTCTACCAGCGGCTGTCCAACAGTCCCGAAGCGGAGGCCGGGCGGGCCAAGGCGCCGTCGCGGGCCGTCGCGGCCGCTGTTCCGGACGTGCAGGATATCCCCAGTGCGGATGACGAAACCATCGAGGAATCGGGTGTCTTCGGGCGCGCCGCCATCGAGCGTATTCTGGGCGGGAAGCTCATCGAGGAGCGCTCCCTGGATGGCAGCCCGCTGCCTCCCCGTTACTGACGGCCCCACAACGGCTCGCCACGTAGCGTGCACCACTGATTCGCCCATCATCCAAGCCAAGCTAAAGAGGAAAACGTGTACGAAGGTGCGGTCCAGGAGCTGATTGATGAGCTTGGACGCCTTCCCGGAGTGGGGCCCAAGTCCGCGCAGCGGCTGGCGTTCCACATCCTCGAAGCCGATCCTCAAGACATGAAACGCCTGGTGGACGCCATCACCACGGTGAAGGAACGCGTGAAGTTCTGCACCGTCTGCGGCAACGTGACCGAGCAGGAGCTCTGCAACATCTGCCGGGACATCCGGCGCGATCCTTCCGTGATTTGCGTGGTCGAGGAGTCCAAGGACGTCCTGGCCGTGGAGCGCACGCGGTCATTCCGCGGCCGCTACCATGTGCTGGGCGGAGCCATCAATCCGATTGCCGGTGTTGGCCCGGAACAGCTCCGGATCCGGGAACTGCTGACCAGGTTGAACGACGGCGCCATCCAGGAGGTCATCATCGCCACCGACCCCAACCTGGAAGGTGAGGCAACGGCCACCTACCTGGCCCGGATGCTGAAGTCCATCGGCATTGTGGTCACCCGCCTCGCATCCGGGCTGCCCGTGGGCGGCGATTTGGAGTACGCGGACGAGGTCACCCTGGGCCGCGCCTTCGAGGGCCGACGCAACGCGCTCAGCTAATGACTGGACAGATGCCATGATCCCGGAAGACATCGTGCCGCTGGTCAGCGAGCGGCTCATTCTGCGCTTGGTTGAGGAATCGGATGCCGCTGCCATTCACCGCTTCCGCAGCGACCCGTCCGCCACCCGCTACCTGTCCCACGGTCCCCTCACCGCGGCGGCAAACGACGAGAGGCTGGCGGAGCTGCTGGCGCTGCGCAAGGCATCCACCGCCGAGTGGTTCAACTACGGTTGGGCCGTCACGCTGCGGGAGTCCGGCGACGTTATTGGCGACGCCCGGACCTGGAACAGCATCGAACTGACCTCCGCCGGGATGCTTTCCCAGGGAAAACTTCCCGCCCGGCACTCGGCTTTGGGTTACGTCCTGCATCCCGACTATCACCGTCAGGGGTACGGCCGCGAGGCTGCCGGGGCATTGGTCGGCTGGCTCTTCTCGGAGCGGAGGATGAGCACCATCGTCGCGGGGGCCTATGAACCAAACACTCCATCCATCAAGCTCCTCCAGAGCCTGGGCTTCCAGCAGGACACGGCAGCCCCGGCAGACCGGGAAACGGCCGGCAAGGGCTACCCACTGCTGAATTTTCGCCTGGACAATCCACAGCAATCAATCGCCTGAACCGCCCCTGCGCCGGGCAGCCAACTGGCCGCCAGCCAGGAAGGCCCCGGCCACGACACCCTGGGTGCACAGCCCGATCACTTCCAAAGGCATCCGGGCGGTGTCCTTGGTACGCGGCTCGGCGTTGACACAGGGGACTGTCGTACCGTCCGCAGCTTCCTGGAGGGCACCGGGCATCCAGCCCAGACCTTCCTCTCCGGTCTCGCCGCCAGAAGCCAGCATCGCAAACATCACCACGGGGTTGGCCGCCACCAGCCACACAATCCGTTCCGTGTGAAAAACCTCGGCGAGGCCTAGGAGTTCGGTCGAGCACTCATATGCATCCCGCGTACCGTCGGACCCCCAAACCACATTTATGGCAACCGTGACGGGTTCGTCGGCGCGGACGGCGGGCATCAAGGCCCAAACAGCCACAGCGTTCCCCGCCACAAGGGCTCCAGCCACAGTCCAGCCGACTAGCACCGCCAACAGTCGGCGGCGGAGCAACGCCGAAACGCCGGCACCGATAGCTCCAAAGACTGCGAACTCCAAGGCGACCACGCCGGCGGACGCGCCAGCCGTGCCGGCAGCTGAGACTCCTGCAATGCCGGCATGCAGCACCAGCACGATCAGTGCGATCGCAGCTACAACGAGCCCCCGCGCGGCGACGGAAAGAAAAGGGGCCAGCGGCCCTGGATCCAGGTCCCCTGGCTGCCTTAGCCCGGACAGCCGCTGGCGTCCCAGGAGTCCCCAATGCACCGCAAGGAGGGCCGAGGACGCGGGCATCAGGGCAGCAGCGAGCAAATGGCTAAACCACCGGGCCTCTTCCGGCTGCATTTCGGCAGGGGCGGCGGCCACGCCAAGGAGCGCCAGGGCGAAAAGAGAAGTGGCAAGCGGCACGGCCACAGCCACCAGCCAGAACCGCACGGCCCGGAAGGATGCCAGCAAGTCCCCTACTGCCAGGCTGAGTGCCACCCGTGCGAGGCCGGCGGGCTGAGGCGCCCAGTCGGCGTCGTCCTCGCTCCCTAGAGTTCCGGAATTCCAGCCGGGACCAATGGCCTCATAGACAGGCTCCTCGCTGGTTCGGTCCGCATGCTGCCGTTCGTCCTCAGCCACAGTTCGAAGCCCCACATCCGATGGACAGCCCCAGCCCCGGCGGACGCCGGCGGGTTCGCCGGCTGATCCCATCCTGATCCGCCGGGCAGGCCCTGTCCAGAGGAGAAGTCAGGCTATGCGGGTTCCCCGCGCCAGCCTGTGGGCCGGTGTCCGCAGCGAACGCCAGCCCAGCCACAGCAGCAGGCCGGCCAGCACCAGTTGCAAGCCGAGCCCAAGCGGCCACAGAGGCGTTTGCTGGGCAAGATAGCGTGACTTCACCTCGCCATTGGCGCAGGGGTAGGTCCCCTCCGGGCCCGCCATGGCGTACCGCGCTCCTTGGCTGACGTTCTCGATGGCTCCGACGGAGGTAAAGCCTTGCTCTCCCGTCCGCACGGGATAAGGAATGGCGTCAGCCACCACCACGTACGGGTTCATTGCCAGGAACCAGGCCACACGCTCGGTACGCGGGGCCGGCTGCTCGCGCAGCGGCCCGGCACAGGTGTATTCCGGCTCCACGGGCCCGTTGCTGAGCGGCTGGTACTGGCGGTACTCCGGCTGGTTGGCCATGATGGTTCCCTGCGTGAGGCCCATTCCCAGCCCGAAGGCGATCAGCGTGCCGATCACCAGTCCCGCCACCGCCAGGTACGTCACCACGATGGAAAACAACGGCCGCCCTGCCAGCGCCGAGATCCCCACGCCGACGGCGCAGACGACTCCCACCTCAACAGCCAGCATCAGCAACGCCACGACGACGTGCCCGGGCGTCATGCCGCCGAGCGCCACCCCGATCACCAGGAACGGCGTGCTGGCAACGAGGAAGGCAAGCGCCGCGAACCACGCCGCGAAGAACTTGCCCCAAAGTATCTGTCCGGGCCGCAGCAGCGTCACCTGCAGGATGGCCAGCGTGCCTCCCGCGCGGTCACCGTTGACGGCATTCGCGGACAGCGCCGGAGCCACCAAAAGCGCGAAGAGCAGCACAAATGCCAGCACGACTTCAAAGATCATGGACCCCGGGCCGGTTTGCTCCGGCACGTAGTCCGAATACGAGCGTTGCGCAGCCTGGGTGGCGTTCCAGCTGGCCCACGTCAGCCACGTCACCAGGCCGGTCAGGAGAAACCAGATGGCCAGCATGATGTACCAACCGCGGGAGCGGAGGCGCTGTTTCAGTTCCAGGACTACTACGTCCTTGATGCCGGCGGCGTAGCCAGCTGCACGGCCGGTTACGGCGGTTTGCTGTTGTGTGTCGGTCACCTGGCTCATCGCCGCTCCCCCTCGAGATTCATGTAGGTCTCTTCCAGGGCACCCGAAGCGGGCGCGAAAGAGCTGACCGGGACGCCGGCGAGCACGAGCTCGCGCAGGAGCCGCGCGGCGTCGTCGTCGTTCAGGAGCAGCAGGCTCACCGCCGGGCGGCGGCCATCCCCTACCCGGAAGGCAAGCCCCAATTCTGTGAGTTTCGCTGCCAGCGCCCCGCCGTCAGTGGCTGAGATCGCGTACCGGCGCCCGGCGGCATGGGCCTCTTCCGTGGTTTGCTGCCTGACGGTGCGGCCCTTATTAACAAAGACGGCGCCGTCGGCAATTTCGTCCAGTTCGCTCAGGACGTGGGAGGAGACCACCACGGCCTTCCCTTCCTGCGCCAGCTGGCGCAGCATGATCCGCAGTTCAACGCGGGACCCCGGATCGAGGCCGGACGCCGGCTCGTCGAGGAGAAGAACCGACGGGTCGTGGATCAGGGCGCGTGCCAGGCTGAGCCGCTGCTGCTGGCCGCGTGAGAGCACGCGGGCCGGCTGGTCGGCGAGGTCGGCCAGCCGCACACGGTCCAGCATCTCCACGACGCGCCCGCCAATTCCTGCGGCGGGAAGCCGGTAGAAACGGGCCATCTGGGTCAGGATCTCGCGCGCAGTCAGGGACTCCCACACGCCAAGCGTGTCAGGCATCCAGCCGATCCTGCTGCGGACCGCGGCCCGGTCCCGCTGCGGGTCGAGGCCGCCCACGCTGACGGTGCCGGAGTCCGGCGCCAGCAGGGATGCCAGCATCAGCAGCAGCGTAGTTTTGCCGGCCCCGTTGGGACCGATCAGCGCGGTCACCTTACCCGCCGGAGCATGGAAGTCCATGTGCTCAACGGCGTGCACCTGCCCGAACTTCCGGCTGACGGCGGTGGCTGTTATGCCGCCCGCGGGCAACTCTTCCGGCAGCGCCGGGCCTCCGGTCGAATCTTCTTCTATTGCCATTTTCTGCGCACCTGTCCCCCAAGTCTCTGCATGCATACTGACTATCTGAGCGTACGCCCGCAGTGTTGCTTCCGGTGTCCACCCCAAGGCGGAGATTCGGTCACAATTCAACGCCGGGCGGCGGCGGCGATAAACTGGGCTGAACAAGTCACGCCGTTGCGCCGAAAGGGCGCCTGGCCGCCAGAACTCCGATTGATTCAGTGAAGGTACGCGCATGAGTACGCCCACTACCGAAGTGCACACCGCAGCCCAGCCGCAGGAGCGGTCCGACGGCGGTGCCGTCACCAAGCAGCTGATTGTCCAGAAGTTCGGCGGCTCCTCCGTTGCGGACGCCGAGGGCATCAAGCGGGTAGCCCGGCGCGTGGTTGATGCCCAGCAGGCCGGCAACGAAGTGGTGGTCGTTGTGTCCGCCATGGGCGACACCACCGACGAGCTGCTGGACCTCGCCGGCCAGGTCACCGATTCCGCCCCCGCCCGCGAAATGGACATGCTGCTGTCCGCCGGCGAGCGTATCTCCATGGCCCTGCTGGCGATGGCCATCAACAAGTTTGGTGCTTCGGCCCAGTCCTTCACCGGATCCCAGGCCGGGATGATCACCGACGGCATCCATGGCAAGGCCCGGATCATCGACGTCGACCCGCACCGCATCCGTACGTCGCTGGACAAGGGACACATCGCCATTGTGGCCGGGTTCCAGGGCATGAGCAGGACCACCAACGAGATCACCACCCTGGGCCGTGGCGGCTCGGACACCACTGCGGTGGCCTTGGCCGCAGCACTGGAAGCCGACGTCTGTGAGATCTACACCGATGTCGACGGGATCTACACCGCAGACCCCCGTGTGGTGCCCGCCGCCCAGAAGATCGACACCATTTCCAGCGAGGAAATGCTGGAGCTTGCCGCCTCGGGCGCCAAGATCCTGCACCTGCGCTGCGTCGAGTACGCCCGCAGGTTCGGCGTGCCCCTGCACGTCAGGTCCTCATTCAGCCATCACGAAGGCACCTGGGTCATCCCCAGCGCCGAAGACAAGATCACCACTCAAGAGGGAGTTGCCTTGGAGCAGCCAATCATCTCCGGCGTTGCGCACGACCGTTCCGAAGCCAAAGTCACCGTGGTGGGTGTTCCGGACATCCCCGGCAAGGCCGCCGCGATCTTCCAGGTCATCGCCGACGCCCACTCCAACATCGACATGATCGTCCAGAACGTCTCGACGCACGGCACCGGCCGGACCGACATCTCCTTCACGCTGCCCATCGTTGAAGGCGCGGATGCGCTGGCCGCGCTGAAGGCGGCGCAGGCCGAAATCGGCTTCGAAAACATCGAATACAACGAACAGATCGGCAAGCTGTCGCTGATCGGGGCGGGCATGCGTTCACACCCGGGTGTTTCCGCAACCTTCTTCAAGGCGCTGTCCGCTGCCGGAATCAACATCAATATGATCTCCACCTCCGAGATCCGTATCTCGGTAGTCACGCACGCTGACCTGCTCGACGATGCCGTGCGCGCCATCCACAAGGCCTTCGACCTCGACAGTGAGAGCGAAGCCACCGTGTACGGCGGAACGGGCCGTTAGGCGCGCGCCCTCAGAGGCCCCATGCGCTCAAAAAGGAGCCGCCCCCCGCAGCATGTGCGGGGCGGCTCTTGAGGTTAAAGGCCCGAGCTGGTCACTTATTCAGGTCTTCACGCCGGACCGCATAGTGGTGGCCTTCGGAATCGGTTTCCACTTCGAAGTGGGAAAGATCCTCGTCGGAGGCCTGCTCGAACTCATCGTGCTTGTGAACTACCGGAGCGTCCGGATCCAGGCGGGTCGCAGGTCCAAAGACAAACCGCAACCGGTCGGTCACGTTCAAAAAGCGGGTGAGTGCATGCGCCATATTTTCCACCCCCTTCCCACGTCCCGGGCGAAAGTCCCCTGGTCCCGCAAGGGGCCAGTGCCCTTATTTTACGCCCGACAGGCCAAAAAGGCCCCGGAACGGCGGGAGCCTGCGCTCAGCGCAAAGACTTATCCTCCGGGTTCTTGGGAACCACGTAGGTGCTGCCGTCGGGGCGGTGCAGCGTCTCCCACTGCTGGCTCTCCGCTTCACGCTGGGCCAGCAGTTTCCGGTTCTCCTCCGTCATGTCGTGCACCAGGGAGCTGCGGTTGGCCGGCCCGAAGATGGCCCGAAGCTTGCCGGTTGCCCGCATGAACCGCTGTGATGCATTGTCCTTGACCACTGACGTGACTCCTTCGACAGAACCGTATTCGTCATTCCAGTGTACGCTAATAATTAGTGCACTAACTATTGGAGGCAGTGATGACCACCACCCTGGCCACGGGCTCACCCGAGCAGGACGACCTGCTTCTGGAACACCAGCTCTGTTTCGCCCTGACAGTGGCGTCCAGAAGTGTAGTGGGCGCCTATAAACCGGTATTGGAGAAACTGGGGCTGACCCACCCCCAATACCTGGTCATGCTGTGCCTCTGGGAGGAGAGTCCCCGGACCGTGCGCAACATCAGCGAGGCCCTCGCCCAAGAACCCGCGACCATATCCCCGCTACTGCGGCGCCTCGAAGCCGCGGGTCTGCTCACCCGCCGACGCGTAGACGGAAACGAACGGGCCCTTGCCGTGGAACTGACTCCGGCCGGTGCAGCGCTTCGTCAGCAGGCTTTGGCGGTCCCCGGCACCATGATGGAGCGCCTGGGACTGACGCGGGACCAGGTCGCCAAGCTGCATGCGGCCATGATGGGGTTGATCGCAGCCACCGCCGGGACGACCGGCGGTAAGCCAGCGACCTGGCAGTAGAAGCCACGGCAGTAGAATGGGAGCAATCCGAGGAGGCCGGGCGCATGCGTAAATTGCTGATCCAAATGGTGGCCGTGGCAGTGTCAGCAGGCCTGATGACGGCCTGTTCTGCGGGAGCAGGCGGGGGCCAGCCCACGTCGTCAGCCCCGTCCGCAACGTCGTCAGCCCCGTCCGCCACGTCAACTGGCACGGCCACGCCGTCGGACACAACCGCCCCGGATACCGAGACGTCCGTTCCCGCGCCTGCACCGCCGGCGCCAACCGGGCCCCCGGCCGGGCCCGGGGCAGGAAACGCGGAGCTGGCCATCATGGTCAAGCCTTCGGATACCGAAGCGGCCCTCAGTTACACACTTGTGTGCCAGGGCGGCGTGCCATCGGCCGAGAGCAAGCACCCCGGGGCTGAGGCGGCCTGCAGTGCGCTCAAGGAGAACCCGTCGATCCTGAGTCCAAGTACCAAGAACACAGCACAGGCATGCACTGAACAGTACGGCGGACCGCAAACGGCAACCGTCACCGGAATTGTGGATGATACCCCCGTAGATGCCACGTTTGCCCGGACCAACGGCTGCGAAATCAGCGCCTGGAACACAGCACAGCCCGTCCTGGGCTCCAGCGGTGGAGCAGCTTAGCCTCCTGGCGGCCGGGGACTGCGAGGCCCGCGAAGCCGCGCACGTCCAGCGCGTCCGCCGTTATTCCGACCCCTACCTTGCCCGCCGGTCGGCTGGCCGGAAGCACCCGGTTGAGGACTTCCTGTTCACCTACTACACCCAGAAGCCAGGCCAGCTGCTGCGCTGGCATCCGGGAGCCGGCGTCGTGCTGGCCGGTGAGGCGGCCGCCCACCGCAGCGGCTGGAAGCACTACAGAACGCTCGACGACGGCGAGCTCGCCGCCGTCGGACTGCCGGCGGGAACTGTTGCGGTCACCTTTGACCGCAGCACCTTCCTGGCCGACCGCCGTGAAGCCGTCGCCTTCGCGGAGATTATTCTTCGAGGAACAGCAGCCCGTCCCGCCCAGTTCGGCTGTTTCGGGCTGCACGAGTGGGCCATGGTCTACCGCCAGGACAAATTCGACCTGCGCCATGAGTACCTTCAGCTGAGGCTCGGACCGGAGGGGACGGACAAGGTGGTGGAGGAGAACCGGATCCGCTGTTCGCATTTTGATGCGTTCCGTTTCTACACACCGGACGCCATCCCGCGCAACGAGCTGGCACCCAGCCGGGAGAACCAGCGGGACATGGAACAGCCTGGCTGCCTGCACGCCAACATGGATCTCTACAAGTGGGCCTACAAACTGCTGCCCGCACTGCCCAGTGAACTGGTGATGGACTGCTTCGAGCTGTCCTGGCGGATCAGGGCCATGGACATGCAGGCCTCACCCTACGACCTCGCGGAGTGGGGCTACCCTGCGATCCCGATCGAAAACCCGGAGGGGAAGGCCGCCTACGTTGAACACCAGCGGGCCTTCGCGGCAGAGGCCGCTGAGCTGCGTGAACGCCTTGCGCGGGAACTTGCTCCGCTCAGCCTGGCGAGCCCGGCATGAGCCGGCTTGACCTCACCATCAGGCTCCGGGAAGACGCCAATGCCCCCGAGCACGAGTTCCGGCTGATTGCCCAGGACGGCAGGGTTGCAGGCGGCAGTACCCTGCCTGATCCGGCGGGCGCCCTGGCTGCCGTTGAAGCTTTCGGCGAAGACATCTTCTTTCCCCGGCCGGGTCCTCCCAAACTGTGTACACAGCAATACGGCGGGCCGCAGGTTGCCGTGGTGACCGGCTCCATCAACGGCCGACCGGTCAACGTCACCTTCCGGCGCACCGACGGCTGCGAAATTTCCCGCTGGCGAGCCATGGCACCGCTGCTCGGCGGGACCCCGGGTTCCCGCGGCGAGACATAACGCCTACCTGCAACGCTCCGGCAGCAGAGAGCCGCCGGCTCCATCGGAACCGGCGGCGCCCTGGTGTTGTTTACAGGTGGATCAGGTACAGGTGGATCAGAGATCCATGTTGCGGTTGCCGGAGAACTCCGGGACCTCCTGCTTCTTCTTTTCCTTCTTGACCTTGTCCTTCTTGTCCGCGCCGGCGGGCTCGTCGGATGATTCGTCGTCCGGAACCACCACGGCGCCACCCGGGGTGACCGCCACCGAAACGAAGGTGGGCGTGCTGGAGCCAGCGAAGGTAACGCGGCCAATGTAGGAGCCTTCAGCGAGGTCCTTCCACTGTAGGTTCACCATCCCGGATTGGCCGTTGCCCAGCCGCAGCGGGTTGGGCGTCACGGTTGCGTTTCCGACGTTGGCCCCCAGCACAGCGGCATCCACCGAAGCCTTGGTGGGCTGCCCGTTCGGGCTTGCATAGAGGTTCACGAAGACCGTGTACAAGCCGGCTGCCGGATTGGGTACGGAAATGGACTCGCTGGCGGAGGCCGTCTGGGCCAGGAGTACCTGTCCCGCCGGGTTGAAGACCACCATGTCGAAGTCGGCCGATTCATCCGATGAGTAAACAGAGAACTTGGCCAATGGCGACCCGGCCGGGACGGTGACCTCCTTGGCGAAGTTCGACTCGTCGGTTTCCAGTGCCAGCGGTCCGGGAACCAGTTCGATGGCGGACGAGTCAGCCTTGGATAGGCCGTCCAGCGTGATCTTCACGGGTGCGTTAGTGCCGGAAACAACGGGGATTCCGCCCTGCCCCGTACCACCCTCTGAGGTGAACGCGAGGTTTGCCGGGGCCACCACGGCCTGGGGGCGTACCGCGATGGGGGATGCCACATTCTTGCCCGCACCCTGCCAGACGAGGCTGCCCATGGCGAACTGCCCCAGGGCCGCACTGGTGTTCTCAAACTTCACCTTGAACGTCCGCTTCTCGCCGGCGGCGCTGAAACTAAGGATCGACGGCGTTACGGTCACCTTGATGCCCGGAACGTCGGCCTTGGCCCGGTAGACACCCGGCGTCAAAGCAGTGACCGTCCGCGTGACCTCCGTCTTGCCCGTGAGGGCTCCCAACGCGAATGAGGCGACGTTCATGTCCCTCGGCGCAGTGCTGCCGAGGTCAGGAATGCCCAGGTCAAGTCCCGTTCCCTGGATGAACCTCAGGTAGTCCTCCTCGGCGTTGTCGTAGACCAGGCCGGGATCGAGGACCCGGGCCACGTCCACCTGGCCAGCGCCGGTGGCGAAAACGTCGCCGTTGCGGCTGCCGTCGGCGTTCTTGACCTCGCCTGCCGTGGTCATCATGGCCGACTTGACGGTGGCCGGAGACCAGTTGGGGTTCCTGGCAAGGATCAGCGCTCCAAAGCCGGCGACGTGCGGCGCGGCCATGGAAGTTCCGGACATCATGCCAAACTGGTCGCCGCCCGAGCCGATCGGTGACACACCCGCCAGCACGGCAACACCGGGCGCTGCCACATCAGGCTTGAGCAGGTCCGAGCCGGTGGCAAGCAGCGGGCCGCGCGAGGAGAACCCTGCAATCTGTGGCTGTGGAGCCACCGGCAGGCCGGTGGTGTCCTTGTTCACGAGGGCAACCTTGATAGCTGGATTGGCGGTGATCTTGTCCTTGATCTGCTGTGTGGCAGGCGGGTTCACATGCACTGTGGGGACCGAGTGACGGTCCAGATCCTCCGAGGACGTGGTCAGGTTCACGAGGATCATCCCGATGCCGCCGGCACGCTTCACCTCGGCGCTTTTGGCAACGCGGTCAACAACTCCGCGGTCGCAGACCACGATCATGCCGGCCACTTTGGCAGGGTCCAGCGCGTTTGGGGCACACAGTTCAGGGCTGGATGCCCCGGCGGCCGCAGCATTTGCGGCCAGGACAACATTGCTCGCGGGAACAGGGGCTGCCATCAGGCTGGCGCCGCGGAACTTGCTTCCGTCCTCGAATTCGACCGTTCCTTGCAGTTCCGTGGAGAAGGAACTTGCAGCCACCGTGGTCAGCCAGGGTGCGCCGTGGTTCACGGTGCTTGCGGTGGGTCCGGAGTTCCCGGCAGATGCCGCCACGAAGATTCCGGCCGAGGCTGCGGAGAGGAAGGCCAGCGCAACCGGATCCGTAGTGGTGGAGGTGCTGCCGGAAATGGAGTAGTTCAGGACGTCCACGCCGTCGAGGATGGCCTGGTTGATAGCCGCCACGGAGGCCGAGCTGTAGCAGCCGCCGGTGTCCGGGTTGTCATCCTCCCAGCAGACTTTGTAGACGGAAACCTTTGCCGCCGGTGCCACGCCGCTGGTGATCCCCATGTCGGTGGCACCCAGGTTGGCGTGGACGTTTGCGTTGCCTGCCGCCGTGCTGGCCGTATGGGTGCCGTGGCTCCCGACGTCCACTGGAGAAATCAGCTCTTCGGGCGCCCGGTTCTGGGGCGCGACGTACTTCAGGAAGTCGTCGGCAAAGTAGCGGGCGCTGAGTACCTTGGAGTTGCAGTCCCTGCCGTCAAAAGTTGCCCCCGATCCCTGGCCCTTCTGGCACTCGCCAACGAACGTGTCGCCGTCGGACTTGAGCATGGCGATTTTGCCGTCCGCAGTGCGGTAGGGGACGCCTACCTGGGGCTCGCCGTTGAGCGGCTGGACGTCGTCGCCGGCAAAGAACGGGTTGGATGGCGTATATCCGGAGTCGATGACACCCACCACAACACCCTTGCCGGCATTCTCCTGGCCGCCGAAGGTGGTGTTCCAGAGGCCGCTCGCTCCGCTGAGTTTGAGGAAGTCCGTGGTGGAGTAGTCCGGGGCGTTCTCTGTGTCCGGAGCAACCATCAGCACGGCGGGGTCCTTGGCGAGCTTCACGGCCTGCTCTGCGGTGAGATCGGCCGAGAACCCATTGATGGCCGCCGTGTACTTGTGCTTGATCTGGATGTTTTCCGCGCCGGCTACGGACTCTTGCTGGTTTTCGAGATGGGCCTGGTAGCGCTGGACTTCGGGACGTTCAGCGTCCAGCTTGCGGCCGTTCTGCGGTTTCGTGGCCGCAAGCCCAGGAGTCCCGCCATCGTAAGTGGCCGCCGGTTTCCCGGCGAGCACCACGATGTAGCGGCCCGCAGGGTAGTCGTTGGGGTTGATGGTCTTCGGAGTAACTACGGTGTTTGGTTCGGCGGGCGCCGCGGTAGCGGGGCTCAACGCCATCGAAGAGAGGAGAAGCGGCAAACCCACAGCCAACGCCGTCGCTTTCCGGAACCCCCCGCCCCGCATGGGGCTCTTTCCAGTTAATTTCACGTTTCGACTACACCTTTCACGAGGCACGGCCCGGCACGCGTCCGGCCCGAGGCAGCTGGAAGACGACAACCGTAATTACAGATCTTGTAACCCGGGGAGACCAGCCGATTCAAACAGTACAGACTGAGAGACGAATATGACATAAGCCACAGATGCCTTTCTTAAGCTTGTCAATTTGCTGTCATGGCAATGGCCGGTCCTCGGGCGGGCACAAGAAAGGCGGCCCCCTGAGGAGCCGCCCACTGGCAAAACTGGTGTCACACAAGGAACCGCCTACTGGCGCGGTGTCCGGACGACCTCGCTGATCCACTGCCGGGTCTTTTCGTCGACGGGGCCCGCCACCCGGGATTCCCTGGCGGCCCTGTCCGCTTTGATCTTCTGCAGGACCATGCGGCCCAGCCCGGCGAAAACGGCAACGGCAACCACGGGCAACAGCACGGATTTCGATTTCTCAGCCATTCCGCAATCCTAGTGACGGTCCGCGCGCAGTGCCAGAGCCGCCGTCGTTCCGCCGAATACAGAGTGCGGCCCTATGCCCGGTAGAATGGGCTAGCAAGCTCGCGGAGCGCCCGTCCACACCGTTCAAAGGCCATGCCCAAAAGCACGGTCCCCTCAACACAGCGGAACGGCGTGAGACGGCACCACTCCGCTGCGCCCTTACCCAATGCTCACGCACAGGAGTTGCCGGATGCCCCGGATCGTTGTTGACGTCATGCCCAAGCCCGAGATTCTGGACCCGCAGGGGAAGGCCATCGTGGGTGCACTTCCCCGGCTGGGCTTCACCAGCTTTAGCTCTGTCCGCCAGGGCAAGCGCTTTGAACTGACCGTCGACGGCGAGGTGACCGACGCAATCCTGGCCCAGGCCCGCGAAGCAGCCGAGACCCTGCTGTCCAACCCAGTGATCGAAGACGTCGTCAACGTCGAGGTCGTCGAGGCCTGAGATGACTGAACTTCCCCTGATCGGCGAGGCAGTCGCCGTCGCCGCTGAGCCCCGGCTCGCGGGTGCCCGGATCGGCGTCGTCACCTTCCCCGGCACCCTCGATGACCGCGACGCCGCCCGTGCAGTCCGGCTGGCAGGCGGCACTGCAGTGCCGCTGTGGCACGCCGACACCGCCCTGGCCGACGTTGACGCCGTCGTGATTCCCGGCGGATTCTCCTACGGAGACTACCTGCGGGCCGGTGCCATTGCCCGCTTCGCGCCACTGATGTCCAAGATCATCGACGCCGCCAACTCCGATGCCAAACTGCCCGTACTGGGCATCTGCAACGGCTTCCAGATCCTGACCGAGTCGCACCTGCTGCCCGGCTCCATGATCAAGAACGACCACCTGAAGTTCATGTGCCGGGACCAGGTCCTGCGGGTTGAAAACAGCAACACCGCCTGGACCCTGGACTACGAGGCCGGTCAGGAAATCACCGTGCCCCTGAAGAACCAGGACGGCCAGTACATCGCGGACGAGAAAGTCCTGGACGCCCTCGAAGCCGAAGGCCGCGTGGTGTTCCGCTACGTGGGCTTCAACCCGAACGGCTCGCGCCGCGACATCGCCGGCATCTCCAACGCCGCCGGCAACGTGGTGGGCCTCATGCCGCACCCCGAGCACGCCGTCGAGGTCGGTTTCGGCCCCGAGTCCCTGGATGGCATCGGCGGCTCGGACACCGACGGCCTCGGTTTCTTCACCTCCGTCCTGAACAAGATTGTGGGAGGCGCCAAGTGACCACGGAAACCACCAAGAAGTTCAACATCGACACCGTCGAGAACGCCGCCAAGACGCCGGACACCGAGCTTCCCTGGGCGGAGCTGGGCCTGAAGCAGAACGAGTTCGACGAAGTCGTGAAGGTCCTCGGCCGCCGCCCGACCGGCGCCGAACTGGCCATGTACTCCGTCATGTGGAGCGAGCACTGCTCCTACAAATCCTCCAAGAACCACCTGCGCCAGTTCGGCGACAAGGTGACCGAGGAAATGAAGAAGGACATGCTGGTGGGCATCGGCGAAAACGCCGGCGTCACCAACCTCGGCGACGGCTGGGCCGTGACGTTCAAGATCGAGTCCCACAACTCGCCGTCGTTCGTGGAGCCCTACCAGGGTGCCGCAACCGGCATTGGCGGCATCGTCCGCGACATCATCTCCATGGGCGCCCGCCCGGTGGCTGTCATGGACCCGCTGCGGTTCGGCGCCATCGACCACCCGGACACCGCGCGGGTCATGCATGGCGCGGTCGCCGGTATCGGCGGCTACGGCAACTCCCTGGGCCTGCCCAACATCGGCGGCGAAATGGTGTTCGACTCCGTGTACCAGGGCAACCCACTGGTGAACGCGCTGGCAGTCGGCGTCATGCGCCATGAGGACATCCGCCTCGCCAACGCCTCCGGCAAGGGCAACAAAGTGGTTCTGTTCGGTGCACGCACCGGCGGCGACGGCATCGGCGGCGCCTCCGTGCTGGCCTCCGAGTCTTTCGACGACACCAAGCCCTCCAAGCGCCCCGCTGTCCAGGTGGGTGACCCGTTCGCCGAGAAGGTGCTGATCGAGTGCTGCCTGGAGCTGTTCAAGGGTTCCCTCGTTGAGGGTATCCAGGATCTCGGCGCCGCAGGCATTTCCTGCGCCACGTCGGAACTCGCCTCCAACGGCGACGGCGGCATGGAAGTTGAACTGACCTCCGTCCTGCTGCGCGACCCCACGCTGACTCCGGGCGAGATCCTGATGTCCGAGTCGCAGGAACGCATGATGGCCGTAGTGACTCCGGAGAACATCGCCGCCTTCGAAGCGGTCATGGACAAGTGGGCCGTGGAGTACTCCTGGCTGGGCGAGGTGACTGATACCGGCCGCCTGATCATCACCTGGGACGGCGAGGTCATCGTCGACGTCGACCCGCGCACCGTGGCCCACGACGGTCCGGTGTACGACCGCCCGTTCGCCCGCCCCGAGTGGCAGGATGCCCTCCAGGCCGACACCTTCACCGGGTCGGTCCAGGATGCTGGCCGCCCCACCACTCCAACAGAACTGGCCGCCGCAGTCACCGAGCTCGTGGCATCGCCGAACATGTGCAGCAAGGACTGGATCACCAACCAGTACGACCGCTACGTCGGCGGCAACACCGCCATGGCGTTCCCGGATGATGCAGGCGTGGTCCGCGTGGACGAAGAAACCGGCCTTGGCGTCGCCCTGGCCACCGACGCCAACGGCCGTTACACGTTCCTGGACCCGTACCACGGTGCACAGCTCGCCCTGGCCGAGGCCTACCGCAACGTGGCCACCTCCGGCGCTGTCCCCATGGCCGTCAGCGACTGCCTGAACTTTGGCTCCCCCGAGGACCCGGATGTCATGTGGCAGCTCGCGGAGTCCATTCGCGGCCTGTCCGACGCCTGCATGGTGCTGGGCATCCCCGTCACTGGCGGCAACGTCTCGCTGTACAACCAGACCGGGACCACCCCGATCCACCCCTCCCCTGTGGTGGCAGTGCTGGGCAAGCTCGACGACGTCGCCCGCCGCACGCCGTCGGGCTGGCGCGAGGACGGCCAGGCCATCTACCTGCTGGGTACGACTGCAGCGGAGCTGGACGGCTCCGAGTGGGCCAACCTGCGTGGCCACCTCGGCGGGCTGCCGCCCAAGGTTGACCTCGCCGCCGAGCGTGCGCTGGGTGAGATCCTGATCAACGCATCCCGCGACGGCATGGTGGACTCCGCGCACGACCTCTCCGAAGGCGGCCTCGCGGCAGCCCTCGTTGAGGCCTCACTGCGCTACGGCGTAGGCGCCCGGATCGCCCTGCAGGACGTCCTGGACCGCGACGGCGTGGACCTCTTCACGGCGCTGTTCTCAGAAACCCAGGGCCGCGCGGTGGTTGGCGTGCCCCGCTCCGAGGAAGTCCGGTTCACCGACATGTGCACCGCCCGCGGTTTCGCCCACGTGCGGATCGGCGTAGTGGACGCGGACAGCAACGCACTGGAGATCAACGGCGTGGACACCATGTCGCTTGACGCCCTCCGCGAAGCGCACGAGGCCACCCTGCCGAAGTACTTCGGCTAGTCCCCACCGCCTCCCTCACGGTGTGGGGCCCCTCCATCGATTGCTCCGTAGCCGCCCTTTTGAACCCTCAAAACGGCGGTTGCGGGGCAATCGTTGCTTAACGGCCCTTGCGCCACCCGGCCTGGACCAACGCCGTGCGGATCTTGGCGATCGCAGGCTTGGCGTCGTTCAACATGTGCCGTTTCGAAATGCGGACCTCCGTCCAGCCCAACGCCCCGTAGCTTTCAGAACGCGCGATGTCTCGGACGACCTGCCCCTCCTCGCCGTGGTGCTCACCGTCGTACTCGATTCCGATCCGGTACTTCCGGTACGAAAGGTCCGGGTCATGGTGCCTCAGACCGTCGTCGCCGATGATTGGCACATTCAATTCCGGTTCCGGCAGCCCGGCCCTGACCATGGCCAGCCGAAGGAGTGTCTCCTGCGGCGAATCGGAACCCACACGGATCAGTTTGATCGCTTCCTTCGCCTTGCGGAGGCCGCGCTTTCCCTTATGCCGATCGATCATCCGTTGCAGGTCAGCCAGACTGCACAGCGGCATGTCCCTGTCCTCGAACTCCGGCCGTGGCATCCGGACGCAGCTGTCCCCCATGGCCACAAGCTCGTCGACGGTCAGCATTTCCGCCATGTCCAGCCAGGTCCGCTCCGGAGTGGTGACCGGGATCCCGTCGACTGTGGTGACCTCGTCGCTAAAAAGCTTCATTCGGTGCACAATGACGTGCGGCCGATTCAGGTGGGCCTCTCCCTCGGGCCTGATGACATGAAACATATCCGGCTTTCCCTTCTGCTGGCGGCGCGGCAGCACGAGCAGTTCCGCCGCAGTGAGGTGCGATGCGGCGCATCGGACGTTGACCTCGATGAAAGGCCGCACCCTGATGCTCAAGGGGAGGTCCGCCGTCGGGCTTTCCGACAGGATCCCCTTGCCCAGACGATGCAGAGTTCGGTGCCGCAGCCGCTTGTCCGAGACCCCGGCGCGCGCCGCGTCGGCGACTGTGAACGGACGTCCCTGGAGTTCGTCGGGTAGCAGGCGCGGGGTCTTCATGGATTCATCAGACCAGAATGCTGCGGTCCGCCGCAGAAGTTATCCACAACCTCCATCGATTGCTCCGTAGGCGCCGTTTTGAGGGGTTAAAAGGGCGCTTATGGAGCAATCGATGGCAGGTTAGTCCTCGCTGTGGAGTTCTCTCTGCCGGGCGCTGAGGAGTTCAAGTTCCGGACGATAGGCCACAAAGCGTTCGACGGCGGTGAGCACCTCCACGATATGCGCCCGGTCTGCTGCCACCAGGCCAACACCTACCTGCGAGCGCCGGTACTGCTCGTGGTCCCCCACCTCGGCAACTGACACTTCGAAGCGCCGCTTGAGCTCGGCCAGCAGCGGCCTGATGAGGGAGCGTTTTTCCTTCAGGCTCTGGACATCGCCCAGGAGGATGTCGAATTCAATCCAGCCGATCCACATGAACCAATCGTATCGATTACTCCCCCTGAGCCCTTTTTGCCGTTTTGAGGGGCCAAAAGGGCCTGCTCAGCCTGCAGCCAGTGCGAGCTCGCAGGCTTCGATCCCTTGGCGCGCAGACTGCTGCTGCGCCGGTGTTCCGGTCCGTTCGGCCCACTGTTCGGCCAACTGGAACTCCACGAGCGCCTCAGTGAACCGGCCGGCGCCGTGCAGGGCCCAGCCCAGGTTGTTGTGCAGCGCCACCATCCAGCGCCGGGTGCGGGGGTCGTGGGCAGTGGAGGCGTATTCGAGGGCGCTCTTGGTCCAGAGCTCGGCATGCGCTGCGTCTGCGATCGCGAGCATATGCAACGCATCCACAGCGAGGTACTCCTCGCCCAGGTGGTCACCCAGCTCCGCTGCCTGCTCAAACAGGGGCACGGCCATGGCGGCGTGACCGCTGGCGTTCAGGATGCGTCCGCGCTCCAGCAGGATCCGCACTCCCACCGTGGGCTCGTCTCCGTCCACCGAGTCCAGCAACGCATCGGCCTCCTCGTAGCGTCCTTGCAGGCCGATGGCCCGCCCCAACTGCGTGGCGAGTTCGGCCTTTTCGTCGGCGTCGTAGGCGGGATCGGCAAGGGCGTCCCTGAAGCGCTGCTCGGACAGCCCGGGATCCTGAATTTTCCATAGTCGGTCAAGGGTCTCTTGGTCCAGCATGTACCTTCTCCTGATCAGCTTTCACCTGCGGCGAGTTGGCGTGCCCCTTCAATGTATCGGGAAGTGACGTGCCTCTGCGCCGCCCGGGTCACCAAACCACCGGTGCGGTAGAACCAGTTGGAAGGCGTACTGAAAGCGGTGATCTTCAGGAACACCTGCCCTGTGTCGTCAATCTCCACCTCAAATGCCTCTTCGCCGCGCGCCGGATGTCCGGGCAGCGTTCCGTAACCGAAGCCCGCAGACTGCGGGCCGTCGCCCGGCACCGGCCGCCTGACCCATACCACTTCGCAGGGGGCGTTGATGCGGAAAGGCCCGAGGCCGAACCCGCTCACCACGCGTGTGCCGGGTTTGACGACGTCGGATTCGGCCCGGACGCGCAGCCCTGACCGGCGCTGGAGCTCCCAAGTCAGGATTCCCTGCGCCACCCGGCGGTAGACTGCCAGACCGTCGCCAAGGTAGGCCTGGGAGACCAGGCAGGGGTACCCCGCCGGTGGACGGCCATTCTCTGTGGCGCCGACACCGGGGTAATCAAGCCTGCCTGCGGCCAGCCGCTTCTTAGTCAACCGATGAACCCTGGGACCCGGTCAACCGCGCCCATCCCAGCTGCTCCTGTTGCTTGCGGCTCAGTGACGCCACCACCAGATCGTAGGAATCCTCCACCATGTCCCGGACCATGGCGTCCGGGAGGGCCCCATCCAGGCGCACGCCGTTCCAATGGTTCTTGTTCATGTGCCACGCGCCCGTGATTTCCGGATGGGCGGCGCGCAGCTGCTGTGCCAGGGCGGGCTCGCATTTGAGGCTTACGGACCAGTCGTCCGGGTCCATCGCGGACGCCGCAAACATCTTGGCCTCGTGCCGGGCACCGCCGGAAACGTGCGCCCGGACCTTAAACACCGAGGTTTCGGGTCCGAACGGGAAGTCCTCGTAAGAACCAGGGAATGACAGGCAGATTTCACGGAGTTCAGCTTGGTCCATCCAGTGAGCCTACAAAGCGGCCGCCCCCGGTGCTAGTCTGCGAGCATGTCACATGACCAGGCGACCATCCCTGTTCTGGACCTGAGCGCCGCACGCCAACCCTACGGTCCCTTTAGTCCGGAATTTATCGAAGAGCTGCGGAACGCCACCCACAACGTTGGCTTCTTCCAGCTCACCGGCTATGGCGCCTCGCCGGGCCAGGCGGAGGAGTTGCTTCAGCTGATCCAACGCTTTTTCGCTCTCCCCCTGGAGGAACGGATGAAGCTGGATAACCGGCTCTCACCGCATTTCCGTGGCTATACGCGGATGGGCACAGAGGTCACCCAGGGCCGTGCCGATGCCCGCGAACAGATCGACTACTCTCCGGACCGCGAACCCGTCCCGGGCTATCCGGCGGACCAGCCCTACTGGCTGCTCCAGGGACACAACATGTGGCCTACAGAGGCCTTGCCGGAGCTGGAACCGGCCGCGATGGCGTGGGCCGCCCTGATGTCCGAGGTTGGCATGGAACTGCTGCGCGCCATCGCCGTTTCGCTCAGCTTGCCGGAAGACTACTTCGACGAACCGTTCGCAGGCACACCAGCGTGGATGGGGAAGCTGGTGCACTATGTGGGCGGTGTGGTGGAAGCGGCCGGTGACCAGGGAGTGGGCTCGCACGCTGACTACGGGTTCGTCACCCTCCTCCTGCAGGACAGCGTGGGCGGTCTGGAAGTCCTGCCGCCCGGCGCAACAGAGTGGGCACCCGTGCACCCCCTCCCGGGCGCACTTGTGGTGAACCTGGGCGAAATGCTCGAAGTAGCCACTGAGGGCTATCTCGCAGCAACGATCCACCGGGTGCAGGCCCCGCCGCCCGGCGTCGACCGTTATTCAGTGCCGTTCTTCTGGTCGCCTCGGTTGGATGCTGTGATCGATCCCGTTCCCCTGCCGCCGGAGCTGAAGGCTCAGGCCCGCGGAATTTCGGATGACCCGTCCAACCCGATGCTCGCATCGTTCGGCATGAACATGCTCAAAGGCAGGATGCGCGCCCATCCGGACGTTACCGAGCGGCACTATCCGGACCTGATCAAGAGCTGACCGCCCCGGGCAGGGTCAGAGGTTGTACTTCCATGCTTGTTGGGCGGGGCACACGTTCATGACCACGTCCAGGCCGGTTGCCTTGGCGCGTTCCGCCGCGGCTTCGTCAATGACACCCAGCTGCAGCCACACCGCCTTGGCGCCAACGGCAATCGCCTCGTCCACCACGGCACCGACCTTCTGTGAATTCACAAAGCAATCAACGACGTCGATGGGCTGCTTTTCCGGCGGAATGTCGCGCAGGGTGCGGTAGCCGGGTTCGCCATGCACAGCGTCTCCGGGCAGGTTCACGGGAATGATCTCCATGCCGAGCCCGTCCCGGATAAACAGCGACGTATCGTAGGCAGCCCGCCACTCATTGGTGGTCAGGCCCACAATGGCCCACCGCCCTTTGTTTCGCATTAGGCGTTCAATAACTGCAGGATCGTTGGTGTGGCCCATGAGGCAAGCCTACGCCGCAGACGCAAAGGCCTTGTTCCGAAGAAATGAATGACGGACTCGGCCACGCAGCGTGGGGGCTAGCGGTTGAACTTCTTCAGCCACTTGGCGCCGGGGTCCGCCTTCGTGGGGATCCCCGACTTCCTCGCCGATTCCTCGCCCGGCCCTCCGGCCACGGCCTTTTCGGGTACGACGCCGGACATTAGCTTCGCTGATTTCTCCAGCGCCTGCCGGGCAGCTTCCTCAGTGGTGGCCGCGGCTTCAGTAGCGTCCGGCAGGGTCCCAGGTTGCCCCGGAACCTTTGGCTCGGTGGCTGCCGACTCCGTGCCTGACGATTCCGTGCCTGCCGCTGCGGTAGCAGGCTTATGGCGGGCGTCAGCGCCGCCGTCGGCTGAGCCTGTTTTTCCAGGCGCCCCAGGAGACTTGCCTGGAACGGCCGCCTGGTCCGGAACATTGCTCGCCGGGGACTCCTGGTGTCTGCCGGGCCCACCGGAATCCGCCGCGGCGTCCTGACCTGCCGGCGCCGTCTGTTCCGGTTCCAGTTCCGGTTTCGTGACGAGCCCAGCGCCGGGGGCGGCCAAGGGAAGTTCCGGCAGGCTCCACGAGGGCGCCCAATCCTCCAGGAGGTGCTGGACGGACACGCTGGACTTCTCCGCGGGCCCGGACGCACTGGCGGCCACCCCCGTGACGCCGAGTCCCATCCCGGCAACAACGGCCAGGCTGACGATCGTGGTCCGGTGCCGGCGCAGCCTGCGACGCCAGGACAGCTCATCCGGACGGGAGCCCAACAGGGCGGCAAGCTGTGCGTTGGGAGGAGGAGCCGGCATGGAAGCGAGGCTTCCCAGGGACAACAGCGCGGCACGCAGGTTGGTGTCCTGCGCCTGGCCGGCGTCGAGGAGCATTTCATCCACGGTGTCCAGCAGACGGCTGGCTTGAGAAGTCATGGCGCCACGTATTCTTTCACTGAGGTTTCCTCGCGGAGCCTGTTCAAGGCCCTTCGCTGGAGCTGTTTAACGGCCCCCGGGCTCTTCCCCATGACAGCAGCGACCTGGTCGACTGTCAGGCCGCCAATGATGCGCAGCGTAAGAACCTCTTTCTGCTCATCAAGCAGGCCCTGCAGGAGGCCCAGGACTTCCGACGGCGAGACCCTTTCGAGGGCTTCGGCCTCAGCAGATGATTCCTCGCGCAGGTCCAGTTCGGCATCGAACGGCAGCTTTGCGGGGGCGCGGCTTTGCCGACGGTGGTCGTCCACCATCCGGGCGTGGGCTACGGAGAAGATGAACGTGCGCAAGCCTTGCACACCGCCGCTGACGGTCTCCAGCCGGGGAAGGACCGCGAGGAAGACGTCCTGCATAACAGCCTCCGGATCTTCAACACCGCGGGCTGTGAGATAGCCCAGGACCTGTGACGCATAAGTTCGGTACACGAGGCTGAAGAATTCCGAATCGCGGGCATTAGCCCGCAACACGTCGTCAGTCAGCGCATCGGTCACGGACGTAGGCTTTCGGTGGAGGGGACTTTGCTTGCTCAGTCTAGGGCGTGTGACGCTTTCGCAGAATGCCCTTGCCCGACTAACTTTACCCCGCAGTAACCCAGGCCGCCGAGACTGTGTGTCCATCCTCGGTATCGCCAGCTTGCCACCCGTTCGACCTGCCGAAGCAGAAAAGAGCCGGGCTGGAACATGATGGGGGACAGGTTCCAGCCCGGCGCTTCATAAAGGTAATCGCTGCAGGCCCTGCAAAGGTTACGCGCTGGCACAAAACATTTTTGTGTCTTTCGTGCCATCGGTTCCCTAGGCTGCTCCGGTCCAATGCGGCGAAGTTGCCGGCCGGTACGATCCCTTGGCATTGACGAAGGAGTGCACCCGGTTTGCGGGCACGCGCTGGTCATCACAGTTCGGCTGGACCTTGGCAGGGACCACCCCGGGGACCGCCTGGACAACGTTGGTGGCCGAACAGAGATCGGTCACCAACCCGGTTCCGGCGCACTCGCGCACGGCGGCAATCCCGGCGGCGACTGCGGCCTTATCCTCAAAAGCTTCGGACACAGCCATCACAGCACCGTCCGGCGCCTTGAGGCGGAACCTGAATCGTGACTCTGAATCCAAGAAAACTTCGAACTTCCCGGCCATGGTGAATCCTTCCGGTTTGTGGGGTTCGGCCCGGCAACGTCTTCGCCACCGAACGTCCGGACGCATCGCTGCGAGGGGCTCCCACGGGTATGGTCGAACGATCTGTTGATCTGTTCAGCTTGTACATCAAGTCTCTCGGCAGTGTCGGCAGCCTCACAAGACCGGCCGGGTTAACCCTTTGTAAATTGCGTTCAACTCCGGGCAAGACAAAGCGGCGGGCCACCCCCAGGTTCCATTGGAACCAAGGGTGACCCGCCGCCGTCGTACCCCTGACGCGTCAGCGCTGGGAGAACCTGCCAGGACGGAACGTGGCCAGCATCGGGTGCTTGTTTCCCGTCATGATTTCCCAGGCGAGCAGTTCGCCTGCGATAAGCCCCAGTGTGGCACCTGAGTGCGTGAAGGCGACGAAGCAGCCGGGCACCTGGCCAAGTTCGCCAAAGACGGGTTCGCCGTCGCCCGGGATGGGCTTGTAACCGATCTTCCAGGACGCGGGCTTGAGTTCGGGATTGCCGGCGATCAGTTTGGATGATTCGTCAGCAAGTTCCTGCACCACTTCGTCCGGGATGCTGAAGGAGCCGTCGGCATGCTCGGTGATGCGGTCTTCGTACCAGTCATGATCCAGGGCGAAGGTGTTGCCCGGGTTGGGACGCACGGCCGCCCGCGGTGTGTTCATCACCGTTGTTACCTGGTGTTCCACCGGCTTGGTGATTACGAGCATGGAGACCGGGGAGCCGTTGGGAATCTCTACGCCGAGGGGTTTCACGACGGCGGGTGTCGCGGCACCGCAGGCAACCAGAACCGCGTCTGCTCCGTACGTCTCACCGGCAGCAGTTTCGACGCCGGTGGCCCGGCCGCCGTCGACCATCACCGAGGCTTTGCCCGCATTGAGCACTAGCTGGCCGCCAAGGGCGTGGAATTCCTCCATCAGGAAGTTCACCAGGTCCGGCAGGCTCACCCAGCCCTCACCGGGGTTGAAGATTGCCTTCTCCGGAACAGCGCTGGCGTCGATGCCAGGGGTGACCGTCTCGATCTCCCCAGGCGCGAGCAGCTTGGAATCGTAGCCGATTGACTGCTCGTAGGCGTGGCGGGCTTCCGTGACCTCGACCTGCCCGGCGGCGTTCCACATAAGTCCTCCGCCGAACTGGAGCCAGTCTCGGCGGGGGTCGGCGGCGAAGAGTGTCCGGTACCTGTCCACGCCGGCAACGCGCAGCTGGTGATAGGGGGTGGAACGCTCGCCGGCTGAGTTGAGCCATGAAAGTGACCGGCCCGTGGCTTCACTGGCCAGACCTTGCTCAGTCAACAGCGTCACGGAGGCGCCTTGGCGGAGAAGGTGGACGGCGGTGGAGACGCCCATGATGCCGCCCCCGATGATGGCGACCTGCTTGGTAGCGCTGGAGGACATAGTTCTCCCTTTCTTTAGTTTCCGGATGCTTGCGACGCGCCTTGCTTACGCGAAGGCGTGAATACTTTCGATGATTTTGAGGGTTTCCAGCACTTCGGCGGGGTTCACGGGAGTTTGCCCTTCGCCCCGAAGGGAAGCTGCGAGTTCGGTATAGAAGCGCGGATAATGACCCTTTTCCGCCGGAACGGGGACGGCTGTGCCGTCCACTCCCAGAAGCCCCCAAGACTCCTGGGGATCCACGCCATAGGCAGGATCCGACGGCGTGATGCCGGCTGCGAGCGCCGGTTCCTGGCTGTCCAAGCCCCACTTCGTGTAACCGGCCTTCGAACCGAGGAGATGAAACCGGGGTCCTGACTGGGCGGCCAGGCCGTTCATCCACAGACGGGACCTGACGCCCGATTCATGCAGTAGCGACACGAAGGCCTCGGTATCGGCAGCATGCGGACAGTGGCCGTTGTTCGCCGTCTCCCCGTAGCTCACCTCCACGGGCCCAAAGAGTTGGATGGCTTGGTCGATCAGGTGGGCGCCGAGGTCATGGAGGATTCCGCCGCCCTCGGCCAACGTGGATGAATCACGCCAGTTACCGAAGCCCTCCGGCCGCCACCATTCAAAGCGTGACTCGAAGGTGTGCACCTCCCCGAGGGCTCCTTCCTGCAGCAACTTCCGGAGCGTCAAGAAGTCAGCGTCCCACCGGCGGTTCTGGAAAACCGTCAACTGCACACCGGCGTCGGACGCCCTGGCAATTAGCTCCTCACCGTGGGCGACTGTGATGACGAAAGGCTTGTCCACAACAACGTTGAGTCCACAAGCGATGGCCGTGGCGCCCAGTTCCAGGTGCGTGAGCGGCGGCGTGCCGAGCACCACCAAATCCAGGTCCCAAGCCTGGGAGAACAGCGCCTCCGGGGAGGGCACGATTCGTGCCTGCGGGTAGAGCCGGGCGGCCTCGGCGGCACGCGCCGGGTTTGCCGTCACGATGACGTCCAGCGAGTATTTCGGGTCCGCGGCGATCAACGGCGCGTGGAAGATCTTGCCGGAGACACCGAAACCAACGACGGCGGTCCGGAGTGGGGCCGCGGTTACCTTACCCATCACAGGACTTCCGAAAGGAACCGCTGCAGTCGTTCGCTGCGTGGGTTGTCGAAAAGTTCGGCCGGCGTGCCAACCTCCACCACTTCGCCTTCGTCCATGAAGACCACTTGGTCGGCCACCTTTCGGGCGAAACCCATCTCGTGGGTGACCACCAGCATGGTCATGCCCCGTTTTCCGAGCCCGGCCATGAGATTCAGCACGCCCTTGACCAGCTCAGGGTCCAGTGCGCTGGTGGCTTCGTCGAACAGCATCACCTCAGGTTCCATGGCAAGGGCCCGCGCGATGGCGACGCGCTGCTGCTGGCCGCCGGAGAGGTCCCGTGGGCGGTGATCGGCCCGCTCAGCAAGACCCACTTCGGCGAGGCTGCGGCGGGCCCGCTCCCTCGCGTCGGCCTTGGACATTCCCTTGACACTCCACAGGGCCAAGGCCACGTTTTCGAGGGCAGTGTGGTCCGGGAAGAGGTTGAAATGCTGGAAAACCATGCCAATGCGGGCGCGCAGCAGGTCCGGTTTGACCTTAAGGGCGCTTTCGCCGGCCAGAAGCACGTCGCCGCTCTTTGGTTCGTGGAGCCGGTTGACGCCGCGGAGCAGGGTCGACTTGCCCGAACCGGACGGCCCGATGATGCACGTTGTGGTACCGGGGGCCACGGTGAGGCTGACGTTGCGGAGCACTTCGATGTCCCCGTAGGCCATTGTGAGGCTCTTCAGTTCAAGGCTGGAGCCGTGAAAGGTGTGGCTCGAGGACGCGGCAGGGTTTGCGGTGTTGGATGCGAGGCTCATGTGTTGCTCCCGGTGATCAGCGGCGAGGCCGCGTCGAGTTCTTTGACTTCTTTCAAGCCGCTGCTGGGGGCAGCCGGGCGGCGGCGACCGGTCCTGAACCTGTTGTCGAAGTAATTGACCAGGTGTGTCAGCGGGACCGTAATCACAAGGTAGAAGATGCCGGCCAGGACCAGCGGGGAAAGGTTTCCGGACAACACGGCGGCGTCCTGGCCCACGCGGAAGAGCTCACGTTCGCTGACAAGTAAGCCCAGGAAGTAGACGAGGGACGAATCCTTGACGATGGCGATGAATTGGTTTACGAGGGCAGGCAGGACACGTCGGATGCCCTGCGGAACTACTACCAACGCCATGGACTTTGCGTAACTCATGCCCAGCGCGCGGCAGGCCTCACCTTGGCCCTTGTCCACACTTTGGATCCCGGCGCGGAAGATTTCGCCGATGTACGCGCTGGCGATCAGGCTCAAGGCAATGATTCCCAGTGGGTACGGCGAAGGACCAAAGATTGACTGGCTGAAGCGTGCGAAGCCCTGACCGATCAGCAGGATTGTAAGGATTGCCGGAAGGCCGCGGAAGAGATCCGTATATATCCGGGCTGGGATCCGGAGCCATTTGGACGGTGAGATGCCCATGACTGCGACGATCATTCCAAGGACCAGCCCGATGACGGTGGCGGCGATGGAGATGATGAGCGTGTTGAGTAGCCCCACACCGAGGAGTTGGGGCAGGACTTCGGCCATTGCGCCGAAGTCGAAAAACGTGCGGATGATGGTGTTAAGCCAGTCCATGGTTGCTCTCAGACGTAGTTAGCTTGTGAGTCCCGGGCGGACCGCGAACTACGGTCCGCCCGGTGGGTGGCGGCCGGACCATGAGTCCGGCGGTCCGGCCAGCGTGTTGTGGCTACTTGCTCGGGGCAGGAGTAGCAGTCTGTTCTGCTTTGGGCAGGTACTGCTCGGGCATCGGAGATCCCGGGAACCACTTCTGGTAAAGCTTCTTCCAGGTGCCGTCCTCCATAGCTTCTGCGAGTCCCTCGTTCAGTGCCTCCTTGAAGGCCGGCTTGTCCTTCGCGATGGCAAAACCGGCCGGAGCGTCGAAGGAGGGGATGTCCGCGGCGCTGACCAGGCCGTGCTGCTCCTGGTAAGCCTTTGCGGCCTCGTAGTCCAGGAAGTGGGCGTCCACCGTTCCGCTGTTCACGGCGGCGATGGCGGTGTTGTTGTCCGGGAAGCGAACCAGGCTGGCGGAGGTGAAGTTCTTCACTGCGTAGGCTTCCTGGAGTGTTCCCTGTACTACCCCGAGCCGCTTTCCAGCGAGGCCATCTGCATCTTTGATGCCGGAGTCCTTGGTGGTGATGACGGTCAGGTAACCGGCGAGGTAGCCGTCAGAGAAATCGACAGTTTCCTTGCGCTTGTCAGTGATGCCAATAGCAGCCACACCAACGTCGAACTGGCCGTTGGCGACCGCGGCAAGCAGGCCGGAGAAGTCCTGACCGGTGAAGACCACATTGTCAACGCCTGCCCGGTGAGCCACATCCTTGAAGAGTTCAACGTCAAAGCCGGTGAAGTTCCCGCTTGCGTCGGCGAAGGTGTACGGCTTCGAGTCGCCCAGGCTGGCGACCCGGATAGTGCCGGGCTGAATCAGCCCGTAGGGGTTTTCTTCGCTCGGGCTTGTGGAGGCCGGGGTTGATCCGGCGCAGCCCGAAAATGCAAAGAGGGCCGCAACGGCGGCGGCAACGATCCCCCCGCGGCGGTAGTTCAGTCCTTTAGTCACAGCAGTTGTCCAATCAGAAGGAGGCTTAAGGCCTTTGGGTAATTCCCTTGCTGAGTCCGGTCTCACCGGCTACGATTGAGACCGGACTCACAGTGGGTTGTAAAAAATGTAACCCAAGCCACACGGGCCGTCAAGCCCCCTTCCGAAAGGCCTCAATGAGCACCACTGGTTCAAGGCGTCGGGACATCACCGTCGCCGACGTCGCCAAAGCGGCCAACGTATCCAAAGCCCAGGCCGCACGCGCACTCGGTAACTACGGGGCAGTCAGCGATGATGTCCGCGAGCGGGTCCTGGCCGCCGCGGAGGAATTGTCCTATCGCCCCAACGAGCTTGCCCGGAGCATGAATACGGGGAAATCGAACACCATAGGGGTGGTGGTGGGTGATATCGAAAACCCCCACTTCGGCCTGGCTACGAGGGGCATCACCGACGCCGCAAAGAAGGGCGGCTACAACGTCATCCTGATCAACACCGACGAGGAGAGGGCTGCGGAGGTCGAGGCCGTCCAAGTACTGTTGGACAAGCGCGTGGACGGCCTGATCGTGGCGCCGGCCTCGTCAGTGGAGAGCCAGCATTTGCAGCGGGTGCGGGACTCCGGCCGCCCGCTGGTTCTGCTGGATCGCGCTGCTGAGGGCTTGGACGCTGAAACCTTTGCCGTGGACATGGCCGCTATCTCCTTCGAGTCCACGAAGTACCTCATCGAGGCAGGGCACCGCCGCATCGCATTCGTCTCGACAGTCAGGACCGATGGGCCCTACGTGCCCGGAATGGTGTTGGACTCCTCGCAAATCTCGGACCGGCTGGAGGGCATCCGTCGTGCGTTCGAAGAAGAGGGCCTGACCCAGCCCGTGGACCTGGTCCGGCTCAACGCAGGCGGTGCGGAATCCATCAGGAGTATTACCAAGGACCTGCTTGCGGGTCCGGACGCAGCCACGGCCATCATCGCCTCGGACGGCCTCATCGCTTTGAGCGTTGTGGAGGCTATCCAGGAATCAGGCCTCTCCATCCCTGGGGATGTTTCGCTGCTGATGTATGACGATTTTGCGTGGACCCGCCTGACCACTCCCCCGCTCACAGTCATTGCCCAGCCTGTGTACGACATGGGGAAAGCCGCGGCAACCGCGTTGATCCGGCAAATTGAGGGCAGGAAACCCTCCCCTGAGAGCCCGCCCCTGACCGCGAGCCTGATTCGCCGCGGTTCCGTGGGCGCCCCGAAGAGCGCTGAGGTTTACAGCCCGGCAGGCGGTTGACCGCTGCGCAAGACAAAGCGGCGGGCCACCCTCCAGGTTCCATTGGAACGAAGGGTGACCCGCCGTCGTCGTAATTAAGTAAAAGCTAGTCGTTGATGAGGTCGTTGACCACGATCGTCTGGTCCCGGTCCGGGCCGACACCGATCGCCGAGAACCGCGTTCCGGACAGCTTCTCCAGGGCCAGCACGTAGTTGCGGGCGTTCTCCGGCAGGTCCGCCAGGGTACGTGCGCCGGTGATGTCCTCGGTCCAGCCCTCGAAGTACTCGAAGATGGGCACGGCGTGGTGGAATTCCGTCTGCGTCATGGGCATTTCGTCGTGGCGGACGCCGTCGACGTCATAAGCCACGCACACCGGGATCTGTTCGATGCCGGTCAGGACGTCCAGTTTGGTGACGAAGTAGTCCGTGAAGCCGTTGACGCGCGAGGCGTGGCGCGCCAGGACGGCGTCGTACCAGCCGCAGCGGCGGGGGCGGCCAGTGTTGACGCCGAACTCACCGCCGGTCTTCTGCAGGTACATACCCATCTCATCGAACAATTCGGTGGGGAACGGGCCGGCACCAACGCGGGTGGTGTAGGCCTTGATGATGCCGATGGAGCGGGAGATGCGGGTGGGTCCGATACCGGAGCCCACCGAAGCACCACCAGCCGTGGGGTTCGAGGAGGTGACGAACGGGTAGGTGCCGTGGTCAACGTCCAGGAAGGTTGCCTGGCCGCCCTCCATCAGGACCACCTTGCCCTCATCCAGGGCGTTGTTAAGGACCAGCGTGCTGTCGATCACCAGCGGGCGGAGGCGCTCGGCGAAGGACAGGAAGTACTCCACGATCTCCTCCACTACAACGGAGCGGCGGTTGTAGATCTTGACCAGGAGATCGTTCTTCTGGCGCAGGGACCCTTCCACCTTCTGGCGGAGGATCGATTCGTCAAAAACGTCCTGGACACGGATGCCCAGGCGGGCCACCTTGTCCATGTAGGCGGGGCCGATGCCGCGGCCGGTGGTGCCAATAGCGCGGCTGCCAAGGAAACGCTCGGTCACCTTGTCCAGCACCTGGTGGTAGGGAGCGACGAGGTGTGCGTTGGCCGAAACGCGGAGCTTGGAGGTGTCCGCGCCGCGGGCCTGGAGTCCGTCGATTTCCTGGAACAGGGCCTCAAGGTTCACCACGCAGCCGTTGCCGATGATCGGGACCGCGTTGGGGCTAAGGATGCCGGCAGGAAGGAGCTTGAGCTCATACTTCTCACCGCCTACGACGACGGTGTGCCCGGCGTTGTTGCCGCCGTTCGGCTTAACGACGTAGTCGACCCGGCCGCCCAAAAGGTCAGTGGCCTTGCCTTTTCCTTCGTCGCCCCATTGGGCTCCTACGATCACGATTGCTGGCATGGGATCCTCCCCCATTCGTTCGGGCCGGCCGGTCCGTCCACCGAAGTGGCAGGCTGGTGCGGCGCCGTTCATGAGAATGCCCCGAATGGACCAGCGTTGCCATCCCGACATGCGGCCTGGCAATGCAAGAGTTCCGGGGCTCTTACCACCCAAGTTTAGCCGATGGGGCCCGATTATCCCTTGTCAGCGCGCGCCGCCGGCATGAAGGGACACACCACCAGATCGCTTATACCCCGCCGGTGGGTCCCCCAGCACTATTTGCCGGAGGACCCACCGGCGTTTCGTTTCGCAGGGCTTGCTAGACTGATAGAGACCGACCAGGAATCGGTCCACACACATTTCTAACCATCCCGGATCTGCGGCGTGCTCCAGTGCGCCCATTTTCCGGATTGGCAGCAGCACCGAGCCCCGCAGGAGACATAGCACTACATGACAGCCCTGGCACCTGAATCTTTCCGTGAGCAGCTTCTGAGCCGCCGTTACGAACCCAACGTTGCCGCCGTCAACGAGCTGTGCGATTCCCTGCAGAGCGTTAAGCCCCACACCGAAGTCCCTTACGTTGATCCGATGCACGATGTAGACGAGTGCCGCATCATCAGCCTGTACTCGAACATCGGGGAAGCGGACAAGTCCGGCTTTATCACCGCCGGCGACGACGACGCCGCCACCCGCATGCTGGGGATCCAGTGGAAGCTGGGCCTGCGTCCGGAGTTCGTGATGCCGTGGAACGTCCACCCGTGGCACACTCCCGGCGAGGTCAACGGCAAGTTCACCCCTGACCAGATTTCCGCAGGGCTCAAGCCGCTGCTCAAATTCCTTGCCCTGGTCCCCCGCGCCTCGGTCATCGTGGCACACGGAACCGAAGCCAACCGCCTGGCCAACCTGCTGCTCAAGACCGAGGTTCCCATGATCTGGCGCCGCGGACTTAAGACCTACAAGGTCCGCTCCCTAAGTGGCCGCGCCTTCGCCGGCACGCCCGCACGGCAGGAACAGTACCTCGAGGAAATGCGCGTGGCCTACACGGACGCCATGGCACGCACGGGCCTGGCAAAAGCCTAGGCACACGCTGCTCCCAACCGGCTGTACGACGGCGGGCGGCCACCTTCTTCTGAAAGGTGACCGCCCGCCGTCGAACATTAACTGCTTGTTATTTGCCTTCGATGGCAGCCTTCGCTGCCGGATCCGAGTCGTTCAGGAACTTCTCGATCCGTTCCGGCTCGTCCGCCTCACCTATGGCTGAAGACGCCCGTCCCAGCGAGTAGAGTGCACGCAGGAAGCCCTGGTTCGGCTCGTGCTCCCACGGGATCGGACCCACGCCGCGCCAGCCGTTGCGGCGCAGCGAATCCAGCCCGCGGTGGTATCCCACGCGGGAGTAGGCGTACGAATCGATGGTGCGCCCTTCGGCCCACGCCTCCTCCGCCAGTACAGCCCACAACAGCGACGACGTAGGGTGCTTGGCCACGAGGTCCAGCGCTTCCTGTCCCGCGTCCAGCTGTGCGTAGACCTCTGTCTCGGCAGGCAGGAGCGTGGGCTCAGGACCCATCAGGTTCTTGCGGAACTCATCGGACATTCCTAGAACGTCTTTCCGGCCGAGCCGAGCTGCTTGGTTGCTTCGACCACGCGGGCAGCCAGGCCGGCTTCGGCGGAGGCGCCCCAGACGCGGGGATCGTAGAGCTTCTTGTTGCCAACTTCGCCGTCGACCTTCAGCACGCCGTCGTAGTTCTTGAACATGTGGTCCACCACCGGACGCGTGTAGGCGTACTGCGTGTCGGTGTCGATGTTCATCTTGATCACGCCATAGGAAACGGCGTCGGCGATCTCCTGGTCAGATGAGCCGGAGCCACCGTGGAACACGAGGTCGAACGGGCTGTCCTTGCCAATCTTGGCACCGACCTGGGCCTGGATGTCCTTGAGGATCTCCGGGCGCAGCTTCACGCCACCGGGCTTGTACACGCCGTGGACGTTGCCGAAGGTCAGGGCGGTGATGTAGCGGCCGTTCTCCCCGGCACCGAGGGCTTCGATAGTGGCCAGGGCGTCCTCGACCGTGGTGTACAGCTTGTCGTTGATGGCGTTTTCGACGCCGTCTTCCTCGCCGCCGACGATGCCGATTTCAACTTCCAGGATCATCTTCGCGGCAGCGGTGCGCGCCAGCAGTTCGCGGGCAGTGCTCAGGTTCTCGTTGAGCGGCTCGTGCGAACCGTCCCACATGTGGGAGTTGAAGATCGGGTTCCGGCCGGCCTTGACCTCAGCCTCGGAAGCTGCCAGCAGCGGAAGGACAAAGCCGTCCAGCTTGTCCTTGGGGCAGTGGTCCGTGTGCAGGGCGATGTTGACGTTGTAGTTCTTGGCCACTTCGCGTGCGAACGCGGCGAAGCCCAGCGAACCGGCCACCATGTCCTTCGTGGAGGCGCCGGACCAGTAGGCAGCGCCACCGGTGGACACCTGGACAATGCCATCGGACTCTGCCTCGGCGAAGCCGCGCAGGGCCGCGTTCAGCGTCTGCGAAGAGGTGACGTTGACGGCAGGGAATGCAAAGCCGCCCGTCTTTGCGCGGTCGATCATCTCGGAGTAGATCTCTGGGGTTGCAATGGGCATGCTGACTCCTAAAGTGAATTTCGTCTACGGGCTGGTTGGCCCTGGAGTGAACCTCGTCGGCTAGGAACCATCCTAGCCATTTCTGCCGTGGCGCCGTGTTTCGTCTCGCGGACCGGTAACACTCCCGCAGGGGGCAGAGGGCTAGGACACGTGCTGGTTGAACACGTGCCGGCGCACCCACGCGTGCATCGCAATGGCTGCGGCGGACGCCGCGTTGATGGAGCGGGTGGAGCCGAACTGCTCGATGGAAAGGGTTGCCAGCGCGGCATCGTGAACTTCCGGGGTGAGCCCCGGGCCCTCCTGGCCAAAGACCAGCACGCAGTCCTTGGGCAGCTCGTAGGTCTCCAGCGGCACGGAATCAGGGAAGATGTCGATGCCGATGATGGCCAGCCCCTCCCCCTGCGCCCACGTCACGAAGTCCTCCACGGTGGGATGGTGGCGGACGTGCTGGTAGCGATCGGTGACCATGGCTCCACGCCTGTTCCACCGGCGTCGTCCGATGATGTGCACTTCCTTGGCGAGGAACGCGTTTGCGGTCCGCACCACGGTGCCGATGTTGAGGTCGTGTTGCCAGTTTTCGATCGCGATGTGGAAGTTGTGCCGCTTGGAATCCAGGTCCGCCACGATGGCGTCGTGCTTCCAGTAGCGGTACTGGTCCACGACGTTCCGCCGGTCGCCGTCAGCCAGCAGTAGGGGATCCCAATGGTCCCCCGCCGGCGCCTCGCCCTCCCAGGGCCCGACGCCGACCTCCGCCTTTTGCCCGGATTCCTCCTCAGGCGGTGGAACGGGCAGCGGCGGGTTCTGGGGATGGTCAGTCACGCTTCAACTCTAGCGGGGGTCAGCCCTCGAGTTTCCAGCGGTTGGCGCGGTAGGAGTTGGCGATCAGCTCCAGCTGGTCAGGGTTCGCTTCCCAGTACGTCGAGTGGCCGCTGACGCCCACCATCTGCGGCGTGCCCCACGGGGTGACACTGAACAGATTGACGGCCTGGATGGTTTCTCCGCGGGCGTTCAGGCAGGTAAAGCCGATCACGACGGCGGCAGTCCGGCGGAACTCCCGGATTTCAGGCGTTGTGGTTTCAAAATTGTTGGTGCACCGGTGGCCCACCAGATGCTGCGGCAATTCGGCCGCGGGCATGGCCTTGAACTTCGCCTCGATCTCCTTGATGGCGCCCTGGACCTTTTCGGGCTCCTTGCCGTACTTGCCCTCTTCGGCCTCCGCAAAGAAGGCGTAGGCCAGGGCGATGCCGTCCCCGTCCCGTTCCTCCGTGCCCTGCGCTTTTTGCTGCATGGGCGTGCCGGTGGTGGGGTCCGTAGTGATCCCGAAGGTGTCATCGAGGGTCCACGACGTGGGGTACTGGAAGGATGATTCCCCCGTGACAAAGCGGCTGAAGAGCGCGTCGCCCTCGGCCGGAACAGTCGCCGGCCCCTTCAGGTCGGCCCAGCCTGGCGGCAGCGGAATGGCTCCGGCCGGAACATCATCAGCGGTGGCAGAGTCCGACGGCGTGGCCGACTCCTCCGGCGCGGCGCTTTCCTCCGCGGCCTGGGACGTCGCCACGGGAGGCGGGGTGTCCTGGGACTGGGGCTTTGCGAAAGTGGGGATCACCCAGGCAAACACTGCTACGAGGGCCACGATCACGACCGCGGCAACAGCTCCCAGAATGATGAACAGCGCCTTTTTGTTGCTGTGGGGCGGCTGCGGAGCCGACGGCTGCGCGTATTGGCCCGGGTACTGCTGGCCCGGGTACCGTGCCTGGGTGTCTTCGTTGCCCGGGTACTGCTGGCCCGGGTACGGACCGTGGGAATGCTGCTGGCCGGGCTGCGGAGCCTGGGGGTTGTCCTCGGCGTCCCTGGGCGGTGGTGGTGGCGCGCTGTAGTTGTTGCTCAAGGCGGTCCCTTTCAGGTGCTGGCAGGCATCCTGCGGTTCCCGCGGTGCCCGGTGATTTCCGACGTCGGGGACCTGCCGGCGCAGGCCGGCACAACAACTGCCGCGGACATCCCCCGATCCGCAGCTGTTGGGCACCGTGGCGCCTCTACGAGCCTAGCCGATGGGCCGGACGGCCAAAGCGTTCGCCCGCCGTCGTCATTTCCCAGGCCTCACGTGTTCCGTGGCCTGAAGAATGACAGACTGTAGCCCGGACAAGGCACATCGGCGTTGGAGGAAAAGCATGGCAAAAACAGACGAGGTCAAGGGATCACCCGCGGTTTACCGAAGCGGGCAGGAGATCGAGTGCTGGCTGACGGACATGGACGGCGTCCTGGTCCATGAAAACCAGGCTGTCCCCGGCGCGGCTGAACTGATCCAGCGCTGGGTTGACACCTCCAAGCGGTTCCTGGTGCTGACCAACAACTCCATCTTCACTCCCCGCGACCTTGCCGCGCGGCTCCGCGCGTCCGGGCTGGAGGTTCCGGAGGAGAACATCTGGACGTCTGCGCTGGCCACCGCGCAGTTCCTGAAGGACCAGGTACGCGGCTCCGGGTCCGGAAACCGGGCCTACACCATCGGCGAGGCTGGACTGACGACGGCGCTGCACGAGGCCGGCTTCATCCTCACCGACCAGGACCCGGACTTTGTGGTGCTCGGCGAAACCCGGACGTACTCATTCGAAGCCATCACCATGGCCATCCGCCTGATCCTGGCCGGTGCACGCTTTATCGCCACCAACCCTGACGCCACCGGCCCGTCCAAGGACGGCCCCATGCCCGCGACAGGTGCCATCGCCGCCCTCATTACCAAGGCCACCGGCCGGGAACCGTACGTCGTGGGCAAGCCGAATCCCATGATGTTCCGGTCGGCGATGAACCAGATCGACGCCCATTCCGAGACCACTGCCATGATCGGTGACCGGATGGACACCGACATCATCGCGGGCATGGAGGCGGGCCTGCACACGGTCCTGGTGCTGACCGGAATCACCCAGCGGGAAGACATCGCCTCCTACCCGTTCAGGCCGAACCAGGTCCTGACCTCCGTGGCGGAGCTGAAGAACCAGATCTAGAAGACCGACACGCGGGATCCCCCGCCGGGCAGGGGGAAGAACTCGTTCATGAGTTGTTCCACAACGGCCCTGTATACGGCGGGGTTCCAGCCCGGACTGGCGTGAGCCGGCCGGGCGCCCTCCGTTTGGAGGTTGGTGGAGACCATGTTGGAGCGGAAGGCCGCTTGCCAGGCTTCCAGTGCCGTCTGGTAACGCACAGTCTGGTCCCGGGGGTTGCCGATATAGGCCATCTTCGTCCCGCCCAGCTTCTCCACGAACCGGAGTCCGTCGAAGTGGTAGATGTAGGCGGACTCCGACTGGATGAGCACACTGGACGGCGCGATCGGGGACAGCTGTTCCCACGTCTGGTCCAGGATCTGGCGCCAGCTCCGTTCGTCCTTGTGGATCACCCGCTCCCCCAGCTCGTAGCCGCCGCGCAGCACGGAGGGCACGCGGAAACCCCGCTCATAGAGGAACACCACGCCGTCGAACCAGCTCTGGTCCAGGACGTCGTGCTTGCTGTACGGGCTGGAGTCGAGCAGGATGAACGCCACTTCCACACCGTGGAGTTCACGGAGCCTTGCAGCGACCTGCGTGGCCACCATGCCGCCGAAGCTGTGGCCGTAAAAAAACAGCTTGGTGAGCTTTTTCGCCCGGACGTGCTCAATGACTGCAATGACCAGTTCGTCGATGTCCAGCCCTTGGTTTGAATACCCGACGGCGGCCAGCTTGCCGCGCTTGTTCAGCGCCCCGCGGAGGGCGTTGAGGATCCACTGTGCCTCTTCCCAGCTGGTCTTATAGCCCGGGAACAGGAACCAGCTGGCATCCGGGTAGTAGGCGTCGGCGAAGTCGTCCGGCACCTCCAGGATCCGGTTGACCCGCCGCTCCAACTGGACCCGGCGGGTGAGCAGCATATCCCCGGCCAGCAAGGCGGAGGCTCCTGCGCCCCAAAGGAATCCCCGCCGGGAGAATTCCCTAAGCCTGGCGGCGTCGGCCAGCAGCCGGGCATGGTCAGTTCCCGGCTGTTCAGGCTGTCCTTGCGGATCTGCTTCCCCCCTGTACGGCACATCTCTACCGTACGCACAGCGGAAGCCGCTGCTGCAACTCCCGGGGCAAGGCCTCCGGCGTCAGCTGGCGGCCTGGCCCTCCCTGGCTGGGTCGTACAGGCCTCCGAACGGGTTCCGCCGCGACAACTCGCAACCGATTTCGTTGTAGCGGGCCAGCAGGTCCGAGCCGGCGAATGCTTCCGGCTCATCAAGAAGCGCAAAGATCGAATCACTGGCGGCGAGGAGTTCGTCGTCGGAATACTCGGCTAAGGGCCGGCCGAACAGTGCGTCGATGGGCGCGGGAGCCTCCCCTTGGCCGCCGTCAGCGAAGCCCTCAGTGAGCTCGTCGGTAATGGCCAGCGACAGCTCGTTGACGCCATCCTCCAGCGGGGCCGCGTCGGCGGACTGAGTGAGAACCAGCGAAACACCGCCACTGGCCAGGCCCGGAAGCGTGGCCCCGTCGATGGCGTTGAGATCGCTCCGGAGGCCAGCTAATGCTGATGATTCCACGAAGGCGGCCCTGGAGAGGTCAACGTGGACATGTGAAGGGATACCCATATCCCGAACGCGTCGGATCATCTGCACAAGTGCTGGGCGGGATTCCTCATTGAGGCTGCCCCGGATATCGATCCGGACGGTGTCGGTGAGAACGTCACGCGTAGCGAGGGCGTGTAATTTGCGGTCCATAGGTACTCCAAATAAGGGTGTCTATGGCCGACGGCTCAACCTTGGCAAGCGTATCCTTCCAGCCACCCCGGCACAAGCCATGCGGGCCTAGCCCGCCTGGGCTTGTCCCGGTTCCTGGTAATGCGTGCGCGTGCCGGACCCGCCGACGGAATCCACCAAGGACTTGGCGATATCGCGCAGCTTGGTGTTGCTGTTGCTGGACGCCTCAGTGAGGATGTGGACGGCCGCGTCCTGGCTGCAGCGGTTCTGGGCCATCACGATCCCTACGGCGATGTCGATGATGGTGCGGGATTCCAGGGTTGCGCGCAGATTGGCGGCGCTGTCGGTGTGCAGGGAAAACCTGACGGCGAGGCGCAAGGCCTGCGAAATTTCCCTCGTATAGCCCCTTGCTTTGGCCGCCGCGCGTTCGTCGAACTTGTGCGGTACGTCCGAATAGAGGTTCAGTGCTGCCTTTGCTTCGCCCTGGAGGTTGAACGGCAGGGAGAGGACGGAACGCAGCCCGTGGGATGCCACGGCATTGGCGTAGTCCGGGCCCCAGCGGTCCTCCTCGAACAGGTCAGGGACGTTCACTTCGCGTTCCTCTTCGGCGGCAGTCAGGCACGGGCCCTGCGACAGTGAGTACTGGATTTCATCCACTTCACGGGCGGAGTCGCTGCTCCAGCCGATGGTTGCGGCCTTGCGGTCGCGCAGCAGGGTGATGCCGCACAGGGCGTCGTCGCCGTCCCCTGCCACCTGGTGGGCAGAGAACCTTGCCAGCTCGTTGAGGAACTGCTCAAAATCCGCGCTGTCCAGGATGAGGTTCTGGACCTGCTCGGTGGTGTTCAAAGGGAGTTCCGGTGGGAGCATGGCGCGTTCTCCAATAGCTGCAGAAGAGGGTTGAGCAAATACTAGGACGACCCCCAGCGCCAGTCCAACCGGCACCAGTTTAGGCGGGTGCCGGCCGGATTAGAACTAGGAAAGACCCAGTTCGTCCTTGCCGAAGGCAAAAAGGTACGGCACGCCGGTCTCGGCTTCGATTTTTTCCTTGGCTCCGGTGTCGCGGTCCACGATGACAGCCACAGCCACAACGTTGCCGCCGGCCTTGCGGACGCCCTCAACTGCGGTGAGCGCCGAGCCGCCGGTGGTGGACGTGTCCTCCAGTACCAGCACTTTCCGCCCGTCGACGGACGGGCCCTCGACCTGGCGGCCCATCCCGTAGGACTTCTGCGCCTTACGGACCACAAAGGCGTCAACCGTCCGGCCGGCGTCAACCGCGGCGTGCATCACCGCGGTGCCCACGGGGTCAGCACCCATGGTCAGTCCGCCGGCGCACTCGAAGTCGATGCCGGCGTCGTCCGCCAGTGCCAGCATGACCTGGCCCACTAACTTGGAGGCTTCGTGGTGCAAAGTGATGCGGCGCAGGTCGATGTAGTAGTCGGCCTCCGCTCCGCTGGAAAGGATCACCTTGCCGCGGACGACGGCGAGCTCCTTAATGAGTTCAAGGAGGCGGGCGCGTGCAGCAGTGGCGTCAAGAGGGGGAGTCATGGTCTCCAGTTTAGTGGTTTCCGTGCGTGCCCCGTGGCTGGTGCCGGCGGGCAAAGCCGGGCGCGTGTTCAGGCCGTGGTCCGAACGCTATGAGCCGGGGAAGGAGCCCCCGCATCCTCGGGACATGCCGGAGAACGAACAGCAGTGCCGGCGGCGGCCCGGGCGTTCTTCCGGCGAACAACGGGACGAACACTACCCGGTGCATGATGCGCTGGACTGTCTGGACAATCACGGTGGGCATCCGGCGCCGCCATTGAACGGCAGCCAGATCCTCCGCCGTTACGCGCCCGCCCAGGAGTGCCGGAGCCAGCCGGTCCGCCGCCGCCACCGCATCCTGGATGGCCAGATTAATGCCCACGCCACCTACCGGAGACATCGCATGGGCGGCGTCGCCAATGCACAACAGCCCGTCCACGTACCAGCGCCGCAGCCGGTCCAGCCGCACATCCAACCAGTGAAGGTCATCGAGCGAACGGATGGCGTCCACCCGATCCGCCAAGTCCGGGCGCAACGCGGCGACGCGTTCCCTGAAACGGTCCACGCCCTCGGAGCGGATCCTGGCGCTGTCTTCCTTGGGGGCGAGGTACCCCATTTGGTAGTAGTCGTCGCGGAACAGCGCGATCATGGCTTCGCGGTCCCGGAAGGCCGGAACGATGCCCGCCACTGCGCCTTTCTCCGAAGCGTGGCGCGGGAGCTTGAACCACCAGGTGTCGAAAGGAACCGGATACTCCTTGGGCTGCAGGCCGGCGGCCCGTCGCAGCACGGAATGGCGCCCGTCCGTAGCCACAACGAGGTCCGCGTGCAGTTCCCCTTCCGTCCCGGCTCGCGTCCGGTAGCGGGCACCGGCGACGCGCCCGCCGTCGAACATTAACGACGTTGCTTCATGCTCCATCAGGAGCGTGAACGAGGGTTCGCGCGCCGCCTCGGTGGCCAGGAAATTCAGGAAGTCCCACTGAGGCATCATGGCGATGTAGTTGTAAGGGGGCTTCAGTGATGCGAAATCGCCAATGGTGACCATGCCGGCGCCGGGGATGGGGAAAGCCACGCTGTTCAGCCGGCTTTGCGGGAGCCTGCGGAATGCGTCGCCCAGCCCGAGTTCGTCAATCAGCCTGATGGTGGACGCATGCACGGTGTCGCCGCGGAAATCCCGCAGGAAGTCGCCGTGCTTTTCGAGTACGGTGACCTCCACCCCGGCCCGAGCCAGCAGCAGACCCAGCATCATGCCCGCAGGCCCTCCGCCTACAACAGCGCACCCCGTCTGTTCCATGCCCCAACGCTACGCCGGGGGGCGTCACGGCGGATACGGGAGGATCCCCGTTTGCGTGTCCTCAGCCACCAAGCACCTGGCCTGGAAGTTCGGTTTTCCCTGGCACTTGCTGTTGTGGCCCCGCGGTGCCAATGGCACCGCGGGGCGAGCTTCCGACGGCGGCACGCTCCGCAGCTGCGATGCCCGCCAATGCGTCGGCCACCACCTGGTCCACCGGGGAGGCGATGTCGACGACGATGCCGGCTTCGTCGGCGTCGAGCGGTTCCAACGTGGCCAGCTGTGAATCGAGCAGGGCCGGGGGCATGAAGTGGCCGGTGCGCCCTTCTGTCCGGGCCCCCAGCACCTCTTTGCTGCCGTGCAGGTGCAGGAAGATGGTGTCCGGCGCCTGGGCGCGGATGGCGTCGCGGTAGCTGCGGCGCAGGGCCGAGCAGGCGAGTACCAGTCCGCCGTTCCCGGCGGCCGCGAGCTCACTGCCCACCGTAGCGAGCCACGGCCACCGGTCCTCGTCCGTGAGCGGCGTTCCGGCAGCCATCTTGGCGACGTTCTCCACCGGGTGGAGCGAGTCGCCGTCGAGGAACGGGACGCCCAGCTCACGGGCCACCAGGTCACCTATCGTGGTCTTGCCGCAACCCGAGACGCCCATGACGACGATGCGATGCTTTGTCATGTCCACTGCCTCACCAGTCATGGACGGTGCCGTCAACGAGGCGGTTGTAGGGCAGGTAGGCCTGCTGGTACGGGTAAGCCGCTGCTGCCTCTTCGTTGAATTCGACGCCGATGCCGGGCTTGTCGCCCGGGTGCAAGTAGCCGTCCACGAACGTCATGGACTGCTCGAAGACCTCGTTGGTCTTGTCCGAGTGCTGCATGTACTCCTGGATGCCGTAGTTGTGGATGGCCAGGCCCACATGCAGCTGCGCGGCGAAACCCACCGGAGAGATGTCGGTGGGGCCGTGGAAACCGGACTTGATCTGGTACTGCGCAGCGAAATCCATCACCTTCTTCAAAGGGGAGATCCCGCCAAAGTGCGTGGAGGCCGCCCGGACGTAGTCGATCAGCTGTTCCTTGATCAGGGTCTGGTAGTCGAACACGGTGTTGAAGATTTCCCCGATGGCCAGCGGGGTCGTGGTGTGCTGCCGGACCAGCCGCAGGCCCTCCTGGTTTTCGGCCGGGGTGCAGTCCTCAAGCCAGAACAGGTCATACGGTTCCAGGGCCTTTCCCAGCTTGGCGGCCTGGATGGGGGTCATGCGGTGGTGGCCGTCATGCAGCAACGGGATTTCCGGGCCGAATTCGTTCCGGACTGCTTCGAACACGGTGGGCAGGTGGCGCAGGTAGGCCCGGGTGTCCCAGTCCTCCTCCACCGGGAACGCGCCGCGGCCGGCGGGCTCGTAATCGTAGCGCTCGCCGGAGGCCTGCGCCTGGGCGGCCACCCCGTAGACGGCCTTGATGCCCGGAACGGCGGTCTGGATACGGATGGACTTGTAGCCCAGCTCCAGGTGCTCCCGGACCGAATCGAACAACGACTCGATGTCGGCGCCGGACGCGTGGCCGTAGGCGCGCAACCCGTTCCGGGACGCCCCGCCCAGCAGCTGATACACCGGCATGCCCGCCATTTTGCCTTTGATGTCCCACAGTGCCATGTCCACTGCGGCGATCGCGGCCATGGTGACCGGCCCGCGGCGCCAGTACGAGGACCGGTACAGGAACTGCCAAGTATCTTCGATCCGGTGCGGGTCCTTGCCGATCAGCAGCTGCGCGACGTGCTCCTTCAGATACGCGGCAACGGCAAGCTCGCGCCCGTTCAAGGTGGCGTCGCCGATGCCGGTCACCCCGTCCTCCGTGGTGATCCGGAGGGTTACGAAGTTACGGGATGGGCTTGTTACGAATACTTCTGCTGCGACAATCTTCATGAAGTTCAGCTGTTCCTTCCAGAAATCAGGCGGGCGGCGGTTGTGGTTGTAGTGGCGTTCTTGGAGAAGGTGCCGCACAGGCCGGCTACCAGGGCAACGGTCTGTTCGTCGTCGCCGAGCCCATGGCTGACGAGGTTGAGGAGGGCGGCCACCCGATCGAGGCCATGGGCCCCGTTCGCCGCACCGATGGCCTCGGACAGCGGGTCCTGGAGCTTTTCGTTGGCGGCCGCATAGTCGATCCAGGCCGCCAGCATCATGGCGCTGCCGGCACCGGAGCGCCCCCGGGATCTTTCGGCTGCCAGGACCGGCAAGGCCCTCATGCGAAGCTTGGTGGACCCATCCACAGCGATCTGGGACAGATGGTGCGCGATCCGTGCGTTGCCGAAACGGGCGACCAGTGCCTCCCGATATTCAGGTATATGCAGGTTTTCGTCGGGCAGATGTTGTGCGGCCTCATCCCAGAAGGCCTCAACCGCGTCCCGGCAGAGCCGATCCTCCAGCGCTTCGGCCACCGTGGTGTGCCCACGCAACTGACCGGCATAGGCCAGGAGTGAGTGCGCTCCGTTCAGCAGCCACAGTTTGCGGTTTTCGTACGGTTCGATGTCGTCCACCAGGACGGCACCGGCGTCTTCCCAGCGTGGCCTGCCCTTCGGGAAATTCCCGCTGATTACCCAGTCCCGGAAAGGCTCTGCGACCACAGGCGAGGTGTCCCTGTAGCCACAGGAATCCTGCACCTGGGCAATATCGGCGTCGGTGGTCCGGGGGGTGATGCGGTCGACGGAAGTGCTGACGAAACTGACGTTCGCACCGATCCATTGGGCAAGCTCCCCGTCCCAGGCCTCGGCGAGTCCCATGATCGAGCGCCGGGCGACTTCTCCGTTGCCGGACAGGTTGTCGCAACTGACAACGGCGATCGGCCCGGCAGCAGCTTCCTTGCGGGCGGCGAGGGCTGAAACGAGCCGGCCCAGCGGAGTGGCCGGCCTTTCGCCGGTACCGGCATCGCCGGCCAGGACCGTGAGATCGCCGGCAAACCCAGGAGCGCCTGCGTCAAAGCGGCCGTTGGAGTCCAGTCCGTACGCGGCTTCGGTAATGGTCAGCGTGACCATCGCGGTTTCCGGCGCTGAGACCATGTCCCGGAGGCGCCCGACGTCGGCGCCGTCCACCGCTTCGGCAACGCTGCCGATAATTTCGAAACTGTCCCCGTTGCCTGAGCGCTCAATCAGGGTGAAGAGGCCGTCCTGCGCCGCAAGCGCCAGGGCTGCGTCAGGCCTGCGCCCCGTGAATGCGGCGATCCCCCATTCGGGTCCGTCACCGGCGTGCTGGGTGTACCACGCCTCGTGTGACCGGTGGAATGCCCCGAGGCCAAGATGGACAATCCGCACCGGCGCTTTGGGAAGGCCGGTGAGCGCCCGGTTAAGGACGGGCAGTGCGCTCACAGCTTGAACACCCTTCGCGGGGAAGCATCCACGATATCCACGATAAGTTCGTGCGCGCGCTCTTCGCTGATCCGGTGCTCGGCCACCAGGCGCGCCAGGAAGGCGGCTTCGATCCGGCGCGACGTGTCGTGGCGTGCCGGGATGGAGCAGAACGCCCGAGTATCGTCGATGAACCCGGAGGATCGTGAGAAACCGGCCGTTTCCGTCACTGCGGAACGGAAGCGCAGCATCGCATCGGGCGCGTCCAGGAACCACCAGGGGGCTCCGATATACACAGACGGATAGAAACCTGCCAGCGGCGCCAATTCCCGGGAGAACACGGTCTCGTCCAAAGTGAACAGCACCAGGTGGAAGTCCTTGGCGGTGCCAAAGTCCTGCAGCAGCGGCCGGATGGCCTCGGTGTAGTTCACAGCGAACGGAATATCGTGCCCCGTGTCCGCGCCGAAGGCCTCGAACGTGGGGCCGTGGTGGTTGCGGTAGGAACCCGGATGTAGGGTCATGACCAACCCGTCTTCCACTGACATCCTGGCCATCTGGTAGATCATGTGGGCTTCGAAGGCCTCGCAGTCTTCCGGTGTGGCTTTCCCCGCACGGGCGCGCTCGAACAGACGCCCCGCGTCGGAGGGGTCCAGCTTGAGGGTGGCCGGGGTACGGACGCCGTGGTCGGCGGACACCCCGCCGTGTTGCACGAAGTGCCGCCGCCTTGATTCCAGGGCCTCAATGTATCCGGTGTATCCGGCAGCCCCGGAGCCCGCGGCCATGAGGCGTTCCACATTGTCCTGCCACGCTGGATGGGCGATGTTGAGGTACTGGTCGGGACGGAAGGTAGGCAGGACGCGGCCAGCGAAGGCAGGGTCGGCGGCCAATGCAGCATGGCTGTCCAGCGAGTCCAGCGGATCATCCGTGGTGGCCAGCACCTCGATGTTGAACTCCTTGAACAACTCCCGCGGCCGGAACCCTGGTTCGCCTAGCTTGGCCGAGATCATGTCGTAGATCCTGTCGGCGTTCTCCTCGGTGGGCTCCTCGTGCAGTCCGAAGACGTGCTCGAATTCCTGCCGGAGCCAGTAGCCGGACGCGGTTCCCTCGAACTGGGGCCAGGCGGCAGAGAAACTGCGCCAAATCTCGCGGGAGTCTGAGGTCTGGCCGCCGAGTCCTAACTTTTCCATCGCGATTCCACCGGCGTGGATGAGGCGGGTCACGTAGTGGTCCGGCGTCACCAGGAGAGCGGCGGGATCGGGGAAGGGCAGGTTTTCTTCAATAGTGACTGCGTCCACATGTCCGTGGGGGGAGATGATGGGGAGGCCGGCCACGCGGTTATAGAGGGACCGGGCTATCTCCCTTACGCCGGGTTCGGCAGGGAGGAGCCGGTCGGGATGCGCTGCTATGGAATATGACATGGTCTCAACGTGCCCCGGCGCCGGCGGTGAGCCCGGCGATCGCCGCAGTGCGCCGCACGTAGTCAAGGTTGCCGGCAGTACGTTCGGCCAGTGGAAGCTCTGTTGAGAAATCCTCCACTGTAACCCAGCCGTCGTAGCCATGTGCCGCCAGTGCCTTGAAGTACTCCAAGACGCTGCCCTGTCCGGACTGCAGCGGCGCCCACTCATTCCGGAAGACTGCGGCGCCGGACGGGTCAGGCGCATCCTGGCGAATCCACACGGCATTTTTGACATGGATGTGGGCCAGATATTCCCCCAGCAACTCAAAGGCGGGAAGGTAGTCTTCCTGGCCTTCGATCAACAGGTTGCCCAAGTCATGAATTACCCCCACATGCTTGGGGTCCAGGCCCTCCAGCAGCCGGCGGGCTGATGATGCGGACGCCGTGATGGTGCGATGGTGGAGTTCCACCAAGGCCTTCACGCCGTGGTGGGCTGCCCGTTCGGCTATCCATTCGAAATCGCGCCGGGCTTCCTCAAACAGGACAGGATAAGGAATTCCGCTGGGCTCTTCGTCCCCCCAGCCCGCGGTTCCGAGCGGATACGTGGTGACGCGGACCTGCCCGGCACCCAAGGCGGCAGTGGCCGCCAGCATACGTTCGACGTCGTCGTGGTTGTCGCATCGCGCGTAGCCGCCGATGCCCGAGAACTCCAGGCCGGCGTCGCGGGTGATGCCGGCAACCCACTCCAGGTTGTTTTCGAGGCCGGTCAGCGGGATGGTTGCGTTATTGCCGGCCCAGAAACCGGGTACAGACGCCTCCGCCTGGTCCGTGATCCGCCACTCGATGCCGTCCCATCCCTGGGCAGCCAGGGTGGCAGCGGCTACTTCCGGAGTCCAGTCGGGTGTGGAGGCCGTGAATACTGAGAATTTCATCTGGTCAGGCGCTTTCTGTCGGCGTGGTGCCAGTTCGGACTTCTAGGTCGTTGTATTTCCCCGCCAGGACGTCTTCAAACAGGACAGCCTGGTTCAGCGTGGCCGATATGTAGACGGCGCGCACGGTGGCCAGGGCATTGACGGCGTCAGTGACAGTCACTCCGGGCTGGCGGCCCTCGGCAACGGCCCCAAGGATGTCGCGGTACTGCCGGATGTGCCCTGCCGGATACACCGTCGGATCTTTGGCCTCATAGTCCTCCTCGGGATACTTGGCCAGCTCCTCCTGGGCCTGGTTTCCTCCTCCTTGCAGCCCCATGTCCGACGAGGCTCCGCCAGCGTCCTTGGCATGGAAGTACTGAAGCTGGTCGTTGTCCACCACCGCGGAGCCTTCCGAACCCATCAACTGGACCCTTACTGTCAGTCCCGGGTAGGCGGCAGTAGTGGCGTGCAGGACTGCAAGGCCGCCGTTCTCAAACGTCACAGTGGCAACTGCGGTGTCCTCGACCTCGATTCGTTCGTGAGCCAGGCGGGCCGTATGGGCATGGATCTCGACCGGCCTTCCCATAAACCACAGCAGCAGGTCGACCGTGTGTACGCCCTGGTTCATCAGGGCTCCACCGCCGTCCATGGACCACGTGCCGCGCCAGTCACCGGAATCGTAGTAGTTCTGCCCGCGCCACCACGCGACCGAGGCGATCGCGGACGTGAGCCGGCCAAACCGGCCCTTGGCGACGGCGTCGGCAACGGCAACGCTCGCCTGGTCAAAACGGTGCTGGCTGATGACGGAAGCGACCACGCCGCTGCGTGCGGCTTCGTTTGCCGCGGCTTCGATCTCCTGGGCGCGGCTCAGGTCCACGTCCAGCGGCTTTTCAATGACCACATGCTTGCCGGCAGCCAAAACTTCCAGGCTCTGCTGGATGTGCAGTCCGCTGGGTGTGGCCAGCGCCACCAAGTCGATGTCGGTTGCGCCCAAAGCCTCCTCGATGGACGTGTGCACGGTCGGCCGGGGCCGCCCGCTGGCTTCGATATAGTCCGCAAGCGAGTCGGCTGCGTCCGGGAGGGCGTCGATCAACGCCACGATGCTCGTCTCCGGAAATTCCTGCAGGGCAACTGCGTGCGTGCGGCCGATGACGCCGCAACCGGTGATGGCAATCTTCAACGGGTCGTTCATGCTGTCTGGACTCCTGCTTCTGCCGTGACTTTGGCAAACGCCCGGGCGGCGATGCCAAAAGCGGTGGGACCGGAGAACCCTCCGAGGCCATGCGCGCCGGCCAGATGCGGCTCCAGGGATGCGAAGCCCGTGTAGCCGTCAGCTTTGAGCGCCTCAACGGTGCGTAGAAGATCGCCGTCGCCCTCCCCGGCAGGAACCACGTGTCCGTTGGCGAACAAGGCATCTTTGACCTGCAGGTACTCCAGGTAGGGGCGAAGCTTTGCGTAGGCCTCGTCAAACGGCTTTACTCCGACCTGCACGAAGTTGGCAGCGTCCCAGGCGACTTTCAGCGCGGGTGAGTTCACGGTTTCAATGATGTCCAGCACACGGTCCGGAACGTCACCGAAGATGTCCTTCTCGTTTTCATGCAGCAGGATCACGCCTTCTTCCTCGGCTACCGCCGCCAGTGCGCTCATCCGTTCGATGACGGCGTCGCGGATGCTGTCCACCAGAACGGATTCGCCGTAGTAGAAGGAAAAGATCCGGATGTACCTGGCCCGAAGGACCTTGGCGGCTTTGGCGGCACGGCGCAGGCGGGTCACTTCGTGTTCCACCGGGAGGCTGACGTCCACTTTGCCTATGGGTGACGCGATCGCGGAGACCAGCATGTCCTTCTCTTCAAGCAGCTTGGCCAGGGCCGCGAGCTGGTCATCGGAAAGGTCCACGATGTTGGTGCCCCACGCGCTTCGCACCTCGATGTGGTTCGCCCCAAGGGCCTGCAACACTGCGATCTGCACAGCCGGGTCGTCGTCGATCTCATCGCCGAATCCCGACAGGGCCCACGGGGCCTGGGTGGCTGGAACCATGGTTACTTAACTCCTCCGGCGGTGAGCCCGCCAACTAGATAACGCTGGAAAATCAGGTAAAGAATGACTACTGGTGCGGCACAGACCAGGGCGGCCGCCATCATCTGGCCGTAGAACGGGATAGCGCCGCCTTCCTGTGAAGCGCCGAAGATCTGCAGTGCCACGGCGGCGGTCTGGCTTTCCGGCCTGGTCATCACGGATGCGAACAGGACGTCGTTCCAGCCCAGCAGGAAGGCGAAGATGCCGGAAACCACAATGCCGGGCCAACTCAGCGGCAGGATGATCTTGAACAAGACGCCGAGGTTGCTGGCACCGTCAATCCGCGCCGCTTCCTCCAGTTCGCGGGGCAGCCCGCGAAGGTAGGTGACCATGACCCAAGTGGAGAACGGCATGGCGAATGTCAGGTAGGTGACGAACAGTCCCCACTGTGTTCCGATGACCTGGATGCCCAGGTACGTTGCGGCCGAAGAGAACAGCACAAATACGGGGAGCACCATCAGGGTTCCCGGTACCGACTGAAGGGCCAGGAGCCCGCGCAGGATGGTAAGGCGGCCCCGGAAACTGTAGCGGACCAGGACGAATGCGGTGGAAACGGACAGAGCCGCAGAAACAACGGCTGTTGCTCCTGCCACGAGGACACTGTTGGCGAGCCCGGTGGCCAGTCCCACACTGGTCCAGATTTTCGAGTAGTTCTCAAGCGTGAAGCTTGAGGGCCAGAATTCGCCGTTGGCCACACCGATGTCCGAGTTGACCGAGGCAAGGAAGATATACAGCACGGGGATCAGGACCAAGGCACCGAGGAACACCAGGATGATGGCGAGCATCGGGCCGGGCAGCAGCCGGGTTACTTCATGCTGGCGGAAGGAACCCGGACGGGACACTGCAGCTGCAGCGGCGGCATTGCGGCGCTTGGTTGCGGTGGAGGTGCTCATTTCTTGGCTCCCGGTGACTCGGCGTCGTCGAGCTTGACGGCACGCAGGTAGACAAACAGCGGAATGGCGATCAACACCAGGGAAACGAAGGCCATGGCAGCGCTGAGCCCGAAGCGGAAGCTCTGGAAGCTGGTGACGTAGGTGAGGATCGGAAGTACCTCGACGTCGGCCGGAGCCGGAACACCGAACAGCACATACGGAAGCGTGAAGTTGTTGATGTGGTGCAGCATGCCGATCAGGAACGCGAGTGAGAGTGGTCCCTTCAGGTACGGGAAAATAACGTAGCGGAGTTTGTTCCACCACAGAGCCCCGTCAAGGGCCGATGCCTCATGCACCTCGTGATCCACAGCCTGCAGCCCTGACAGGGCGAGCAGGTAGATGAAGGGCCAGGAAGCCCAGATCTGGACCAATACCAGCGTCCAGAAAGTCTGGGGCCCGTTCAGCCACAGGCCACCATCGATACCCACGGCTCCCAAGGCCTTGTTCACGATGCCGTCCGGCTGGAACATGGTGCGCCAGACCGTGGCAACCACAAAGGACGGAAGCACGTACGGGATGAGGAAGATGGACCGGACCACCGCGCGGCCCTTGAAGGCGTTCTGCGTGGCGACTGCGGCGGCAATGCCAAGCGGCAGGGTGATGACCATGGCCAGCAGGGAGTAGCTGACGCTCAGCCAGGTCGCGTGAAGCAGGGGCGAGGACGTCAGCGCCTCGACGAAGTTCTCGACGCCGATGAACGGTGAGCTGATCCAGCGGCGGAGCGTGTACTGGTCCAGGTTGAGGGTGGACATGTAGATGCCCAGAATGAGGGGCACCACGATGATGATGATCATCAGGGTCCCGCCGGGAATCAGCATCCACAGGGGGCGGTTGCGTTCACTCAGGCCTTTGCGGCGGCCTTTGCTTTCGCCGGCAGGTGGCGGACCCGCGATGGAGGCGGCTGTCCGGGAGGCCCGGCTTGCGGCGGACTCCGCCACAAGCCGGACTTCGTTGGAGGCGTCAGTAGACATGGGGAGTTATCCTTTGGCGGCCCGGTCAAGGGACGCCTGCCCCTTGGTCTGGGCGTCCTTGATGCGGGCCTCGAGCGTTGAACTGTCGAGCTTGCCGCTTGCAAGATCCGGGATGGACTGGACTGTAACGTTCAGCAGGCCAAGCTGGATGTCTCCCCAAGCGCCTGTGAACGGCGTCGCCTTGGATTTCGCAGCAGCATCGGCGATGGGCTTCAGGGTCGGTTCGCTCAGGGCGGCCAGGGCCTCGGCATTGGCCGGAAGGTCGCCGAAGATCTTCTGGTAATTCAGCTGCTCCTCTTTGGAGGTGATCAGCTTGATGTACGCGAAAGCGAGGTCCTTCTCCTTGGAGTAGTCCGCCACCACCAGGTTGTCTCCTGAGAGGATGCTCGCGGCCTCGTCTCCATCGCCTTGGGGGCTTGATTTCCCCGGCGCGGTGGTGGGCATCAGTGCGTACTCGAATTTCCCGGCGATGGCCGAGTTGTTAAGGGTGGGAATGGAGCTTGAGGTGGTCATCATCAGATATCCGGCCTTGCCGCTGGCAAAGGCGGCCACCGCATTGCTGTTGCTCCAGCCAACGGAAGCCGGGTCCACGATCTTGTCCTTGGTCAACCAGCCAAAGTACGTTTCGTAGGCCTTCTTGACAGCAGGATCGTCCAGTTTGAGCTTGTCACCGTCAACGATCGGGTTGCCGGCCTGGACGGACATGGCCCAAATGAACTTCCAGGGATCGAAGTTGTCCTTGTAACCGGTGGCGAGCCCGTACGTCCCGTCCTTGGTCATCTTCTTCGCCTGCTCAGCAAGTTCGTCCCAGGTGGTGGCGGGCTTTTCAATGCCGGCGGCCGCCAGCAAGTCCTTGTTGTACGCCATGACGAAGGGGCGGCTGACGAACGGAATACCTGCCTGATTGTCCTCATCCGGGCCGGATATGCCGAGAGTGGCAGGGTTGAAGCGGTCCTTGCCGCCCACCTTCTTCCAGTCGTCATCGGAGAGGGTCACGAAGGCCTTGGTGGCGAAAGCAGTGGGCGTGAACGTGGTACCAAGCCCGTAGATGTCCGGCCCCTGGCCCGAAACCACGGAAGTCTGGATGCGTGTGAGTTCATCGTTGGCCGAGGCGAATGTTTCAAACTTCACGTCCGCCCCGGTTTCGGCCTTGAACTTGGCCGCGATATCGCTCTGCCATTGTTTCTGCTGTTCCGGGTACTGAGGCAGGACACCGACGAGGACATTGAGCGTCTTCCCGGTTCCATCCACTTTTCCGTCTGCGTTTGTTGAACTGGATGTGGTTCCGGAGCCGGCCCCACAGCCGGTCAGGGCCAATGCTGCAGCCGCAGCGACTGCCGCAATCCCGGTAGACGATCTAAACCTCATTGTTTTCTCCTCTGGGACGCCCACATGGCCACACCGTCATGTGGCGAACATCACTGCGGGCGATTCGAACCTCAGTCTAGGGACCATGCAACGCTTGCGGCAAGCGGTTGCCAAAATTTGCCAATGATGTTTTTATTGAGCCATCGGCCATAGCAACGGAGAGCCTGCAAGATCGGAACCCATGCACTCTTGAGCAGGCAACAAGGAAAGGACCCCCATGGGCTCTGCAATCAGGGATTCCCCGGAAGAGCGACCACCAGGGCGGGAGACTTCCGAGAAAATGCCCACGATCAGGGACGTCGCCGAACTCGCGGGCGTTGCCACCTCTACCGTCTCCCGCGCGCTGTCCAAGCCGGACCGCGTCAACCGACACACCAGGGAGCGCATCGAAGAGGCCGCCTCCCGGCTCAACTATGTCCCCAGCTCGCAGGCACGCGGCCTCAGTTCGGGCCGCACCAACACGGTAGCTGTCCTGGTACCGGACATTACCAACCCCTTCTACTTCGACATCATCCGGGGGACCCAGCACCAGCTCAAGGCCGCAGGCCTCACCCAACTCCTGGTGGACACGGAGGAGTCCAACGAGATGGAACTCGAAGCACTTCACAAGCTGCGGCGGTCGGCGGACGGCTTCGTCCTGGCGGCCTCACGCCTAACGGATGCGCAACTTGCCGAGGTCTCCGGATCCCAGCCACTGGTGACTATCAACCGTGCGTCAGCGGATGCGCCAAGCGTGGTCATCGATACGCCATCCGCCATGATCCAGGCTTTGGAGCATCTTGTCTCACTTGGCCATCAGCGGGTCTGCTACGTCAGCGGCCCGCCCACATCCTGGTCCAATTCAAGGCGTTGGAAGGTTTTTGAGGAGGACTCAACCCAGCGGGGACTGGAGATCCACAGGATCGGGCCTTACATTCCGAAAACTACCTCCGGCGCAGCCGCCGCGGACGCTGCGGTGCGCACGGGTGCCACGGCGTGCATTGCCTTCAATGACCTGCTGGCCATCGGCATGCTGCAACGGCTGCGGGAAAGGGGCATCCGAGTCCCTGAAGACATGAGCATCATTGGATGCGATGACATTTTCGGCGCAGATTTCTGCAACCCGCCGCTGACAACAATTTCCTCGCCGATCGAGCAGGCAGGCCGCGTTGCCGTCTCGATGCTCCTGTCCCAGCTGAATCCGTTCCAAGGTGGAACGACGAGGAGGCTTGCCGTGATGCCTACCCACCTCACGGTCCGTGGCTCCACGGGACCGGCGCCGGGGGCGCAGTAACGCGGGTGCTGAACCGGCAGTGGGCGTCAATCGCGTGCGTGGCCCGGGGCGGACACAGTTGAGCCATATTGACACCGCTGGCTAGGCTGGGACACATGCGCGAACTCCAGGCCAGAATCGTTGAAGAAATGGGCGTGCAGCCCCGGATCGATCCCGTGGGGGAGGTGCGCAAACGCGTGACTTTCCTCAAGGACTACCTCAAGGCAACCCACACCAAGGGCTTTGTCCTGGGTATCTCCGGGGGCCTGGACTCATCGCTGGCCGGACGCCTGGCCCAACTGGCCGTCGAGGAACTGGAAGCCGAGGGCGTAGAGGCGAACTTCGTGGCGGTCCGCCTTCCATACGGCGTGCAGCACGATGAGGACGACGCCCAGGCGGCATTGGACTTCATCCAGGCCAAGACCGAGTGGACCTTCAACATCTCAGCTGCCGTAGACGGCTTCGAGGACGAGTTCGAGAAGTCCGTTGGCAACGGGATTTCCGATTTCCACAAGGGCAATACCAAGGCCCGCACCCGCATGATCGCCCAGTACGCGCTGGCCGGCGAGCACAATTACCTGGTCATCGGCACCGACCACGGCGCCGAATCAGTCACCGGCTTCTTCACCAAGTATGGCGACGGCGGCGCGGACATCCTGCCCCTTTTCGGCCTGAACAAGCGCCAGAACCGTGAACTTCTGGCCGAGCTCGGAGCTCCCGCCCGCGTCTGGGAGAAAGTGCCCACCGCAGACCTGCTGGACGGCAAGCCCGGGCGCACCGACGAGGACGAACTGGGCCTCAGCTACGACCAGATCGACGACTACCTCGAGGGCCGGGACGTGACGGACGAGGTAGCCGAAAAGATCGAAGAAAAGTACCTGCGCACCCGCCACAAGCGCACCGTCCCCGTCACGATCTTCGACACCTGGTGGAAGCACGAGGGCCCCGAGGAACCCCGGGCAGGCCTCTAGGCGGGCCTGGCGCACGACGTCGATGACCCACGACGTCGACCGTTACCTCGCGGGAAAGCCGCCGGCCGCCGTCGAACTTTTCCACCGGTTCCGGGCTATGGTCCTTGCCGCCGGCGAGTGCGAGGAGCGGGTCCACCGCACGGAGGTGGCGTGGGCGGACCGGCGCGTCTTCGCCTCGGCATTCATCGTCTCCGGGCGACTGGAAGTGGCCATCGATCTCCTGCGGCAAGTGGAGCATCCAGCCTTGCTGCAGAGCTTTCCCACCACCAGGAAGGTCTATACGCACCGGTTCACTTTCACGGCGGCTGACCAACTGGACGCCGACATCGAGGCGTGGCTGGTCGAAGCCCATGATGACGTTGGACCCGGAACGCGTTAAACGGCCGGGGTTTCCAAGGATCAGGAACCCTAGGGCAGCAGGACAATCTTGCCGTGCCCGTGGCCGGTGCGGCTGAGTTCCAGCGCGTCGGCAGCCTCGACCAGCGGCAACCGGTGCGCAATGGTGAACGTGATCAGGCCTTCCGCTGCGAGCGTCGCCACTTCCATGATGCGCCCCTCCTGTTGCTGCACTGCGGCGATTCCGGCTTCCTGTGAATGCTTGCCGGGCGCCGTGATGACCGCCCGGGTCCGGTCCGGAAGCAGTTCAACCGTGGCAGCCACGGATTCCTCTGTCCCTACAGCGTCCAGCACGGCAGTGACTGGACCTGCCTCTTCGGCGGCTGACCTCACGCGCTCCACCAGTCCCGGACCGTACGTTACGGCCTCCGCGCCCAGCTCGCGCAGGTAGTCCTGGTTGGCTTCCGACGCCGTGCCTATCACCCGCGCGCCGAAGGCTTGGGCAATCTGGACTGCTGCGGAACCCACTCCCCCGGCCGCCGCGTGGATCAGCACAGTATCGCCCTCGCCCACACCCAGCTGCTTCAAGGCCGAATAAGCGGTGCCGCCGGCTACCGGGATGCAGGCCGCCTGCTCAAAGTCGACGCCGGCGGGCAGCGGTGTGAGCTGTTCGGCAGGCACTACGGCCTCCATCCGGTAGCCGCCCGTGAATCCGTTCCAGATGACTTCGTCGCCCACGCTGAAGCCTTCGAACGCCGGGCCCACCGCCGTGACCACCCCGGCAGCTTCACTGCCTGGCACTTGGGGGAGTTCCAGCGGCGCCACTTTGCTGAGGTGTCCTGCCACCAGCCTCCAGTCCATCGGGTTGACGCCAATGGCCCGGAACTCCACACGCACCTCGCCGTCGGCGGGGTCCGGTAGCTCCTGGGGCCCGACTTTCAGGACTTGCGGGTCGCCGTAGTGTTCGAAGTAGACATTGGTGCTCATGTCCCTGGCTCCTTAGGGGGTGTCCGGCACTCTATCGCTAGCGTAGGCACGCCCCGGGGGCCGTCACAACAGTTCCTTCCCGGGCGTACCCAGCCTGCCGGTGATGCGGTGGGCTTCCTCCATCAAAAGCCGGCCGAGGAATTCCTGCCGGCCTTCGCGGAAGCGGGGTTCGATACCCGTGAGCGAAAGCGCCCACCCGGGACGTCCCGACTGGTCAAAGACGGCGGCACCCATCCCCCAGCTACCTTCCAGGACCAGGCCCGGATTCACCGAATAACCGGTCTCGCGCGTCCTGGCAAGGCTGGCACGGACAACCTCCTCTGTGTGTGCCTCGGCGAACGGGCCGGCATGGTCAGCCCAGCGCGCCAGCACCTGCTCCTGCTCGTTCTCCGGCAGGAATGCCATGATCGCGGTTCCGGCCGAGGCGACGCCCAGCGGGAACCGGACTCCTTCGTGGAGCACAAAGGAGCGCACCGGGAAGCTGCCTTCCTCCCGGAGCAGGCATACAGTCTCCGCCCCTCGGCGGATGGAAAAGAAGGCACTCTCCCCCGTCTCTTCCGCCAGCCGGCGAAGGCTGGGCCGGGCGATCTCTTCAAGCGGGAAGCGCGCGGATGCCACAGACCCCATCAACAGGATTTCGGGCCCGAGGACCCAGTTGCCGGTACGGGCATCGTGGTCCAGCAGCCCCTCAGCCGCCAACGAGGTCAGCAGGCGGTGGACAGTGGGCCGGGTGAGGGCGGACTCCTTCACCAACTCCACCAGCGGGCTGCCCTCGGGCTTGCGGCCGGCAATGCGCAGCAGCCCGGCGATGCGGCTGACAACCTGCGCGCCCTGCACGGGATTCTGGTTCATGTAAGTCCTTTCGGCCAGCAACGCGTCCATATTGTGGACTTCATCTAGCGTACAGTCCACACTGTAAAATCGCGGCATTTTTCCCGGTTTTGGTGCATTGACAGTCACTGATTTAGCCCCGTACGCTTCGAAACCAGAGCCGTTGTCCATAAAGTGGATTCCTGGCAGACGCACTCTCAATGAGGAGAAAGATGTCCAAACTCAATTCAAGCGCCGCTGACGCCCTGCACGGTGCCCTGCGTGATGGGATCACCCTCGCCGTGGGTGGCTTCGGCCTCAGTGGCATCCCGGCTGACCTGATCGAGGCTGTCCGTGACTCGGGCGTTCGGGACCTGACCGTGGTGTCCAACAACATGGGCGTGGACGGCAAGGGCCTTGGGGTCCTGATCGAAGCCGGCCAGGTCCGCAAGGTCATCGCCTCCTATGTAGGCGAAAACAAATTGTTCGCCGAGCGGTACCTCGCTGGCCTGCTTGAGGTGGAGTTCACGCCGCAGGGCACGCTGGCCGAACGGCTCCGCGCCGGCGGCGCAGGCATTCCCGCTTTCTACACCAAGACAGGAGTGGGAACCCTCGTGGCCGAGGGCAAGCCGCTGGCAGAGTTCGACGGCGAAACGTACGTTCAGGAGCGCGCCATCCGCGCCGACGTCGCACTGGTCCATGCCCACACCGCGGACACGGACGGGAACCTGATTTACCGCTTCACCGCCCGAAACTTCAACCCGGTTGTCGCTACGGCCGGTGCGGTCACCATCGCGGAGGCAGAAGTGATCGTGGAGCCGGGGGCGCTGGATCCCAACCACGTTGTCACTCCCGGCGTCTACGTCCAGCAGCTGGTCCAGGCTTCGGTGCGCGTCAAGGACATCGAACAGCGCACCGTCCGCTCCCGGACCTCCGAGCCCGTCCCCGCCTAGCCCTCCGCGCAGTCCGGCGCGTACGAACACTCAAGCCCCCAAACTTTGAACCCGAGGAGAAACCCATGGCCTGGACCAGGGATGAAATGGCTGCCATCGCGGCCGAGGAACTGAACGACGGCGACTACGTCAACCTGGGGATCGGCATTCCCACGCTGGTGGCCAACAACCTGCCCCACGGCGTCCGCGTGATCCTTCAGAGTGAAAACGGCCTGCTGGGCATGGGGCCATTCCCCTACGACGGCGAAGAGGACGCGGACCTCATCAACGCCGGCAAGCAGACCGTCACCGTGTTGCCGGGCGGCAGCATCTTCGATTCCGCCACGTCCTTCGGCATGATCCGTGGCGGCCACGTGAAAGTCGCCATCCTCGGGGCCATGCAGGTCTCCGGCAACGGCGACCTCGCCAACTGGACCATCCCCGGCAAGATGGTCAAAGGAATGGGCGGGGCCATGGATCTCGTCGCCGGGACCCCGCGGGTGGTGGTCCTGACCGAACACAACGCCAAGGATGGCACGGCCAAAATCGTCACGGAGTGCACGCTGCCGCTCACGGGCCTCAGCTGCGTGGACCGGATCATCAGCGACCTGGCCGTCTTCGACCTTCCGAAGAATGAAGGAGGAACGGGCGACGGCGGCGGGCGGCAACTCACGCTCACGCGCCTTGCGCCGGGGGTCAGCGTGGAGGAAATCCGTGCGAAGACCGAGGCGGCATTCGACGTCCAGCTCGAAAACGCAGGAGCCACAGCATGAGCCTGAAGGAACAGTTCGGCAAGGATGTCCTGCTCACCGGCTGGGGCCACAGCCGGTTCGGCAAACTCACCGACGAAACCCTTGAGTCCTTGATCGTCCAGGTGGCCACCGAAGCCATCGCCAACGCCGGCATTGAAGCGGGCCAGATAGACGAGATCTACCTCGGCCAGTTCAACTCCGGGATGATGCCGCTGGCCTTCCCGTCATCCCTGGCGCTCCAGGTCTCCCCGGACCTGGCCAACGTCCCGGCCACCCGCGTCGAGAACGCCTGCGCTTCCGGCTCGGCCGCGTTCCAGCAGGGCACCAAGGCCCTCCTCGCCGGCACCGCGAAGACGGTCCTCGTGATCGGCGCGGAGAAGATGACCCATGCCGGCGCCGACGTGGTGGGTGCGGCGCTGCTTGGCGCGGACTACGACATGGCCGGCCAGACCTCCACCACAGGCTTCACCGGCCTGTTCGCCGACGTCGCGAAACACTACGACAAGCGCTTTGGACGCGGGGACGGAAAACTGGGCGACGTCCTGGGCAGCATTGCCGCGAAGAACCACCGCAACGGCGTGGACAACCCCTACGCCCAGCTTCGGAAGGACCTTGGCGAGGACTTCTGCCGCACCGTCTCGGACAAGAACCCCATGGTGGCCGATCCCCTGCGCCGCACCGACTGTTCGCCCGTGTCCGACGGTGCCGCCGCCGTCGTGCTCTCAACGTCACCAACCGGCGGGGCAACTGTGCCGGTGCGGCTTGCGGGGTTCGGCCACGCCAACGGCTTCTTCCCGGCCGAACGGCGGGATCCCACGGCCTTCGAAGCCACGCGTGTGTCTTGGCAGCGCGCCCTGGCGATGGCCGGCGTCGGGCTTGAGGACCTGGATTTCGCAGAGGTCCACGACTGTTTCACTATCGCCGAACTGCTCATGTACGAGGCCATGGGGCTCACCGAAACCGGCCAGGGCGCCCGTGCCCTTGAAGAAGGCTGGGTCTTCAAAGACGGCAAGCTGCCGGTCAACGTCTCAGGCGGACTCAAGGCCAAGGGCCACCCCGTGGGCGCCACGGGCGTGTCCCAGCATGTGATCGCCGCTATGCAGCTCACCGGCACGGCCGGCGACATGCAGCTGGCGAATCCGCGCCGGGCGGCGGTACAGAACATGGGCGGAGTGGGTATTGCCAACTACGTGAGCGTGCTCGAGGCCGTCTAAGAAAGGCCGGACGTCGAAACAGCCCAGTTTTGAGGCCCTGGTGCACGCCAAGGTACTGTGAATTGCGGGCGACCCGGCCAAAACTGGGCTGTTTCAACCGCCGCCGCGGATCAGGTTGGCGATCTCCACAAAACCCAGCCGTTCGGCGTTGTCCAAGGCGGTCCGGCCCTCCGGATCCCGGATGCTCGGATCCCCGCCGGCCTCCAGCAGCAGGCGGACCACCTCCTGTTGCCTGGGTCCGCCGTCATTGAGCAGGATGGCTTCCTGCATGGCGGTCCAGCCCAGGTTGTTCACGTGGTTCACGGGCACGCCGGCGGCCAAGAGGATTCGGACCGTTTCCACATGGCCGTGTTCGCTGGCGGGGATCAGCGCAGTCCCGCCAAAGCGGTTGGTGCTCGCAACGTCCGCGCCTGCTGCCAGGGTCAGCTGGAGCACCTCGTTGAATCCCTCAGCCCCGGCGTAGAGGAAGGCGGAGTCCTGGATGGCGTCCTTGGCGTTCACGTTTCCGCCCCGGCCGATCAGCTCCCGCACCAGTGCCGCGTTGTTGGCCTTCGCGGCGGCAATCAGTTCTTGGTCAAGCCGGGCCTGGGCCTCGGAAGATAGGGCTGGCGGGGTGGCCTGCGTGCTGGGAACGGACGGGGCTGCGGCCCGCGTGGAGGGGGCCGTAACTGGTGGCGCAGGACTCTCCAGGTCGGACGACGGCGCCTCCACTCGCTGCGGCTCACCCGGGCCGGCCTGGCACGCAGTCAGGCATCCGGCCACAGCACCAGCCAGAATGAACATCCTGAACCGCCTCATGAAGCCGAGCCTACTTGGCCGGGGCGGCTGCCGCTGCGGCGATGGCCTCGGCGCCGGCGGTGGCGCAGGCTTCGTCCAGGTTGCCATCAGGAGCTCCGCCCACACCGATGCCTGCCACTGAGACGCCGTTGACCTTGAGGGGCACACCGCCGGGGAGGAACAGCGTGCCGGGGAGGTCCGCGATGCTGGGTCCGGTGCCGTTGATGCGCTTGGCCAACTCACTGGTGGGCGCACCGAAGGCGGCGGCGGTGTAAGCCTTCTGCTTGGCCGCCTCGATGGTGTGCTCAGCTGCGTTGTCCCCGCGCAGGAGCGCCTGGACGGTTCCGAACCTGTCCACCAGGGCCACCGTGACGAACGGCAGCTTGTCCGCCTGGCACTTGGCCAGGGCTGCGCTGACGGCATTCGAAGAAGCGCCCACCGTGATGCGGTTCTGCGCCACCACGGTTTCCGGTGCCTGCGGGATGTCGACGGCCGGCACCGCAGCCGGCGCAGCCGCCTGGCTGGTCCCGGCATTGGCTGCCGCGGTCAGGCCTCCGGTCAACAGCAGGGCTCCTGCGGCCGCAGCGGCGGCAAACGTGGTGGACTTCTTCACGGTGTTCTCCTTGGGTTTAGATGGAATTTCGGTTGGCGTGGCTCGATCCGGACCTTGGCTGGGCCGCGGGCCTGTTGCCTCATATCCATCCTGTCCAGCCACGCCGGAACAAGCATCGGGCCTTTGGCTGGTCCCCGGTCCCCCGGAAGGCCAGCAGCATCAGCCAAAAGGTTGAGAGACCAGCAACGGCGCGGGCAATAGCATGGGATAGGAACTCCCTCCTGACCCGAACCGGACCCTATGCCTTCCCCAGATGCTCCCCGTGAAACCTTGACCACCGGCCCCGGCCTGCCTGCCGGACCTGGGGCGGAGCCTGGCCGGCTCGGACGGATCGACACCGCCGTCCACCTCGGCTTCGCGGTACTCCTGGTGGCGTCCGCCGTCCGCTATGCCATGCGGCACAGCATGCAGGACAACCTCCTGGTCCTCGGACTCGCGGGCGCGGTCTGCGCCCTTTACGCCGTCATTGCCGTGCTGGCCCGGCAGAGACGCCCGTGGGCGGTATGGATGCTGGTGCTGGTGGGCGTGTGGGCAGTCCTGGTCATCGCCGCCCCGAGCTTTGCGTGGTGCTCATTCGCGATCTTCTTCCTGTGCCGGACGGCCTTCACGGGTGCCGTGGGCTATGTGGCGGCAGGCGCGACGGCGGCCGCCACCGCCGTCGGGCTCTTCCGGCTCAGCGACGGCACGGATCTTGCGATGCTGCTGGGGCCAGTGGCTGTGGGCGTAATGCTCACGCTGATCTACGACCGGATCGAGCACGACGCCGCGCAGCAGCGCCGCCTTCATACCGAGGTTTCGCTCGTGCAGGGAGAGTTGGCGGCCAGCGAGCGCCGGGCCGGAACCATCGCCGAACGCGAGCGAGTCTCGCGCGAGATCCACGACACCGTGACACAGGGCCTTGCCAGCAGCCTCCTGCTCCTGGAGGCCGCTGACCGTGCGTGGCCCGGCCAGGAATCACGGCGAGACCTTAACCAGGCCACTGACCTGCTGCGCCGAAACCTCTCCGAGACACGCAGCCTGGTCCACGAGCTCGCGTCCCCGGGACTTGACGCGGCGCCGCTGCCCGAGGCCCTCCACCAAGCCGCCACCCAGTACGTCCCGCACGCCCGACTCCTGGTCACCGGCGAACCGAGGGACGTCCCGGCAGAAGTGCGGCACACCCTGCTGCGAGTGGTCCAGAGCGCCGCCGCGAACATCCAGCAGCACGCAGACGCGGCCACAACATCGTTGACCCTCGGATTCCTTCCCGATTCCGTCACCCTGGACATTTACGACGACGGAGCGGGCTTCGACCCGTCGGCGGCAGCACCGCCGTCGGACGCCGGCGGTTACGGCCTGAGGGCGATGCGCCAGCGGGTGGAGCAGTTGGGCGGCGTATTCTCAGTGGAAAGTTCGCCCGGCGAGGGGACCATCGTGGCTGCACAAGTGCCGGCCCGCCTGCCGCAGAGGACAGATCGGAACGACGCATGAGTGCCATCACCGTCCTCCTGGTGGACGACCACTTAGTGGTCCGGAGCGGCCTGAAGGCCTTGCTGGGCACGCAGCCTGACTTTGACGTGGTGGCCGAGGCAGCTTCCGGCGAGGAGGCCCTGGAGCTGGTGGACCTGCATGCACCTGCGGTGGTGGTAATGGACCTTGCCATGGGGGCCGGAATGGACGGGATCGAGGCCATCAGGCAGTTGCGGCAGCGGAACAGCAGGCAACCCATCCTGGTGTTTACCACCTACGACTCGGACGCGGACATTGTCCGGGCGGTGGATGCCGGCGCCATGGGCTACCTCCTCAAGGACGCCGCGCCGGACGAAATCTTTGCGGCCCTTCGCGGTGCGGTCCAGGGAAAAAGCGTGATGAGTGCGCCTGTGGCCTCGAGGCTCTTCCAGCAACTGAGGAATCCCGACGAGGTCCTGACGCCCCGGGAAGCGGAGCTGCTCAGCCTCCTGACCCAGGGGCTCAGCAACCGGGAGTTGGGCCAACGGCTCTTCATCTCCGAGGCAACCGTCAAGACGCATCTGGCTCACATTTACGCCAAGCTCGGGGTGGAGACCCGTGCCGCGGCGATCGCGACGGCCATCCGCCGGGAGGGTATGCGCTAGCACGCAGGGATAGACTCGGTATCCCCGTTGTCCATGCCCGACAGGAGCAGTCATGCGCGCCACCATCATCCACGGCCCCGGTGATATCAGGGTGGAAGACCGAGACTATCCAACGGTCCAACTGCCCACGGATGTGGTGGTCAAAGTGGTGGCGTCGTGCGTCTGCGGCTCGGACCTGTGGCCCTACCGCGGCGTCAAGCCCACGCGCCGTCCTTCGGCCATAGGCCACGAGTTCATCGGCGTGGTGGAGAACACCGGCGCCGACGTCACAGCGCTGAAGGCAGGCGATTTTGTCATCGCCCCGTTTGTGGTCAGCTGCGGTGAATGCCCTCAGTGCCTCAACGGCGTGACCGTTGCCTGCGCCCGGCTGGCAGGTTGGGGTGGCCGGGACGACTCCGGAGTAAAGATCGACGGCGGCCAGGGCGAGGCCGTCCGGGTGCCCCTGGCCGAATCCACCCTGGTCAAAGTGCCGCTGGCAGGAGAGCCTGACGACGCCCTCCGGAAGAACCTGCTCACCCTGTCCGACGTGATGGCCACGGGCCACCACGCAGCGCTCTCCGCCCAGGTCTCCCCCGGCCGGACCGTTGTGGTGGTGGGCGACGGCGCCGTGGGACTTTGTGGCGTGCTGGCTGCCAGGCGGCTGGGCGCCGAGCGGATCATCGCCATGTCCCGCCATGCGGACCGGCAGGCCCTCGCCCTCGAATTCGGCGCCACGGACATAGTGGAAGAACGCGGGGATGACGGCGTGGCGATGGTCCGTGACCTGCTGGGCGGTGTGCTCGCGGACTCTGTCCTTGAGTGTGTGGGGACCAAGGAATCCATGGAACAGGCGCTGCACTCGGTCCGGCCCGGCGGCGCCTTGGGCTTTGTGGGAGTGCCCACGGGCGGCGCCGAGATTCCGCTGCGCTACCTCTTCGACAAGAACATCACAGTGTCCGGCGGCATGGCGCCCGCGCGGACCTATATCCCCGAATTGCTCGAGGACGTACTGGCCGGACGCATCAACCCCGGCCGGGTGTTCGACGTCGAAATGCCGCTTGAGGACGCGGCCGAAGCGTACAAAGCGATGGATGAACGCCGGGCCATCAAGGTGCTGCTGAGACCTTAACGTCCGTTTCCGGCAGGTTACAGCTTGAATAGTTGATGACTCCAGCTATTGCACGCCCACCCTCCGCCCCCTAGGTTGGAAACAGCGGGGGATAATCTCCGTCTCTGCCTGCCGTTGGAGCAGGACCAGAAAAGGGTTACAAAGGAAGTAGCAATAGCAATGGCAACAGGCACAGTTAAATGGTTCAACGCCGAAAAAGGCTTTGGCTTCATCGCTCCGGATGACGGATCCGCTGACGTTTTCGCGCACTACTCGGCAATTGCCAGCAGCGGCTACCGCTCCCTGGATGAGAACCAGAAAGTCGAATTCGATGTGACCCAGGGTCCCAAGGGCCCGCAGGCAGAGAACATCCGCCCGCTGTAACGTCTGAAGAGAACTCCCCCTCGGTGCTTTCGGGCACTGACGGGGGAGTTTTCGCGTGTGCAGCTAAACGAAGGCTGACATTCCTGTTACACCGCGGCCCACAATCAGCGAGTTGATTTCGTAGCTGCCCTCGTAGGTATAGAGGATTTCAGCGTCGCCGAAGAGCTTTCCCATCTCGAAATCCGTGCTGATCCCGTTGCCGCCCAGGATGGAGCGGCCCATGGCCACCGACGCGCGCGCCAGCCGGGTACAGGTGGACTTGGCCATGGCGGCCTGCACCATTTCCAGTTTGCCGTCCTCCTGGATCCGGGCCAGCTGTGCCATCAGGGCCAGCGCAGCGGAGGCGTTGCCCAGGATTTCGGCCAGTTGTTGCTGGATCAGCTGGAAGCGTGCCAGTTCCTTGCCAAACTGCTTCCGAGCCAGCGAGTAGGAACGGGCGACGTCGAAGGTCGCCAACTGGATGCCGGCACCTTGCCAGCCCACCCAGGCTCGTGAATCCCGCAGGAGGTCGTTGGCTTTCGAGAAATCGGTGGCGCCCGGCAACAGGTTGGACTGCGGAATGCGCACGTTCTCCAGGACGATGTCAGCATTCTGCATGATCCGCAGCCCGATTTTATTGGAGATCTTGGTGGCCGAGTACCCGGGCCGGTCCGTCTCCACGATGAAGCCCTTGATCTGCCCGTCGGCGTCGTCGCGGGCCCAGACCAGCGCGAAGTCGGCAATGGTTCCCGCCCCAATCCAGCGTTTCGCGCCGTTAATGACCCATTCGTCACCCTCCAGGCGTGCAGAAGTCGCCAGGCCGCCGGCAATGTCCGAGCCGTGATCCGGCTCGGTCAGGGCAAAGGCCCCGAGCTGGGAAAAGGACGTCAGACCCGGAAGCCAGCGGTCCTTCTGTTCCTCGGAGCCGAGTTCGTGGATCATCCCCACGATGAGCTCGTTGTGGATGCCCACGAGCGCCGACAGGGAAACATCTGCCCGGGCCACTTCGACATACATCAGGCCCTTGAACAGCTTGGAACTGCCGTCCGTCTGCAGCCCGCCCAGGCCCCGCTTGCCCATCTGCGCAAGGAGGCCAAACGGGAATTCCTCACGGTTCCAATACTCGATGGAAGCCTGCCGCACCGAGCCCTGGAGGAACTCCCTCATTTCCAGGTAGCGTTCCTTCTCCGTCTCGGGGAGCAGGTCCACGATGTACATCAGGTCCGCGTCCGGAAATGGCAGCTTGGCCGTGGATGCCGCCACCGGGGCGGCCAAAACGCCTTCATCACGTCGTTGTGGCGGCACGGGCTAACGTCCCTTCGCTCTTCCGAACCCTTGGATGTCCTAGTATATTGCACAGAGTTGAATATCCGTGATGCGCATCACTTGACGAAAGGGCCGCCATGACAGTCACCGTCGACTTCCACGCAGCACGCGCTGGCCTGCCATTCCGACGCCGGTCACCGCATCCGGCGAAAGGCTGAAGGATGATCGCCCCGTTGCCGCGCGATCCCATCGCCGATGCCCAGCGCAACTGGGAGGAACACGGCTGGGCCGATGTCGCCGCGCCCATGGCAGCCATCACGGCCATCATGCGGACCCAGCAGATCCTGCTGGCCCGGATCGAAGGCGCCCTGAAACCGTTCGGACTGACCTTTGCACGCTATGAATTGTTGGCCCTGCTGAGCTTCGCCCGCAGCGGGGCGCTGCCCATGAACAAGGCAAGCGCCTTGCTCCAGGTCCATCCCACCTCGGTGACCAACGCCGTCGACCGCCTTGAAAGCGCCGGGCTGGTAGCCCGCTCGCCGCATCCCACCGACGGCAGGACCACACTGATCGAGCTCACCGCGGAAGGCCGCACCGTGGCAAAAAGCGCGACGGCGGTGCTCAACACCGAAGTGTTCGGCCAGTCGGGATTCGCCCAGGAGGACCTGGACCAGCTCATCCGGATCCTGGGCAGCTTCCGTCGGAACGCCGGGGATTTCACGGACTGACGGGCCCTAGCGTTTGGCAGCCTTGCTGCGCCGGACGCTCCTGGTCACCAGCCACGCCGCCGTCAGGCCCAGCGTGGCGTACACGGCGTAGTTGAGGAAGCGCGAATACTGCTCGATCACCTGGTACTGCGTGCCCAGCGCGCAGCCGAATCCTATCAGGGCACCGTTCCACAGCCCGGTCCCGGCAAGCGTGTAGAGGCTGAATGTGGCCAGGCGCATGTTGGAGGCTCCGGCTGGCAGGGAAATGAGGCTCCGTATTCCTGGGAGCAGCCGGCCGAAGAAGATCGACGACCTGCCGTGCCGGCGGAACCACACCGCTGCGTTCTCGAAATCCTCCCGGTCCACGAGCGGGAGCTTCGACAGGCCCCGGATGGACCGCTCAAGACCCAGCTTGGCTCCGAGCCAGTACAGCAGAAGCGCACCCAGGTAGGCACCCAGCGTGCTGGTGATGAACACAAGGACCAGGTTGAGGGACCCCAGTTTGGCAAGGTACCCGGCCAGCGGGAGGATGACCTCACTGGGAATGGGCGGAAGGACTGTTTCGGCGAGCGTGAAGAGCCCCACTCCCCATTCGCCAAGGGTTTCGATCCCCCGCGCCGCGAACCCCACGAGGCCGCCCAGGTTGTCCGTCGAGCCAGAGTCAGCGACGCCCGTTCCCCACATGCCAATTCCCCATTCCACTGCGCAGCCATCTGTCCAAGCGGGGATCCCCGCCTCCTACGAGTCTAGGAGGAACCGGGCCGGGCCCTCACGTGCATGCGCTCCCCCTGGGTTCCGAAAAGGCTGAGGAACTCCACCGCCCCCGTATCCGCCCTGCCAAACCAGTGCGGAACACGGGTATCGAATTCAGCTGCTTCGCCAGGTTCCATCACGAGGTCCTGGCCGCCCAGTACCATCCTGAGCCTGCCGTTGAGCACATACAACCATTCGTACCCCTCGTGGACCTGGGGATTCGGCGCCTCCGTCTGGCCGACCGGCAGGATGTGCTTGTAGGCCTGGATACCGCCGGGCCGCCTCGTCAGCGGAATAATAGTCATGCCCCGGCGGACGATCGGGCGCAGGTGCAGCCGCGGATCCCCGGTGGCCGGAGCACCCACCAACTCATCCAGCGGCACACGATGCGCTTTGGCCAGCGGCAGGAGCAGCTCAAGGTTGGGGCGGCGCTGCCCTGATTCCAGCCTGGACAGCGTACTGACCGAAATCCCGGTGGCTTCGGCGAGCACTGCCAGCGTGGTGTTGCTGCTGAGGCGGAGCGCCCTGAGCCGCGGACCCACGGCCGCAAGGACATCGTCCAATTGGTCTTCCATGCCTCCAGTTTGCCATTCCGGCAAATTCCCTTGCCAGTTCTTTCGCCCACCGCAGAGCATTGAGGCATGAGCACAGAAAATGACACTGCCTACGACGTCCTGATCATCGGTGGCGGGGCGGCGGGCCTGAGTGCCGCACAGATGCTGGGCCGCTCACGCCGCTCAGTTGCTGTGGTCGACGGCGGTGAACCGCGTAACGCCCCTGCCCAGGGTGTCCACGGGTTCTTGTCCCGCGACGGCGCCAGCCCGGCCGAACTCCTGAAGATCGGACGTGCCGAAGCCGAGCACTACGGCGTCCGCATCTTCCAGGACCAAGCCGTGGCGGCAGCAGGCAGCACTGAAGACGGTTTCGACGTGACCTTGGCCGATGGCAGGGTGATCCGCGGCCGGCGCCTCCTGATTACCACCGGCCTGGTGGACGAACTTCCGGAGATTCCCGGGCTCCGCGAGCGCTGGGGAAGGGATGTGCTGCACTGCCCCTTCTGCCACGGCTGGGAGGTGCAGGACCAAGCCATCGGCATCCTGGGCAACGGACCGTGGTCCGTCCACCAGGCCCTGCTGTTTCGGCAGTGGAGCGGCAACATCACCCTTTTCCTGAACGACCTCACCGAGCCAACCGGGGACGAGCTGGAGCAACTGGCGGCCAGGGGCATCAAAGTAGTGGCCGGCGCCGTCGAATCACTTCGGATAGAGCAGGACAAGCTACGCGGTGTGGCCCTGGCCGGCGGGCCCGAGGTCGGAGTTGACGCAGTGGTGGTTGGACCCCAGGTCCGGGCAAGGTTGAACGCTTTTGTCGGCCTGGGCCTGGCAGCGATACCGCATCCGATGGGGGTGGGCGACTACCTCGAGACCGACGCCGACGGCGCCACCGCCGTCCCGGGCGTGTGGGCTGCGGGCAACGTGACGGACATGCGCGCCCAGGTCCTGGCGTCCGCGGCGGCAGGGGCATGGACCGCCGTCGTGATCAACAACCACCTCATGGCGGAGGAACTGACGGCCGACGTCGCCGCGTACCGTGAATGCCTGTCGGTGGCTCCGTAACTGCCCGTCAGCGGTGGCTGAAGTCGGGCTGGCGCTTCTCCGTAAAGGCGGCCATGCCTTCTTTTTGGTCCTCGCTGGCGAACAGCGAGTGGAAGATCCGGCGTTCGAACAGGACACCTTGGGCCAGGCCGGTTTCAAAGGCGGCGTTTACCGCTTCCTTCGCCAGCATGGCCACCGGCTTGGATTTGGACGCAATGACTTCGGCAGCTTTCAGGGCCTCCTCCACTACGTTCTCGGCGGGAACCACGCGTGAGACGAGTCCGCAGCGTTCAGCCTCCTCCGCGCCGATGAAGCGTCCGGTCAGGATCATGTCCATGGCCTTCGCCTTGCCCACGGCGCGGGTGAGGCGTTGGGAGCCGCCCATGCCCGGCAGTACGCCGAGGTTAATTTCCGGCTGGCCGAACTTGGCGTTGTCACCGGCAATGATGAGATCGCACATCATGGCCAGTTCGCACCCGCCACCCAGCGCAAAGCCGGAGACTGCGGCAATAGTGGGGATGCGCAGCCGCGTGAAGTCCTCCCAGCCGCGGAACCAGTCGGCGGCGAACATCTCCATGTAACCTTGGGCGGCCATTTCCTTGATATCGGCGCCGGCGGCAAAGGCCTTGCCGGAGCCGGTGATCACCACCGCTCCAATGCCGGGGTCTGCGTCCATGGCGGTGGCTGCTGCCACGAGCTCCTCCATGGTGGCTTTGTCCAGGGCGTTGAGGGCCTCCGGCCTGTTAAGCGTGACCAGGCCTACGCGGCCCCGCTGTTCCACCAGGATGTTCGTGTATTCCGTCATGCCTGACTCCCGTCGTTTGGGGTTCCCTGGGACTTGTCGCGGATGTCCGTGATGATCCCGGAGAAGTCCCGGCCTGCTCCGCCTTCAGCGGCAAACGTATCGTAGATTTCCGAGGCGAGTGGACCCAGCCGGGCCGCCACGCCCGTGCTTTGCAAGGCATTCAGTGCAAGTTTGAGGTCCTTCGCCATCAGTGCCCCGGCGAAGCCTGGCTGGTAATCGCGGTTGGCGGGGCTCGTGGGGACCGGACCGGGAACCGGGCAGTTGGTGGTCAGCGCCCAGCACTGTCCTGACGCCGCGGAGGCGACGTCGAACAGAGCCTGGTGCGTGAGTCCCAGCTTCTCGCCCAGGACAAAGGCCTCGCTCACCGCGATCATGGAGACCCCGAGGATGAGGTTGTTGCAGATTTTCGCGGCCTGGCCGCCGCCGTGTCCGCCACAGTGGACCACGCGTTTGCCCATAACCTCAAGTAGCGGCCGCACGGCTTCGAAGTCTTCCGCTTCGCCGCCCACCATGAACGTCAGCGTGCCCGCCTCGGCGCCTACCACGCCGCCGGAGACAGGGGCGTCCACCGAGCGGTGGCCGGCGGCGACGGCGAGCGAGGCGGCTTCCCGCGCCTCGTCCACGTTAATGGTGGAGCAGTCCAGGAACAGGGTCCCCGGCTTGGCTGCCACCAGCAGTCCGGGCCGTCCGTCCACCCCGCGGTAGGCGTCCAGGACATGCTGGCCACTGGGGAACATGGTCAGGACGACGTCGGCTCCGGCCACTGCGTCCAAAGGGCCGGGCACAGTGGGGACGCCATGGGCTGCCGCAGCCTCCAGCGCTGCGGGCACCACATCGTAGCCGGCCACGCCGTAGCCGGCCTTGACCAGGTTCACGGCCATTGGCCCGCCCATATGGCCCAGGCCCAGGAAGGCGACGGTGGGGTTCTCAGACATGGTCGGTCTCCTTTGGCTGAAGGTTGAGCTCAAGGTCGCCCAGGGGCGCAAAGAATCGTTCGACGTCGGCCGCACGCACCTCCGCGAGCGTGGCGGGCTTCCAGCGCGGGGTGCGGTCCTTATCCACCACCTGCGCCCGGATCCCCTCGCGGAAGTCAGGACCGGCGAGGCATCTGAGACCCACCCGGTATTCCTGTGCCAGTGCTTCATCCAACGTCAATCCATTGGCCCTGCGGAGGGACTCCAAAGTCACCTTCACGGCAGTGGGCGACTTCGCCTCAATGGTGGCCGCGGCCGCTTCTCCCCCGGTATCCGCGCCCAGGGTACGGAGCCGGCGAAGGATCTCCTCTGCGTCGTTGCTGGCGTAGCAGGGGTCGATCCAGCTGCGCTGTGCCTCCAGTTCCGAGGGCGGGGCCGGCTGGCTGAACCGCACGACGGCGGCTTCCGCGGTTTCGCTTTCAAGCGCCACCGCCAGTCCGGAAAGGTTCTCCGAGGGGACATAATGGTCCGCCAGGCCCAAAAACAGGGCATCCGCGCCGCTGAGGTGCGCGCCTGTCAGCGCGGCATGGGTACCCCCTTCCCCCGGTGACTCCGCCAGCAGCCACGTCCCGCCGACGTCGGGCACAAATCCAATGGTGGTCTCGGGCATGCCGGTCCGGGTCCGCTCGGTGACCACGCGGAGGGAGCCGTGGGCCGAGATCCCCACACCGCCACCGAGCACCAGCCCGTCCATGAAGGCCACATAGGGCTTCGGGTAGCCGGCAATAAGGGAGTTCAGGCGGTACTCGTCCTGCCAAAAGGCGGCGGTCTGTGTGCCTCCGGCGAGGATGTCCCGGTAGATGGCGACGATGTCGCCTCCGGCACAGAGGCCCCGCTCCCCGGCGCCCTGCACCAGGATGGCGGCCACACCGTCGTCGGCCGCCCAGGCGGTGAGCTGATCCAGCATGGCGGCCACCATGCCGGCGTTCAGCGCGTTGACTGCCTTGGGGCGGTTGAGGGTGACCACGCCCAGATGGCCGCGCCTCTCGAACAGGACCTCGTGACCGGATCCCTGCTCCGCTCCTGGCAAACCGGCCATCAGCTTCCTTCCGGCATCACGAAGCTGGCGCCCTGGCGGATCCCGGAAGGCCAGCGCGTGGTGACGGTCTTGGTCTTGGTGTAGAAACGGAAGGCATCGGCGCCGTGCTGGTTGAGGTCGCCGAAGCCGGAGGCCTTCCAGCCGCCGAAGGTGTAGTACGCGATCGGGACCGGGATGGGGACGTTGATGCCCACCATGCCCACTTCCACGCGGCTGGCGAAGTCCCGCGCGGCATCACCGTCGCGGGTAAAGATGGCCACGCCGTTGCCGAATTCGTGCTCGCTGCACAGGCGCAGTGCTTCGTCGTAGTCGGTGGCGCGGAGCACGCTCAGGACCGGCCCGAAGATCTCCTCCTGGTAGATCTTCATGTCCTTGGTGACGTGGTCAAAGAGCGTCGGGCCCAACCAGAACCCGTCGTCGTAGCCTTCCACGGTGAGGCCGCGTCCGTCCGCCAGCAGGGTGGCGCCTTCCTCAACTCCTGACCGGATGTAGCCCTCAATCCTGTCCTTGGCGCTCGGCGCCACGACCGGGCCGAAGTCCGAGTCCTTGGCCAAGCTGTGGCCTACTTTGAGCCCCTTGATGCGGTCCTGGAGTTTAGCCACCAACATGTTGGCCGTTTCCTCCCCCACCGGGACGGCCACGGAAATGGCCATGCAGCGTTCGCCGGCCGAGCCGTAGCCGGCTCCGATCAGGGCGTCGGCGGCCATGTCCAGATCGGCGTCCGGCATGATCACCATGTGGTTCTTGGCCCCGCCGAAGCATTGGGCGCGTTTCCCGCGGGCGGCGGCGGTGGCGTAGATGTACTGGGCGATGGGTGTGGAGCCCACAAAGCCGATGGCTTTGACCCGTGGATCTTCAAGGAGGGCGTCAACGGCTTCCTTGTCTCCGTTGATGACGTTGAACACGCCGTCCGGGACGCCCGCTTCGGAATACAGTTCGGCCAGGCGCAGGGGCACTGAGGGGTCCCGTTCGGAGGGTTTGAGGATAAAGGCGTTTCCGGCGGCGAGGGCCGGTCCGGACTTCCACAGCGGAATCATGGCCGGGAAGTTGAAGGGCGTGATGCCCGCGACGACGCCCAGGGGCTGACGAAGCGAGTGGACGTCGATGTCTCCGCCAGCCTCGGAAAATTCGCCCTTCATCAGGTGCGGGGCACCGGCCGCGAACTCCACCACTTCGATGCCACGCTGGATGTCGCCCTTGGAGTCGGCGAGGGTCTTGCCGTGCTCGGAGGAGAGCAGGGTGGCGAGCTCGTCCAGGTTCTGGTTCACCAGGTCCACGAACTTCAGCAGGATCCGGCCGCGTCGCTGCGGGTTCATGGCGCCCCATTCGGGCTGGGCCTTCTCTGCGGCGGCAACCGCGTTCTGCACTTCCTCCCGGCTGGCCAGTGGCACGCGGGCCTGGACTGTGCCCTGGCAGGGATCAAAGACGTCGCTGTAACGGCCGGATGTCCCTCCGATCCTACGGCCGGCTACGTAATGGGAAAGTTCGCGCACCATGGCTGAATGCTCCTTCGCATTGTGATCCAGGTCATCTCTGCAAGCGAATATACTCGGACTTCCTACTAAATTCCAGAGCAAGCCCGGAGGCCGCGCGGCCCCGCTGTCATTCGCTGTGGCACCGCCGTCGCGGGGCACTTTGCCGTGCACGTGGCCCACCCAGGAGCAAGGCGACGGCGTGTCCGCGCCCTAGTGCCCCGTCTTTGCAGTTTGCAGCCGACCCGGCATAGCCAGCACCGCTCCGCCGTCGTGGGCTATGCCGGGCGCCCAAGTTCGGTAAGTTAGGACTGTGAAGATTGCTACCTGGAATGTGAATTCTCTCCGTGCCCGCGCCGACCGCGTGGAGGCGTGGCTGCAGCGCACTGACTGCGATGTCCTGGCCATCCAGGAAACCAAGTGCAAGGACGAGAACTTCCCGTGGGAACTTTTCGAGAGGATGGGCTACGAGGTGGCCCACTTCGGCGTGAACCAGTGGAACGGCGTGGCCATCGCCTCCCGGGTTGGCCTCGAAGACGTGGAACGGACATTCCTGGACCAGCCTGCATTCGGCAAGGCCGGAAAGGATCCCGTCCAGGAGGCCCGTGCCATGGCTGCCACGTGCGGCGGCGTTCGGGTTTGGAGCCTGTATATCCCCAACGGCCGGTCGCTCGACGACGAGCACATGCCGTACAAGCTCAAGTGGCTCGAAAGCCTGAAGACCCACGCGCAGGGCCTCGTCACCGCCGACCCCCACGCACAGGTTGCCCTGATGGGTGACTGGAACATCGCACCCTTTGACGACGACGTCTGGGACATCGACCTCTTCGTGAACAACAGGTATACCCATGTCAGCCCGCCGGAGCGCGCGGCCTTCCATGCCTTTGAAGAGGCGGGCTTCACCGACGTCGTACGCCCCTACACCCCCGGTCCCGGCGTCTACACGTACTGGGACTACACCCAGCTGCGTTTCCCCAAAAAGGAGGGCATGCGGATCGACTTCATCCTGGCCTCCCCGGCACTGGCCGCGAGGGTGACCGGCGCTTCGATCGACCGCGAGGAACGTAAAGGCAAGGGCGCCTCGGACCACGCACCCGTGCTGGTGGATCTGGCAGACTGATGCTGCAGCCATGGACCGCCGAAAGGGGGAAACGATGACCGGAAACCTCTACCGTGGCCAGGCTGGCCTGCCCTTTTCCTCCACCCTGCGCGTCTACGAACCCCTGGACGCCTTTCCCGAGGACCAGCGCGAGGCCATCCGGGCGGCTGGCGCCCGCACCGCCTCCCGCGCAGCGGTGGAAAACGCCGAGCTGCTCGCGTCCCTTGGCCGGATCACCCGGGCCGGCGGCGATCCTTTCCCCACTGGTCGCACCGACCTGGTCCGGGTCACCACAGCTCCCGGCGTGCCGCCGCCGGCATTGCCCGAAGATGCCCCGGCAACGGGAACGTCCGACGGCGGAGCTGGCGCTCAGTCAAGTGCGGGTGCGGACCCCGTGCTGCTCTACTGCCCCAGCCAGCTGGTGCTGCGGGCCGGCCTGGCAGCCAACGCCCTGATGGAAGGCATCCACGGCCCCCTCGCTGAAATGCTGATTCCGGAAGAACAGCGGGACAAGCACCAGGAACGCATCGACCTCGTCAAGGCCCGCGACGGATCCATCCGGGTCCATACCCGCGCTTCAACCTGGGGCATTCCGTTCAGCTGGTTCTCGCTGTTTATGGAAGGTGACCGCAAGGACGTCGTGGAGTCCGGCGGGCGGATCCTCACCGTCCGCGTCTGGGCCCCCATCACCGACGCCATGGAACGGGCACGCTACGCTGTGGCCAACCTTGCCTTGGCGGCCCCGGACCTGGACATGCTGGACGATCTCGCCCAGCTCACGGAGTGGCTTGAGCTGTTTCACGTCAATTCCATGGTGGAGCTGGATTATGGGGCCGTGGCGGACAAGGTGTATCCGGACGAGTCACCGATGGATATCAGGCTGGGAATCGAGTGCCTCGCCGAGGGTGACATGACCGGCGCAGCGGCAGCTTACCGTCGGCTGGCGTCGCGGTGGATCCCCATCAGGCAGCTGGCCAGGGCTTCTTAGTCCCGCGGCGGCGCCGTGGTTCTCCGGATGATGAGTTCATGGGGTGCCACCGCGGAGCGCACTGCCCCCGTCACGCCGTCGAGTTCATCCAGCAGCATCTTAGTGGCAAGCTCAGCCTGCTCGTCCGGGCGCTGGCCCACCGTGGTCAGGCCCATTGCGTCGGCGAAATCGTGGTTATCGATTCCCACGACGGAGAGCTCTTCAGGAACGCGGACCCCCAGCCGGGCCGCCTCGAAGATGACACCCATGGCCATTTCGTCCGAGGCGCAGAAGATGGCAGTGGGTTTGTCCCCGGGACGGGCCCACAGCCGGCGGAAAGCCTCCTGGCCGCTGCGGACGGTAAAGTCCCCCCATTCATCCCATTCGGGGCGGGTGGGCAGGCCGGCGCCCTGCATTACGTCCTTGAAAGCCAGGATGCGGACCCGGGGAACGTCGAAGTTCAGGTCGGTTTCGTCGTCGCCATGGACCAGGGCAATGTCACGGTGCCCCAGGTCGATCAGGTGCCGGACGGCAGTGGAGGCGGCGGCGTAGTCATCAATGCCGATATAGGCGCATTCCTCAACGTGGCCGCCCACCACCACCAACGGGATGTCGATTTTTTGCAAATGGTCCAGTTCTTCATGGGTGAGGGCCATACACAGCACCAGCAGCGCATCGATCTGCTTGTAGACCATGGTCTTGCTGAAAAGCCGCTCCCGATTGCTGCCGTGGCCGCCCAGGTTGAAGAGGGAGAGGTTGTAATTGCGGGCGTGGAGTTCCCGGTCGGCGCCCTCAATGGCCTTGGAGAAGAACCACCTGCTCACGAAGGGCGCCAGCACCCCGATGGTCTTGGTGCGTCCGGTGGCGAGCCCGGATGCCGAAGATGAGGCCACGTAGCCGAGTTCGCCGGCCACCTCGAGGATCTTCTCGCGGGTGGCGGGTGACACCCGCGGCAGTCCACGCACCGCCCTGGAGACGGTGGCTGTAGACACTCCCGCTGCGGCTGCCACATCCTCAATGCTGACGCCACTGTGGCCGCCCCGTTGGGACCTTTCAGATGTGCGTGCCACGGTGTCCCCTCATGTACTCCCTGCAGGAGTACGCCCCTGCTCTAGTGCGATACCCCCACGCCATAGTATTTTGACCGCCGCCCTGCTTCGCAGTGTTACCTGCGCAAAAGGGACAGCCGGCCGCGGAATCACAGTGGGGCGTTACCTCCGGTCCGGCAGCTTCCTGCGGAGCCGCAGCATTCCGTAGATCGCCAGGAGTGTGGCCAGCAGGCCAAGTGCCCACCACAGTGCGGGTTGTCCGGTCACCTCCATCCAGACCGTGACCACTACCAGGACCACAGCCCAGAAACCCAGGAATCCGATGATGATGTCAAAATCCTCGCCGGAGCGTGCCAGCCGGCGTTCGTTTCCCGCCCCTTTGGACTTGCCGGGGCGGGAAACGCCTTCCGTCACTTGACTGCACCTGCCGTCAGGCCGGCAACGATCTTGCGCTGGAAGACCAACACCAGGATCACCAAGGGAATGGTGACGATGGTGCCGGCAGCCATGATGGCCGTATACGGAATCTGGTTCGGCTGGGCGCCGGCGAAGCTCGCGATCGCGACGGTCACGGGCTGCGTGGCATCGCTGGAGAGCTGACTGGCAATCAGGAATTCATTCCAGGAGGAGATGAACGCCAGGATGGCCGTAGTGAAGATCGCCGGGGCCGCCAAGGGCATGATGACCTTGCGGAAAGCCTGCCCCTGCGTGCACCCGTCCACACGTGCTGATTCTTCCAACTCCCACGGCATTTCGCGGAAGAAGGACGTCAGTGTGTAGACGGTCAGCGGCAGCACGAACGAGATGCTCGGAATGATCAGTGCCTGGTACGTGCCCATCCAGCCGATGTTGGTAAAGAGCTGGAAGAGCGGGGTGATGAGGGCTACGCCCGGGAACATGGACGCCCCGAGGATGAAGCCCAGCACCAGGAACTTGAACCGGAAGGTCAGTCGCGCCAAGGCGTACGCGGCGAACACACCAATGAGCAGCGAAACGGCAGTAACAACCACGCCAATGAAAATACTGTTCAGGAGTGCCTGGCCGAAGCGGTTGCCGAACGAGGTATCGAACGCCGTGACAAAGTTGTCCAGCGTCACGTGCGTGGGCAGGATCGAGGTGTCGTAGGTGAAGCCCACCTCGCGGAATGCCACCACCACCATCCAGTAGGCAGGCGCGAGGCACCAGATCAGGATGACCGCGGCACTGATGTACGTACGGCCCTGTGCCCATTTCTCGCGGTTCTGGGCCGTCTTTCGCCCCTTATCCTGGCGCGCGCGCAGGTCCGTGGCCGCTGTTGACGTGGTCATTTCTTTCCCTTACCTGTGGCGCCGCTTTGCTCCACAACGTTCGCTCCAAGGAAGCGGACGAAGATGAAAGCGACCAAGAAGATGATGATGAACGTAATGGTGGACAGTGCTGCCGCCGCGTTGAACCCTTGCCTGACCTGGTTGATCACCAGGATGGACAACGTGGTGGTGTTGTTTGCACCCTGCGTCAGGATGTACGGAAGGTCGAACATACGCAGTGCATCCAGCGTGCGGAACAGGATTGCCACCATCAGCGCCGGCTTGACCAGCGGTAGGGTAATCATCCTGAACCGCTGCCATGCCGTGGCACCATCCACCTTCGCGGCTTCGTAAACCTCAGCCGGAATCATCTGCAGGCCAGCCAGGATGAGCAGCGCCATGAACGGCGTGGTCTTCCACGTATCGGCGATGATGACCGCCCACTTGGCTGGCCATTCACTGCCTGTCCAGAGAATGCTGACGTTGAACAGCTTGTTGGCAATGCCTTGGAAATCGAAGATGAAGAGCCACAGCTGAGCCGTGACGGCCGTGGGGATGGCCCACGGGACCAACACGGCGGCCCGGACCAGGCTGCGTCCCTTGAAGGTGCGGGCCATGATCATGGCCATCCAGAAGCCCAGGATGGTCTCGAACGTCACCGTGATGACAGTGAAGAGGAAGGTGGTGGCTGTAGCGTTCCAGAACTGGCCGCCCAGGGTGCCGGGAGGGCAAGCAACTGTGCCGCCGCCGGGGGCGGCACACTGCTGGCCGAGCCAGTTCACGTAGTTCTGGATGCCGGCCGGGCCGCCGGCGGTAAAAAGGCCGGTGGCCGGGTCAAGGCCGGCGTCCTTCTGGAAGGACATAACGACGGCGCTGATGATCGGGTAAATGATAACGATGCCCAGCGCAATGATGGTGGGGGCGAGCAACCAGGAGGCCCATTTGCCCTGGCTCAGTATCTTATTGTCCTCCCCCACACCCTTCGGCGCGTGGTGGACCGGGGTCCCGCCCGACGCCGGCTTTGTTGCCGGCGTCGGGCCCAATTCGGTTGCCATGGCTAAGCTACGATCCTGCGCCGGCGGACTCGATGGACTTCTGCATATCGGAGAGAGCCTGCTCTACGGACTTCTCACCCTTGAGTGCGGAGTACGAGTTTTCCTGGATCGCCTGGGTGACGGCCGGGTAGAACGGCGTAACGGGACGCGGAACGGCGTTCTCGATGGACGTCTTCAGCACCGGCAGGTACGGCAGCTTGGTCACAAGCTCCTGGTCCTCGTAGAGGTCGCCAAGCACCGGAGCCAGCGAACCCTGCGTGGCGAAGAACTTCTGCTGTTCCTCTTCAACCAGGAACTTCACGAAGTCCAGGGCAGTGGCCTTGTTCTTCGAGTACACGCTGACGGCAGCGCTGTGGCCGCCCAGTGACGAGGCGCCCGGGCCATCCTTGCCCGGCAGGGCAGTCATGCCCAGGACGTCCTTGACCTTGGAGGAGCCTTCAGTGGTGGCCAGGTTGTAAACGTAGGGCCAGTTGCGCAGGAAGAGCAGGTTGCCGTCCTGGAATGCACGGCGGCTTTCCTCTTCCTGGTACGTGATGGCTTCAGCCGGGATATTGCCGTCCGCGAAAGCCTTGACCAGGTTCTCCAGGCCTGCCTTGGCATCTGCCGTGTTCAAGCTGGGCTTTCCGTCCTTGTCCAGGACTGAGCCACCAAAGGAGTTGATGGCCTCGGAAGCGTTGACCGTGAGGCCCTCATACTGCTTGAACTGGCCGGAGTAGCAGCCGATGTTGTTGGCCTTGGCGATGGAGCACATCTCCATCATTTCGTCCCACGTCTTAGGCGGCGTGGGGACGAGGTCCTTGCGGTAGTAGAGGATGCCACCGTCAGAAGAAACCGGGGCAGCATACAGCGTGCCCTTGTAGGAACCAGCTTCGATGGTGGGCTCAAGCATGCCGGCCGTATCCACAGCCATCTTGTCCTTGAGCGGCTGTAGCCAGCCCTTGGCGGCGAATTCCGCGGTCCACACGACGTCGACACTTGCGACGTCGTAGTTGGGGTCCTTGGCCTGGTAGTGCTGGACCAGGTCATCGTGCTGCTGGTCGGCCTGGTCGGTCTGCTCCTTGAACGTGACCTTCTCGTCGGGGTGGGCAGCGTTCCATTTTTCGATCAGCGGACGGACAACGTTGCTGTTGTCCTTGCCCTGTACGTAGGTAATGGGGCCGCGACCGTCGAGGTTGGCTTCGGCGTCGGTTCCGCCGCCGCCTGTGGTGCCCCCGCCGCCACCGCCGGCGCAGGCGGAGAGCGTCAGGGCCAAAATGCCGGCAGTTGCTGCCGGGAGTAAGAATTTACGGGTTTTCATGCTTGAGGCTCCTCGCTGAGTGACAAGTAAGTCGGCAGTGCGGTTGATGTGGTGACCATCACACTAGTAACGTTGCCGGAAGAAATGCAAGCGTTTACATCAAAAAGTTACCTGAGAGGAACCAAATGCACCACTCACCCGTTCCCACCCCCGCCTCAAGGGTAAAGTCATGGTGGGCAAGCGCCGTCGTCTATCAGGTCTATCCGCGCTCCTTCGCCGACGGCAATGGCGATGGAATGGGTGATCTCCGCGGAATTACAGCCCGTTTGCCCTACCTGCAACGGCTCGGAGTGGACGCCGTCTGGCTATCGCCGTTCTATAAATCACCGCAGGCGGACGGCGGATATGACGTGGCTGACTACCGGCAGGTTGACCCGCTTTTCGGAACGCTGGCCGATTTCGACGCTATGTTACGAATTGCTCACGACCTCGGCCTGAAGGTCATCGTTGACCTCGTGCCGAACCACACTTCGGACGAACATGTGTGGTTCCAGGAAGCCTTGGCTTCCCCTCCCGGCTCCCGCGAGCGGAACCGCTACATTTTCCGGGCCGGCAAAGACGAAGTGCCTGGTTCCGGTGACGGAAACCTTGCCCCCAACAACTGGCGGTCCATCTTCGGGGGCCCCGCCTGGAGCAGGATCGACGAAGCGGACGGCACTCCCGGCGAGTGGTACCTTCACCTTTTCGACACCAAACAGCCGGACCTGAACTGGGAGAATGCCGAGGTCCAGGAGGAAATGCGCTCCGTGATGCGCTTTTGGCTGGACCGGGGCGTGGACGGATTCCGTGTGGATGTTGCCCACGGCATGGTCAAGGAAGCCGGGCTGCCGGATTGGGACGGCGTGGCGGCAATGGTGGAAGGCACGGTAGAACCGGCGCCGGATTCCGGGCATACCCCGCCCGGCGATGCTCCCGGCGCTCATACCGACGCGGAGGAACCGCACCGCGCCGTATCGCCGGTGTACCCGCCGTCGCCGTTCTTTGACCAGGAGGGGGTGCACGACATTTACCGGGACTGGAACCGTGTGCTGGCCGCCTACGACGGCGATCGCATGATGGTGGCCGAAGCGTGGGTGGAACCCGCTGAACGGCTGGCCCGGTATGTCCGCAAGGACGAAATGCAGCAGGCGTTCAACTTCGATTTCCTCCTGGCCGGCTGGGACGCCGTGCGCATGGCGGAAGCCATTGAAGCCTCGCTCCTGGCCGCGGCTTCCGTCGAGGCACCATCCACGTGGGTCCTGAGCAACCACGACACCGTCCGCCACACCACGCGGTTCGGGCTCAAAGATCCCACCACCTTCCCCAAGGGCATCGGGGCCCGCGACGAACAGCCGGACGCTGCCCTGGGACTGCAGCGGGCGCGCGCCGCCACACTGGTCGCGTTGGCGCTGCCGGGCTCCGTTTACCTGTACCAGGGTGAGGAACTGGGACTTCCCGAGCACACCACGCTCCCGGACGAAGCCCGGCAGGATCCGACGTTCTTCCGCACTCAAGGCGCGGAGATCGGCCGTGACGGCTGCCGCGTGCCGCTTCCGTGGAAAGCGGATGACCCGGGTTACGGTTTCGCCGAGGCGTTCACCGCGGGCTTGGGGGGCACCCCAAACGCAACGCCCGACGTCGGCAGTGGCCGCCGCATGCCCGTAGCACCGTGGCTGCCCCAGCCGGAGTCATTCCGGGAGCTGGCCGCAGACCGGCAGGACGGCGTCGCGGGTTCCACGCTGGAGCTCTACCGTTCGGCGCTGGCGTTCCGGTCCGCCCAGGGGCTTGGATCCGGGTCCTTCCAGTGGGCGGACGTCCACCAGCCACAGGATGGCGTCCTGGCGTTCCATAATGGCGACGTGCTGGTTCTCTGTAACCTTGGGTCAGCCGCAGTCCCCGTACCCCCCGGGTTCACGGTGTCGCTGACAACGTCAACGCCAGCGGCAGGTTCTGTGCCAGAAGTCCCGCCGAACTGCAGCGTTTACCTGACCCGCTGAGTGTCAGCGGACGCGTTCGGCCCGGCCGAACCGCGTCCGCGCACCGGCGCCAATGTGAATCAGCACAGGGGTGGGTTTGCCAACCACCGCGTTCAGGGCCTCAACCAGGCTTGCCACTTCGGCAGCCAGTAGATGCGGGGCGACTCCCTGGCGCGGGAGGAGCCGGATCTTCAAAGCCGGGCTGCCGTTGACCGCGTAGGTTGCCACCGTGGCGCCCGCGAGGTCCGGCCGTTCAGCGAGGGCGTGTTTGAGCGCCTGCTCGGCCACCCCTCCCCCAATCCGCACGTCGCCGGCGACGTCTCCGGCGTCGTCGTCTGAAACCAGCAAATTGGTGCGTCCTTTGCCCTGCTGGGCCACCCAGGCCACCATCAGTCCGATTAGCAACAAGGTCACCAGGACCAGCACGATCCAGAGCCAACTCTCGGGCCGGCCGGGAAACCGGGTGTTGTTGAAAGCCTGGTTTACTCCCTGCCAGGCGTCCGCCGACCACGATTGCCACCACGAGGCGACGGCCGGAACGGTGGCCAGCAGGACCAGGAAGAGGCCAACAACGAACAGCTTGATACCCAAGATCCCCACCAGGATCCTGTTAAGCAGTACAGGGGTGCTCGTCACGCGCCAATCACCCCTGCCGAGGACAGGTTGACCCGGACCTCGGGAACCGGAACCAGCGCCATCTCGCCAAGTTCGAACTGCACGGCCTCAAGGACTGCCGCCTCATCCACCGGCACCCCGGACGTGGGGCGGACATTCACCACGATCTGGCGCCGGGACACCACAACCATCACCTGTTCCGGTGTGACGTTGGCGGCGAGCCGGGCACGGCGGGCCAGTGCGGATGCTATGACTTCATCGTCCACCACCACCGCAGGACTGCTCCAGTCAGCCCCCTGGCCATTGAGCACATGCCGGGCACGGCGGCCGGGAAGGACAGCGTTCAAAAGGAAAAACAGGCCGATCATTGCAAGCACGGCACCCAGGGCGCCGAGCAGCAACGGCGAAATTCCGGAAGGCAATGCCACGATGCGTTCCGCCGCCCTCTGCGGTTCGATCAGCCAGGCAGGCTGGCCAATCGCGTGGACCGCTGATTCCAGGAGGCCATAAGCGCACAGGACCACAACGAGCACTGCTACGAGCGTTGCCACCACAGCGCGGGAGGAGTGGGTCTCCCGGTAGAGGATTCTCTGCTTGTCCGGTTGGTCCGGCTGCTTGTCCGGTTGGCTCATTTCACCCGCCCGCCTTCACTGATCCGGACCCCGCTGATCCGGATATCCACGCGGCTCAGCCGGGCGCCGCTCAGTGCCGTCACAGTTGCCAGGATCCGTGCCTTCGCGGCGACGGTCCGGTCCCAGATGGACCCGCCGAAGGCTGGCACCTTACCGGCGTCGGCAGCAACTGCCTTCAGCGGCGGAACGTTGATGGGCGCCACGAGGGACAACGCCAGCAGACCGTCGTCGTCGGACCAGTCCGCACGGACGTCCTGGGCAGGCACGCCCAGTGCTTCTGCTGCGGCGGCCTTCGCCAGGCTGGTCAGGGCCTGCGTGCTGATGCGGTTGTGGCCGGCAAATACCTGGCCTCGAAGGGCCGGTGCGGGCGAACTCATGACGAGGAGCGCCGGCCGATGATGGCATCCAGGACGCCGCGCAGGTCCAGTTTTCCTTCCGCAGCGCGGCCCAGCAGGGCTCCGATACCCATAAACAGCAGTGACACCAGGAAGCCCCACAGCCCGAACTGGAAGGACATAAACGCCACGAAAGCGCCCACACCGATTCCCACAACGGTCAGATTCACAGGAGGGCCTCTCTTTCTGCGGTGGCCGGACCTGACGATTTCACAGGCGGAGCCACATAGACATCGGTGATTTCGACGTTCACTTCAATGACCTGCAGCCCGACCAGGTCTTCGACTGCCCGGTACACGGAGGACCGGACCTGGTCAGCCAGTGAATGGAGGGGCGTGCCGTAGGTTGCCACGAGGCTGATGTCCACCGCCACCTGGGTCTCGCCAACCTCGGCGTGCACTCCGGCCGCGTGGTCTGAACTGCCGACGGCGTCCCGGATGGCGCCGAGGGCGCGCGATGGAACGGAACCGAGCGAATAGACCCCCGGGACAGCACGGGCGGCGATGCCGGCAACTTTCGCAACGGCAGTTTCAGAAATGACGGTCCGGCCGTGGCCGGGCACCAAACTTCCGGCGCTATGGTTTTGGACGCCCGCATCGGGTTGTGGGTTCTGGTATTCCATCAGGCACTCCCCCTTCTGTTGTTCCCAACCCTATCCCCTGCCTGCGGCTTAACGGCAGGAGGCGGGGACGCCCGGCCATGCCGGACATCCCCGCCTCCATCTGCGGAAGGTTTTGGATCAGCTTCCGCTAGGCGCGGGTCACTTGTAGTGGCCCTCTCCGCCGACGCGGAGGTTGGTGGGCAGGTAGCCGAACGGGCCGAGGCCGTTCTGGCCGAAGCTGCGGTCCACCTGGGAGATGCCGTTCTGGAAGTTGATCTTCACTGTCGGCGACAAGGATCCGCCTCGGACGCCGTTGACGTTGTCGATGAAGGACTGCACCAGGCCACCGGGCTGCACGTAGTGCGAGTAGGCCTGGAACTGGCGGCCGTTCTGGAGCGGGTTGGGACCTTCCGGAGCGTTGGCCGGCATGTTCAGGTCCGTCGGGGAACCCAGGGCCAGGGCGCTGTTGTTCATCGGCTGGTAGTCGGAACGGACGCCGTCGCCCACGAAGCCGTAGACGCCGTCGGGGCCGCGCATGCCTGCCGCGTAAGTGAACTGGTGGCTGATGGTGAACAGGTAGTACTTGTTCTTGCCGTTTTCGTTCTGGATGAAGATCTGCGGGCGCTCAGTCTGGTCGTTGACGCAGTTGGCGGACAGGATCGGGGGCAGGAAGGACCATTTTGTCAGGTCCTTGTTGTCCGCTACGGCCAGGCCCACGTTGGCGGTCTGGTAGTAGGCTCCGGAGCTGTTCACTTCATTCAGGTTCTCAGCGTGCGGGTCACCTGGCTGGTAGCCGAGGTCCTCCTCCTCGCAGCGGTACTCGCCACGGGTGCCGCCGGTGTTGCCTTCGAAGACCATAAAGGTCTTGCCGGGGTGCGCCGGGTCAGCGAAGGTGTACGGATCGCGGAAGGCGAAGCCCGGGTTCTGTTCCTTCGTCTGGTACATCTTGCCCTCGGGTTCCAGCAGCTTGGTGTGCTCGAAGCCGTCGAAGGTGACGCCGTTCTCATCTGCATGGATCTTGCCCAGTGCCTTGGCAATGGCCGCATCCGGGGCGATTCCACCGCCGCCCGCATTCCGCTCAGCCACGTCGTAGAAGGTGGTGGCCGTGTAGAACACGTTGACCTGGTTGCCCTGCATCAGGCGGGTGGAGCCGGACCACTCAGTGTTGCCGATTGAGGCACCGTCGGCGAAGACGTGGCCGCCGTAGTTCCACTTGTCCTTGGCCGGATCGGCGTTGGTCTTGCGGAAGAAGTAACCGATCCGGGCGTTCCAGTGGCGCTGGTCGAAGCCGTACCCGGCGTGGCGGTCGGCCACGAGGGAGAAGATGACGTCCCAGCCCTTGTAGCTGATCTGGTTCGCGTTTTCGTCCGTGAGGGACCAGGTGTCCCAGACCCAGACGTCGTCATTCATGGTGGGGAAATCCTCGGGGATTTCCGGCATGGTGACATCCGGGCTCATGGAGTTTTCACCGGGAGCGACCGTGGAGTCGCTCTGCGCCATGATCTGCTTGGCATCCGCGCGGGTCCACTTGGACGTGAAGTCCGACGCCGGGTCGTGGGCCTGCTGGCTGTGCTTGGTGGGCAGGGGGAAGCCCGGGGTCGGGGCTGGCATCTGCTCGGCTGCCGGCGGATCCGCCGGCTCGTTGGCCTGTGCTGACGGGATGGCCAGGAAGGCCGAGGCCGCAACAGCTGCCGCCAGTGCTGCGGCAGCGGGACGCCACCGCAGCATCCGGGGAGTTTGGGGGTGCTTGTGCATTTTTGCTCTTCTCGCGGAGTTGAAACTATTCGTGGAAGACGGGCGTATGCCCTGGTGCCTCGAATAATCCGGCGAGCCCAACAACACCGCAGCGTCATCGAGGACGCCGTTGTATCGAGGGGTAACGGGACTTGGGTGGGGCCCCGTAAGTAGCGCAGGACAAATCGTTATTTTCCTGAGCTGCTTCTACGCTAGGCAGCCCCGGGAGGGCTTTTCAAACCGTGTTTCATCACCCAAATGCCACATGTCAGACATTTTATGCAAGCGCTTACATCTATCCAACCGCGCGCGTGCCATAACGGTTTGGCCGAGTCAAATGTTTCGTCCGAAATACTCAACCGTGGGAAATGTCACGCCGCGGCCACCCCAGGTTCACTCAATGTTCGAGTGTGGCCGGGTGGAGAGCGCGTCAGGGGAAAAGCGGACGCGGGCCGCTGAAGATCCCTTCCATCCGCCAGGCATCCAACTGCCGAAGGCGGACCGCTCCCTCGGCGGACAGGCGCACGGCGGTCCCGCCGAGCGTCGGATACACCCGGGCGGTCAAAGGTTTGCCATTCGCGAAGATCTCCACGGCCGAGCGATCCACCAGGACGCGGAGCCGGAGCCTTCCAACGGGCAGGGTTACCGGACCGGACTTTTCCTCACTGTCCACCGACAGGTCCAGGCTGCTGCGGGACCGGTCCAAGGCCAGGAACGATTCCCCACTGATCCCGGCATGGCGCCGGATTTCGATAACCGTTTCCTCGGTCCCGGCACCACCGGGACAGGCAGCCGAGCCCAGTATCCCGAGCCGGAATACGCTCCCCGTCTCCACGTCAAGGTCAAGCTCCAGGTCCAGTTGGTTCCCGCCAACCCCGGCCAGGACCTCGCTGCCGGCCACCTCCCTCGGACCGATCCGCACGTGGTCCCGGCGAAGTGACTCGATCTCCGCCACAGGCGCAAACGCCAGTTCCCCTTGGGCGTCCAAAGTGGCCACCCGCGGCAGGCTCATCACGCCGGACCAGCCCGCCTCCACCATGGCCCCATCCGTCCGGCCCTCCTGCAGCCACCCGAACATCACGCGGCGGCCCCCATCGTCAGCGAATGACTGGGGGGCGTAGAAGTACCGGCCGCCATAATCCAGCCGGCGCAGCTGCCAAGGGCTGTACGAGTCTCCCGCGTAGCGTCCGGTCCAGTACAGCGGGTGCCGCGTGTCGCCGTCGTCCCATGCGGAAAAGACGAGTACGTCAGGTCCTGCATTCCCCTCCACCAGCGGCCCTGCAGCATCTCCAAGCACCCCGGGACCCACGCGGAACAGGTCCACGCATTCCCACATCGTGCCTTCCCAGTCCGTTGCCGCGGGGTCGCCGGCGGAGGCGTCGCCGATGAACAGCGGCCCAATGTAGTTCCAGCTCCGGAGGTCATGGGACTCATAGAGGAAGGCCGTCCCGCCCCGGCCGCGGATGCCCGAGCCCACCAGCTGGCGCCAGCCGGAGCCTTCACGCCACACGCAATGGTCCCGGTACGCGGTGATGTCCACTCCGGTGGGAGCGCCGGAAATCACCGGGTTTTCCGGGGCTTTGGTCCAGCTGAGCAGGTCAGGTGAGCCGACGGCCACACAGGGAAGTTCACGTTCGCCCAGGCGGCCTGAATACACCAGGGTGGGCGTGCCGCCGTCGTTCACGAGCACCCCGGACCAGCAGCCGTCAGCGTCCGGCCCATCGGAGGGTTCCAGGGCCACCGGTTTGTCCGTCCAGTTGACCAGGTCCGGACTGGTGGCATGGCCCCAGAGGATGCGGTGGTGGAAGGCGCCCTCGGGGTTGTATTGGTAGAAGAGGTGGTAGGTGCCGTTCCATTGGCTCACCCCGTTGGGATCGTTGAGCCAGCCCGCCGGCGAAACAAAGTGGAAGCGGGGCCTGTGCGGATCCGCCTCGGCTCGTGCCACGAGTTCGTCCTGCGGCACGATGGCAAGGGGGTGGGACAGGCCGGTCATGCGGAAACCACTTCATCCAGGGGTTCGGTTGCCAGGGCGTGGCCCGCTGCGGCGGCCGTCGGCCGGTACAGGTGGCATCGGACCCAATGCCGATTGGCGGGATCGCCCACCTGGTGCCGCACCGGCGTGGAGGCTGAACACCGCTGCTGCGGGTCGCCGTCGTACTCGCACGACGCCGGTTCCATCACCGCCGCCCGAAGCGCCGCCCGGGCGGATGGATCGTAGGATCCGGTGCGGGCAGGGTCCGGAACTGCCGATACCAGCAGCCGGGTGTAGGGGTGGGCCGGATTCGCCAGCAAATCCAGGGACTCGCCTTCCTCCACCAGTTCACCGGCAAACATCACAGCGATGCGGTCCGCGAGATAACGCGCGGAGGCGAGGTCGTGGGTGATGTACAGCATGGAGATGCCCTGCCGGTCACGGAGTCCGCGCAGCAGGTTGAGGATGCCGATCCGGACCGAGACGTCCAGCATAGAGGTGGGCTCGTCGGCGAGGATTACGTCGGGTTCGACCGCCAGTGCCCGGGCGATGGCCACCCTCTGGCGCTGGCCGCCGGAGAGTTCGTGCGGGTAGGAATTGAGCATGTCCGGCGTAAGCCCCACCGTGGTCATCAGCTCCTCCAACCGGGTCTGAAGCCCCGCGGGCGTCCCGGCCTTACGGTGAAGGGTCAAGGAACGTGTGAGGAAATGTTCGATCCGGTGGACCGGGTTGAGCGAGCCGAACGGATCCTGGAACACCATTTGTACCCGTGACCGGTACTCCTTGGACGCCTGGAACCGGTCCCGCTTTAGGACGTCCGTTCCGTCCAGGAGGACCTGCCCGGCACTCGGCTTTTCCAGCCGCGCAATGCACCGGGCGAGGGTACTCTTTCCTGAGCCTGACTCCCCCACAAGGGCCACGATTTCGCCCCTGCCGATGCTGAGGTCCACCCCGCCGAGGGCACGCACCGTTGCACGGGAGAACAAGCCTCCGCTGTGGAAATCCTTGGACAGGCGTCTTACCTCAAGGGCTGGGACCTCCGGGGCTGGTGTGTCACTGTGCTTGCTCACGGGTGTGCTCCTTCGAGGGCAGGCTGGTTCTGGGCAATCTGGTCCGGGGAAACCGGGGCCACGAAATGTCCCGGCGCCTCTTCCTGGAGGTCTGGGATGTTGCTGAACTTCACGCCGTCGGCCAGGCCGGTCAGCGGTACCCGCGGCCCTGTCAGGGGTGGGAAAGCTCCCATGAGGGCTTGGGTGTACGGGTGGCGCGGGGCCGAGTGGATGTCCTTGGCCTTGGCCGTTTCCACGATCCTGCCTCCGTACATCACCGCCATCCGGTGGGATAGCTCCACCATGAGGGACATGTCGTGCGTAATGAACAGGACGGAGAAACCCAACTGGTGCTGCAGGTCCTTGATCTGGGCCATGATCTCCTGCTGCACCACTACGTCCAGGGCCGTGGTGGGCTCGTCAAGGATCAGGAGCGAGGGCTTCAGCGCCACAGCCATCGCGATGACCGCGCGCTGGCGCATCCCGCCCGAAAGCTGGTGCGGGTACGCCTTCAGCCGTGCCGGGTCGATCCGGACCAGTTCAAGGAGTTCGGCAGCCCTCCGCAGGGACTCCTGACGCGAATAGCCAGCGTGGGTAGTGTAGATATCCACGATCTGGTCGCCGATAGTCATCACCGGGTTCAGCGAGTTCATCGCCGACTGGAAAACCATGGCCACGTCCTGCCAGCGGAAACGACGCAACTCCTCCTTGCCCATGGCCAGTACGTCCCTGCCGCCAAAGCGGATGCTTCCGCCTGCGATCTCCGCGGGGTCGCGCAGCAGCCGCATGATGGTGTTGGCGATGGTGGACTTGCCGCAGCCGGATTCGCCGGCCAGGCCGAAGATTTCGCCGGCGCCAATGCTGAAGGAGACGCGGTCGACGGCGGTAATGGACCTGGTGTCGCTGCGGTACTTAACGGTGAGGTCCTTGATTTCCAGGACGGGCAGGGACGAGCCAAGGGAGGTCTGGGAAACGGTCATTCCGCTGCTCGCTTTCCGGTGGGGAGGGGCTTGGTTTTCTTGATTTTCCGCAAGCGGGGGTTGGTAACCTCGTCCACCGCGTAATTAATCAGCGCCAGCGAGAACGCCACCAGGGCGATGCACAGGCCCGATGGGACAAAAACCCACCAGCTGCCCGTCAGCAGGGCCCCTTCATTTCCCGCCCAGTAGAGGTTGTTTCCCCAGGAGACAGTGCTGACGTCACCCAGCCCGAGGAACTCGAGGCCGGCCTGCGCGCCGATGCCGTAGATGATGCACGCCAGGAGTGTGCCCATCACGATCGAGGCCATGTTGGGCAGGATCTCTCCGAACATGATCCGCAGCGGCCGCTCACCCGTGACCACAGCCGCCGCCACGAAGTCCTTGGACCGGATGGACAGCGCCTGCGAACGCAACACCCGGGCGGAGCCGGCCCAGCCGGTGACCACCAGGACCAGGATGACGGTGCCAAGCCCGGGGGGAAGGAACGCGGCCAGGATCACCAGCAATGGCAGGCCTGGCAGCAGGAGGAAGACGTTGGTGGTCAGGGACAGGGCTTCGTCGATGAACTTGCCGAAGTACGCCGAAGCGAGACCCACCAGGATGCCGATAAACGTGGAGGCGAACCCCACTGTCAGGCCCACAAAAAGGGAACTGCGGGCACCGTGGATAGTGAGTGCCAGGACGTCCTGGCCCTTCGCCGTGGTCCCGAGCCAGAACTCAGCGTCCGGTTCCTGGGACGCCATTCCGGTGATCTTGGAGGGGTTGTCCGGGTAAAGCACCGGTGCCAGGAGCGCCAAGGCGATGAACACCAGGAGGATGGCAGCGCCGGTCATGGCCTTTTTGTTGGTCAGCAGGCCGTGGAGCAGGCCCTGGTTGGGCCTGCGGGCCGAGCCACCGGACGGAAGTCCGGTGCCGCCGTCGGGCATTTTGCCGGTCAGCGGATCCGCCGCGCGGGTCTCGCCCGGCAGGCTGGAAGCGGTGTTTTCGATGGAAGTGGTCATGATAAGTCCTAGTTGCTGCGCACGCGCGGGTCGAGGCGGACGTAGAGGATGTCCACCAGGAAATTGGCCAGCAGCACGGCGGCCGTGATGGTCAGGAACAGGCCCTGCATGAGCGGGTAGTCCAGGCCCTGTACGGCGGCCAGCAGCTGGTAGCCGACGCCGGGGTAGGCGAACACCACCTCTGTCAGGAGTGCCCCGCCCACTACGAAGCCCAGGCTCATGCCAAAGGCTGTGACGGATGGCAGCATGGCGTTGCGGGCGGCGTAGCGGAACATGATCCGGCCCGGACGCAGGCCCTTCGCCTCGGCCATGGTGATGTAGTCCTCCGCGTTCGTGGCGATCATGGTGTTGCGCATGCCCAGCATCCAGCCGCCAAGGGAGACCAGCACAATGGTGAGGGCCGGAAGCACCAGGTGCATGCCGACGTCGGACACAAACTCCCAGCTGAAGCCCGGGGTGATCGTGTCGCTGAAGGCGTGCCGGATCGGGAACCAGCCCAGCGTGACGCCGAACAGGTAGAGGGCGCCCATGGCGAGCCAGAAGTAGGGGAAGGAGCCGATGAAGATCAGCAGCGGCGGGAGTGCCGAGTCAACAGCTCCTCCGCGCCGCCACGCTGCCAGGATTCCCAGCAGGTTACCCACGACGGCGGCAATCACCAGCGCGGTTCCGCCCAGCAGGAGCGTCCAGCCCACCTGTGAGCCGATCACCTCGGTGACAGGGGCCGGGAAGCGGGAGATGGAAACCCCCATCTGTCCGGTCAGCATGTTCTGGAGGTAGCCGATGTACTGCTCCCAGAGCGGCCGGTCGTCCACGCCGAGCAGCTTTCGCAGCTGCTCGATCTGTTCAGGCTGCATCCGGTCCTGGGTCCGGGCGAACATCCGGGAGACGGGATCGCCGGGCATAAAGCGCGGGAGCAGGAAATTCAGGGTGATGGACACCCAGAAGGCAATCAGGTAGAAACCCAGGCGGCGCAGGATAAAGCGCACGGTTTCCCTCCATTCGGGAATTGCGGAAAGTTTGATGGCGGGCCCGCGCTGCTGCGTTGATAGGAGCAGCGCGGGCCTCTTGGGGGTACGCGGTTTAGTACGCGCTTACTTGCGCGGTTCCAGCGAGGTCAGGACCAGGACCGTGGTGGGTGAGCGTTCCGAGAGCGTCGCGTAAGGGTTGTCCTCCGTGGGCCAGCCCGTGAAACGGGTGTCGTTGAAGGCGCCCCAGACCGGTCCGGAAAACAGTGGCACCAAGGGCGCGGCGTCGTTGTACTCCTCCTGGAGTTTGACGGCGATGTCCTTCTGCTTGGACTCGTCGGCCTCCGCCGCGAACTCGGCGAGCAGCGCGTCTGCCTCGGCGTCCCCGAAGCGGTGGTAGTTGTCGAAGGTTTTGGTCCCCACCGGCTTGACCGTTGCGGTGCCCATGGAGGTGTTGAAGTACTTGTAAGGGCTGGGATCGTTGGCGCTCCAGACGATGCCCGAGTCGAAGTCCCCCGTCTCATAGCTGGCTACCACCGCGGCCCAGTCCGGGGAATCAACCTTGGCCGTCACGCCGATCTCAGCCAGGTTCTGGGAAATGACGTTGGCCACCGACAGCCAGTCGGACGAGGAAGCTCCTACGGAGATCTTGAACTCGAAAGGCTTGCCGTCTTTCAGCGTGCGTTTGCCGTCGGCTCCCGTGGCGTAGCCGGCTTTGTCCAGCAGCGCGTTGGCAGCGTCCACGTCCAGTTTGGTCCAGGTGCAGCTGTCCTTGACGTCGGCGCTCTTCCACTTTTCATAGTTGCCGGAAAGACCCGTGCAGTCGGCCGGTTTGGCGTAGCCGCTCATGCCGATCTTGGTCACCTGGTCGCGGTCCACGGCCATGCTGAGGGCCTTGCGGACGTCAACGTCGTTGAAGGGTGCCTTGGCGGTATTCAGCTGCCAGTTGATCATCGCGCCCGTGGCCGGGAACCAGTACTGGCGGTGATCTGGGTCCTTCGAAACGAAAGTCTTCTCGATGTTGGGCATGTACTGCGGGGCCCAGTCCACGTCGCCGTTCGCGGCGGCGAGGTTGGCGCCGTCGTTCCCCGCGAAGGCGAGCATCTTGATGCCAGCGATTTTCTGCTTTTCCGGCTGCCAGTAGTTGGGGTTCTTCTTCAGCACGAAGGACTGGGCCTGGAAGCTGTCCACCTCCGTGTAGGGGCCGGTGCCGACCGGTTTGGCGTTGGCGTCCTTCTCCGGATCGGCCAGCGCGGACCAGATGTGCTTGGGCAGGATGGTGAGCTGGCCCAGGTCGTAGAGGGCCGGTGACCACGGTTTGCTGAAGTTGAACTTCACCTTGTTGGTGCCCTCGGGGGCCACGTTTTCGAGGTAGTCGTAGCCGCCCTTGATCTTCTTTTGGAGTTCGAAGGTGTAAGCGATGTCGTCGGCCACCAGCGGCTGCCCGTCGGACCACTTCACACCGTCGCGCAGTGTGAAGGTGATGGACTTGCCGTCCTCTGCTGCTTGCCACTCCGTGGCGAGCCACGGAGTGGTTTCGCCATTGGCCGGGTTGAAGATCAGCAGGGACTCGTAGATCGACTGCTGCACCATGGGGTTCAACGTGGGTGCGAACGGGTTGAAGTTCTGGACGAACGTGCCCATGTCCTCACGCGGGATCGTGAGTAGTGCGCTCTCTGACGAGCCGCCGCTGGCGCCTGTACTGCCCTGGTTGGCCGAGCAGCCCGTGAGCAGGAGGGCACCTATTGCCAGGGTGGCCGCCGTGATCCGGGCAGGCCGGAAGAATCGCTGTTGTGTCATGATGGAGTTCTCTTTCCTCTCTTCATCGCTGAAGGTGAAGGTGTGGTTGGGGTTTGCTGTTCAGTAGTTGATTTGCCGTCAGACTGAATAGCGTTCTAGCAGCGGACAGTCGACCATTTGCTGATGTGCAGTGATCGGCTGTCCGGCTGTAAGGCTTGCGAGTGTCTGGACACCCAGCGCACCCATCTCCTCGAAGGGCAACGCAACCGTGGTCAGTTTTGGCCTAAGGTAGGCCGCAATGAGTTCCTGGTTGTCGAAGCCGATCACGGCGATGTCTTGGGGGATGGCGAGCCCGCGCTCCTTAATGGCGTCATAGGCGCCCATGGCCATCCGGTCGTTGAGGCAGAACAGGGCAGTTGGCCTGCCTGCCCCCGCTTCAAATTTGTCAAGGATTTCGCAGGCGGCCTCGTAGCCGCCATCCGCCGTCGCGTGGCCCGACACGATGAGTTCAGGATCGAGTTCCAACCCTGCTTCGGCGAGTGCTTCGCGGCATCCCTCCAAGCGCCCGACAGCGGCGGGGATGTCAGGATCCAGGTTGACGACACCGATCCGGGAGTGTCCGGCCCGGAGCAAACGTTCGACGGCGACACGGCCGCCGGCGCGTTCGTCCGGGACGATCGAGGGCAGCTTCCCATCCGCGTCGAAGCAGTTGATGAGGACGGTGGGCACCTCGTGGGCGCTTTGGGGAACGTGCACGGCCCTGTGGTAGGTAGCCGCGTAGAGAAGCCCTTCCACTCTTTGTTCCAGCAGCTTTTCAACGGCGGCATCTTCCATGCCCTGGTTGGGTCCTACGGCATCGGCCTGGTCGGAGGGGGCGATGAGCAGGAACCTGCGGTCCAGCCAGGCCTGGTCCTGGGCGCCCTTGATGATGTCGACGGCGAAGGGTGCCGTGACGATCTCAGTCACCAGTCCGTACCAGTCACTCCGCTGCGAAGCCAGGGCCCGCGCGCCGGCGTTGGGCCGGTAGCCCAGCGTCTGGACAGCTTCGAGGATGCGGTGCTTGGTGTCTTCGGAGATGCTGGAGTTTTCCCGGTTGCTGAGGACGAAGGAAACGGCGGTTCGGGACACTCCGGCGGCCTTGGCGACGTCCGCCATGGTGACACCGCGGTTGATGGGGACCGCCGTCGTCGTTCGCGTGGCTGCGCCTGCCTCCGCAGCGGGTGCGGGTGGGGTGCTGTTCGCCATTGAATGCTCCGGAATTTCTGTCTGGGGCCGGTTCAGTGACCGGCAACTTGAGTTACTAACGCGCGTTACTTGCGCCGTGTGATTTAGGTTACGCGCGTTAGTTGGGTCATGTCAACGGCTAATTTTGGCCACTCCCCTCGAGACGGACTAATCCCCTTGAAACTCCAGGGGGAATTGTCCAAGCGTCGGGGAGAAGCTGCGGGGAGCGAGTACTCGGGGCCGTGGCGCCACCAAGGAGCGCAGCCGTTAAAGAAGAAAAGCACCAGTTCCGAAGAACTGATGCTTCCCAGTGGTGGCTCCGACCGGCGTCGATCCGGTGACCTTTCGATTTTCAGTCGAACGCTCTACCAACTGAGCTACAGAGCCTAGGTGACATGTCACCATGACCGCCGGAATTTCTTCTGGCAATCAGAGCGACCCTGACGGGACTTGAACCCGCGACCTCCGCCGTGACAGGGCGGCGCGCTAACCAACTGCGCTACAGGGCCTTGCATTTCTTGCTTCCGCAGTATCGCTACCGCGTTTTTTCAAGGCTTCCAGCCTACCAGACTTTTTATGCCTGCTTGACCAGTTCCTTGCGTACCCCCAACGGGATTCGAACCCGTGCCGCCGCCGTGAAAGGGCGGTGTCCTAGGCCGCTAGACGATGGGGGCCAGAACCCGTTCGGAGCAAAAAGAAAAGGCTTCGAGCCGAGGCTGTCAGTCTTTGTCCTTCGCAGTTCCTCCGAACTGGACTCTAAAACTATAGGGCCTCAGCCGGGATAATCCAAAATCGGCCCCCGCACACCTGACCAAAGCACCCGGAAGCGGCGAAGATGTACAGATGGATGCCGTCGCCGCGCTCAACGAAATTGCTTTCTGGCTGGAGCGCGAACGCGCCGCCACGTTCAAGGTCCAAGCTTTCCGGAAGGCAGCGGGCATCATCGCTGACCTGGAGCCCGCCGAACTGGAAGCGCGGGCGCACGATGGCAGGCTCAAGCGCATGAAGGGAATCGGCGACCGGACGTACGAAGTGATCCGCCAGGCCGTGAATGGCGAAGTGCCGGACTACCTGGAGGACCTGCGCCAGCGCAGCACAGGAACGCTGGCGGAGGGCGGCAACGAACTTCTCTCATCCCTCCGCGGTGATCTCCACAGCCACAGCGACTGGTCCGACGGCGGATCCCCCATCTCGCTGATGGCGGAGGCCGCGCAGGTGCTGGGTCGCGAGTACCTGGCGCTCACTGACCACTCCCCCAACCTCAAGGTTGCCAACGGGCTCAGTGCTGAACGCCTCACTGAGCAACTCGACGTGGTGGCCGGGATCAACGCCGGCACGGGCAAAAACGGCTTCACCCTCCTCGCCGGAATCGAGGTGGACATCCTGGAGAATGGTGAGCTGGACCAGGCTCCCGAAATGCTGGACCGGCTGGACATTGTGGTGGCCAGTGTCCATTCAAAACTGCGGTCGGACCGGAGCACCATGACCCGGCGCATGCTGGCGGGCATTCGCGATCCACACACGAACGTGTTGGGCCACTGCACCGGCCGCCTGGTGGAAGGATCGCGCGGGACACGTCCGCAGTCAGAGTTCGACGCCAAGAAGGTGTTCGCCGCCTGCGCGGAAAACAACGTGGCCGTGGAAATCAACTCGCGGCCGGAGCGGCAGGATCCGCCGGACGACCTGATCCAGCTCGCCCTCGACGCTGGTTGCCTGTTCTCCATTGACAGCGACGCGCACGCCCCCGGGCAGCTGGACTTCCTGCAGTACGGCGCGGCTCGGGCGGCCAGCAACGGCGTTCCAGCCGAGCGCATCATTACCACCTGGCCGCTGGACCGGGTTCTGGAGTGGGCCCGGACGGCCTGAAAAGGCAGCCACTCCGCTACTTCACGGCGTCGGCAAGTTTCTGCCGGAACTCCTGCTTGGTGCTAAGGGCGAGCTTTTCGCCGTCGAGGAAAAACGTGGGCGTACCGGTCACGCCTAAGGCAGTCCCGTCCGTGATGTCAGCCCGGATGCGTTGCTTGGTTTTGTCGTCCGCGACGGCGGCATCGAATGCGGCCAGGTCCAGTCCCAGTTCCGCGGCGAACGTCCTGAAAAGGGGCGCCTGGGATTCGGGATTTCCATGCCACTGGTCCTGGGTTTCGAACAACTTGGCCTGCATCGCTGCGAACTTGCCCTGCTGTGCCGCGGCTTCAACTGCGAGGGCAGCTTGTCCTGAGTTCGGGTGCGATGACAAGGGAAAGTACCGGTTGACGAAGGTGATCCTGTCGCCGAATTCCTCTTTAAGTTCTTCCACGAAGGGATGGATGGAGCGGCAGGCCTCGCACTCGAAGTCCAGGAACTCCACGAGCTGCGCCTTTTCCGCCGCCGGAGTGGTGAGCCGGTGGCTGTCAGTCCGGACAAGCTGTTCGCTGCCGGCCTCCCCGTTGCCGGCCACCGGCGGATCCTGCGACGGCTTGTTCGTTGTCAGCACCGCATACCAGGCCGCGCCTCCAACCACGATGACGGCCAGCAGGATCCAGATGACGAGGCGTATTCGCTTAGCGGTGTTCGGCGACGATGTTGCAGCTGAGACCATGAAACGCATCCTAATCGAGGCCCCAGCCATCCCCGCGCGCGCCTTTGGCAGGAACTCGACTAGACGTGGCCGATTTCCGCCAGCCGCGGTTATCGTGACGCGGCTAGATTGGGCAGCATGGCAACCACCTCCCGCACCAACTCTGCGACCTCAGCGACGCCTTCTGCCTCCCCCAGCCGCATCAACGCCCTCGGCATCGCGGCCGTGGCCGTCACCGTGGTGCTTTGGGCGTCGGCGTTCGTGGGCATCCGCGCGATCGGCCCCACATTTTCCCCCGGCTCCCTGACGCTGGGCAGGCTGGCGGTTGCCGCCGTCGTGCTTGGCGCCGTTGTGCTGCCGCAGCTGCTGAAGTCCAGGAAGCTGCCGCAAGGGCGGGAGTGGTGGCCGATCCTGGCCTACGGCGTGATGTGGTTCGGCGGCTACAACGTTGCCCTGAACGCCGCCGAGCACCTGCTGGACGCCGGCACCAGCGCCATGCTGATCAACGTCTCTCCCATTCTCATTGCCGTTCTCGCCGGCGTCTTCCTCAAGGAAGGCTTCCCGCGGTGGCTGATTATCGGCAGTCTCGTGGCGTTCTGCGGCGTGGCGCTGATCGCGTTTGGCTCGGGTTCAGGTTCAGGTTCGGGTTCAGGGGACGGTTCGACGACGGACGTTGCCGGAGTGCTGCTCTGCCTCCTGGCCGCCGTGCTCGCCGCCGTCAGCGTCATCATCCAGAAGCCGGTGCTCCGGAAATTCCCGGCCGGCCAGGCCACGTTGTTCGGAATCCTGGTGGGAGCCGTTTGCTGCCTGCCGTTCACCGGTCAGCTCGTCTCAGAGCTGCAGTCAGCCCCGCTGCCGGCAACCCTGGGGCTGCTCTACCTGGGCGTTTTCCCCACAGCCATCGCCTTCACCACCTGGGCGTATGCGCTGTCGCTGATCGACGCCGGCAAACTCGCCGCCACTACCTACCTGGTGCCGGGGGCCACGATCCTGATCTCGTGGCTGGTGCTCAGCGAAATCCCCACGATCTGGGGGCTCGTGGGAGGCGTGGTCTGCCTGGTGGGCGTGGGCCTCACGAGGCGTCGGTCCCGCGGACGCCGAAACGCTGCCTAGGGGTTTCCCGCTAGAGTCGGAGTATGCCCGCACACCTCCCGCCCGGACTTCCCATCATCCCGGACGGCCCGCAGGAGACCCCTCCGTTCTCAATGTCCGACGACGAATTTGAGTCAGCGGTCAGCGACGCCCTGAACCGGATCCCGCCCAAAATCGCCCAGGCCATGGACAACGTGGCGGTCTTCATCGACGACGACTACGTTCCCGGGCCCGATGAGGATCCGGACACCGTCCTGCTGGGACTCTACGAGGGAGTCCCCCTGACGGAGCGTGACTCCTGGTGGGACGCCGGTTCCCTGCCGGACCGGATCACGATCTTCCGCCAGCCCATCCTGGACATCTGTGAGTCGCGAGACGAGGTGGTCGAAGAGGTGGCTGTGACCGTCATCCACGAAATTGCCCACCACTTCGGCATCGACGACGAGCGGCTGCATGAACTCGGGTGGGATTAGCGGTCCCATGTTTGAGTAGCCCACGGACTAGCCTTGTAGGCATGGGACACGACCACCACCATTCGCACGGGATGACCGCAACAGGCCGGCACCGCAAACGGCTGATTGCTGTCTTGGCCATAACGTTGGCTGTGGTAATGGTTCAGGTGGTGGGTGCGGCCCTGTCCGGATCGCTGGCGCTGCTGGCAGATGCCGGCCACATGCTCTCTGACGCGGCAGGGGTGACTATCGCGCTGCTGGCCGCCTGGATTGCGGGCCGCCCCGCGAGCGACCAGCGGACCTATGGCTACCAGCGCGCCGAAGTCCTGGCAGCGCTGGCAAATGCCCTGATCCTGATTGTGATTTCCGTCGTCATCTTCTCCGAAGCCATCAGGCGTATTGGATCGACGCCCGAGGTCCAAACCGGAATCATGCTCTTCGCTGCAATCCTGGGCATGGTGGCCAACGTGGTGTCCCTGGTGATCCTGCAAGGTGGGCACAAGGAAAGCCTGAACGTCCGGGGCGCCTACCTGGAGGTGCTCGGGGACCTGCTCGGGTCCATCGCCGTCATCGTCGCGGCAGTGGTCATCCTGCTCACCGGTTATCAAGCCGCCGACACCATAGCCTCAGTGGTGATCGCCCTGATGATCCTGCCCCGAGCATGGACCCTGCTGCGTGACGTGGTGGATGTCCTCCTTGAAGCAACCCCGAAAGGCGTTGAGGTGAAAATGATCCGCGAGCACATTCTTTCGGTTGACGGCGTGTCCGACGTCCACGACATCCACATCTGGACCATCACCTCGGGGGTGCCGGTATTTTCGGCGCACGTTGTGGTGGAGGACGGGGTTCTCAACGCCCGCGGCGCGGACCAACTGCTGGACAAGCTGACCACATGCCTTGGTTCCCACTTCGATACCGAGCACTGCACGTTCCAACTTGAACCTGCCAGCCATTCCGAGCACGAGTCGCAGCAGCACGCCTAGCTTCCCGGCGGCGCGGGGCCCGGGCCGGTGGCAGACGGCATCGCGATGCAGGAAAACACACGGCTCATGGACATCCGGCGCCTGTGCAGATGGTCAGCGGGGGCCGCGCACCCAGACCCAGCGACGGTGGCTTCCGGCAGCCCACCAGCGGCCTGCACCCACCCGCACCTGCCTTACACCGAACCAGCGGGCCGGGATCCGGCGGCCGTCCGGCGCAGGCGAGGTGTCCATCCGCAGCATCAATGCTTCACGAGTGGCCGCCGTGGGCAGCCGGCCTTCATGATCCAGGAAATCAACCAGCGCGGCGCCGTCGGCAAAGGAGCCAACCCGCGGCCGGGGCGGGTGCGAAAGATGCCAGTTGAAATACAGCTCCCAAAGCGTGGGGTCTGAGCGGACTTCGGCCGCCAGTGCCGGAAAATGCTGCCCGATGCCGCCGAGCCGTTTCCTGGCCAGGCCCAGCCTGACAGCGGCCAACCGTTGGGGATCAAATCCGTCGGGAACAGGACCGTGGGCCACCAGCGCGGCCACCAGCTCCTGTTGCCGCGCGGCAAGCACGGAACGTGCCACGGACAGCCCGGGTTCGGCGTCGGGAGCGTCGCCTGCCATGGATTCCGCCGGTCCCATTAGCCGGCGCCCCGTGCTGCAGCCCCAGGCGTGACGCGTGGCATGCCCGCGGCATCCGCGATCGAGTCCAGCTCGGCAAAGAAGGCCGGTTCGGGCGGGAAGTTGCCGTCGCGCTCCAGCATGAGTGGCAGCGGACCTGCCACGCGAACGAGTTCTGCGGCCAGCTCCAGCACTTCCACGGGCACCGGTTCCTGGTGGGTGTCCTGGTAGAGCCCATCCAGCACCTGTCCCCCGGCAATGTGGCAGTAGGCAATCCGCTCGAGCGGAAATTCAAGGAGTGCGGCCAAAGGCTCGCGCCCATTGTTTATAGCGTTGGCGTAGACGTTGGCCACATCGAGCACCAGGAGCGCACTGGTGCGGTCCAGCAACTCTGACAGGAACTGGCCTTCGGTCATGGAGTTATCCGGCCATTCCGCCAGCGCCGCGATGGGCTCGAGGGCCAGCGGAACGCCAAGGCCGGCCTGCGCTTGGCGGACATTCGCGGCCAGCACGAGCAGTGAGTCCTGGTTCCGCGGTACGGGAAGCAGGTGTCCGGCTTCGAGGAGGTCTGCGTGCGGTGCGCCGGCAGGGACCTCGCCGCCGGACCGAACAAAGGCAATGTGTTCACTGACAAGGGGGGCATTGATTGCTTCGCCCGCCGACCTCAGGTGCGCGAGCCGGGTCTGGTCCACCTCGGCGGCTGACCCAAGGGACAGCGAGATTCCGTGTGCGACGGCGGTCAGGCCACCGTCGATCAGCTCCTGCAGGGGTGCCGGGACGTCAATGCCGTGGCCATGATCGTGCAGGTTTTCGGCCACTACCTCGGCAAAGGAAAGGCCGGCCAGGCGCGCAATGGGTTCGGCCAGCCCCGGCCGCCAGCCGATGCCCAGGCCAGGCGAAAGCAGGCCACCGCTACCCACCACAACCGCCGCCGCCGCAGCTTCCGCCACCGCTGCAGGAGGAGCTGCCGCCGCTGCCCGACGATGAGGATGAAGACGTAGAGACCGGATCCCCATAGTACGTTCCGCCGCTGGCACCAGCCCCGGCGGCGGGAACGCCCATGGCCGAAGCGTAGGCGGGCGCGGCCGTCCACAGGCCGGCGGCGCCAAAGAGCGCTGCCCCCAGGGCAAGCCGGAAGGGGGCAACACCGGCGTAACCGGCCGTCTTGTCCGGCCGGAGGTCCTGGTTCTCCCGCCGCAGTTCACGGAGAACTTGGATCCCCGGCTGGGTGATGGCGGGGATCTTCGCCGTGAGGACAACAAAGGCGAAAATTCCTGCCATGACTGCGCCCACCAGGTTGACGAAGTCCCGGCCGTTGAGCATACCGGCGATGATGCGCACCACTCCCAGCCCCAAAAGCAGCATGATGGCCCATTTCAGGGCCTTCAGGACGAGCATCACTCCGCGGCCGCGGACCAGCCCGAGCCGGGCAAGACGCCGGTGGCGGTCGCGAAGCCGGCCCTGGACAGACGGATCTGCCATGCATGACTTGGGCGTGGACCCGGGGTACCTGGCCGTCCCGGCGACAGCCTGGAGCAGGGGGTCTTGCCAGTTGGCGTCCAGGAAGCGGCGTTCCTCCGTTGAAGGCTGCCCGCTGCTTTGGTGGGTCCAGACCCAATGGCTGACGGAGACAGCATGGAACGGACCGCCGCTAAGGTAGGCCAGATCCAGCGGCGCGAGGGAATGCGGATCGACCTTCCGGTAGAGGGGAAGAAGCCCGCCGGTGAACAGCCGAAGCAGAAAGACGGACGCTGCCAGCAAACACCCCGCCGTCAGGTACCACCCCAAAAAGTCAGGACCCTCGATTCCCCATGTCGGTTCCATGCCCAGTTCCCCCCGTTACTCGTCCTGCCACCAATGCTACGGTCCCGGTGCCGCGGTAGGACATGGCGTGAACTCCCCATGTGGACAACCGGCATCATCCACGACACGCCGCCACGAAATGCACTCGCAGGCCGCGCGTGTTGTTTATGTTATTGATGTGACCAGTGTTGCCAAAGTGCAATGGCTCACGTAGCCTCTGAATGCTGAGGGATCGGCAGACGGGCACTGAGTGCCGTCCACCAGGCCTCGCTCCCCAGCCCAACGATGCTGCGAGGTTCTGCGAATGGCTTCACCCGGATCCGGTCCGAAGACCGCCCTGCTTGGCCTCGCCGTCGTACTTCTTGCAGGCATCCCGGCTCCGGCCCATGCTGTCCCTGCACCGCCGGCCCAGGCAGTTGCGCTGCCTGCAGCCGCGTTGCCGGCTGCCCGGGTGCCGGGAACGCCGGAGGTCCCCTCTCCTGAAGACATCGCTGCGGCAAAAGCCAGTGAAAGCGCGACGGCGGACCAGGTCACCGCCATTGAACGCCTCCTGGCCGACGCCGCCCGTGCCCAGGCGCTCACTTTCGCGGCGGCGATGCAGGCAAACAACACCTACAGCGACGCGCTCGTGGAACTTCAGTCGCGGCAAGCAACCGCCGAAGCCGCCACCGCCCGGGCGAAATCCGCAGGGCTGGAGCAAGACAAGACCCGCAAGCAGGTGGGGCAACTGGCCGGGGACCTCTACCGCAACGGCGGCATGAACCCGGCCCTGACCACCTTCGTCACGGGCGGCGGGGACGTCCTGGGGCAGGCTGCGACCCTTGAAGCCATCTCGGCAAGCCGGAGCCGTGCGTTCGAATCCGCGGCGAACGCGGCGTCGGCAGCCACGTCGCTGACGGAAGCGGCCCAGGACGCCAACAGGGCAGCAGACGATGCCGCCCGGAACGCCGAGGCCCGCAAGACCGAGGCCGAACAGGCCAACGCCGCCCAAGCCAAGACTGTGGCCGATGCAGCCGCACAGCGGACGGTCCTGGTGGACCAGCTTGCCCAGTTGCGAAACACTACGGTGGCCCTCGAATCGGCCCGGGTTGACGCACTGGACCGGCAGCGTGAGGAGGCAAGGCTCGCTGCCCTCAGCGCCGAGGCCGACCGGGCTGCCGCCGAACAGGCTGCGGCTGAGCAGGCTCCTGCCCGACAGGCCTCAGCAGGCAACATACCGGCCGCACCCGCAGCGCCCGCACCTGCTCCAGCGCCCGCAGCGCCGGCGCCAGCTCCAGCTCCAGCGCCGGCACCTGCTCCCGCACCAGCACCAGCGCCCGCTCCAGCGCCGGCACCTGCTCCCGCACCAGCGCCCGCCCCAGCACCAGCACCAGCGCCCTCACAAGGCGGCTCCAACGAAACCGCCATCTCGGTGGCCATGACCAAGGTTGGTGCACCGTTCTACTACCAGTGGGGCGGCACCGGCCCGTACGGCTTTGACTGCTCAGGCCTGGTCCAGACGTCTTTCGCCGCGGCCGGCAAGTACCTCCCACGCACGGCCGCGCAGCAGTACGCTTCGGCGCCGGTCCATGTCCCGATTTCGCAGGCCCAGCGCGGTGACCTGCTCGTGTGGGGCTCCGCGCCGAACTTCTATCACGTAGCCATCTACCTCGGAAACGGCCAGGTGGTGCAGGCGCTCAACCCCCAGGAAGGGATCGGCGTCACCTCACTGAGCAGTATGGCCGCCATGCAGTTGTACCCGTACGCAGCCCGCTACTGACGCCACGGGTTACCGACGCGACATGTGCTGGCCGCACCGGCTTGGCACACTGGGCAGCGAACCTCAGGACAGGACGTCCTTGGTGACGAACCTGCCGTAGGCGAGCGCACCGAACACGGCCACGTAGCCTGCCTGCAGCAGCGCATTGCTGGCAAAGGAATCCCACAGCACCGGCTGCCGCAGCAGGTCCCCAAATCCAAGCCAGTAATGGCTGAACAGCCATGGATGCAGCCATTCCAGCTGGGGCAGCTGGTCCAGGACCTGGGACACCACTGACAGGACCACCGTGGCGGCCATCGCCCCCACCGGGACAACCGTCAGCGTGGACAGGAAAAGGCCGATCGCTGACAGCCCTGCCAGCGACACCGCCAGGTATGCCGCGATCAGTACCAGGCGGAGGGCAGCTTCCGGCGGCTGGACCACGTCGCCGGACAGCAGGGTGACTGGCCCTATGGGAAACAGCGACGCGCCGATGGCGGCCCCAGCCAAGGCAACCGTGACAGGCGCCGCCAGGCAAAAAGCCAGCGCGCCGGCATACTTCACCAGCAAAAGCCTCACTCGGCCGGCGGGTGCCACCAGCAGGTACCGGAGCGTGCCCAGGCTCGCCTCCCCGGCGATGGTATCCCCGGCAACCACCCCCACGGTGAGGGGAAGGAACAACGGGACGGACACCAGCATCGCGGTGACCGCCACAAAGAGTCCGTTCTGGGCAATCCGGTCCAGGAAGGCGGGCCCCCGGCCCGCCGGGACGCTGGATGAGACCCGGACTGCGACGGCGATCAGCACCGGAATCGCGGCCAGCGCCAGGAGCATGGCCCAGGTTCGGCGGCGCCTGAAGAGGACGCCCAGTTCGGAACCCAGGAGTGGGATGCTGGACGCGGCGCGGTCCGGTGCGGTGAGGCCCTCGGAGACTCCGCGGGCCTGACCGCCCGACTGTCGCCGCGGAAGCCTGTTGGGCAACTCGCCGGGCACGCTACTGGGCAACGTCGAACCCCTCCCCCGTCAGCGCCACGAAACGGTCTTCGAGGCTCTCGCGCTCAACCGAAAATCCGCGCACCCGCACCCCGGCCTCCACCAGCCGGGCAACGATCTCCTCCGGTGCCAGCGCACCGGACAGCTCAGTACCGGACAGCGCCCCGGACAGCTCAGCACCGGACACTTCTGCACTGGGCCCGTCACCACCGGGCCCTGCCGTGAACGTTCGGCCTGCCGTGACCGCCGTCGTTGCGGTGACCACCTCCCCGTCGGCTTCGGGGCTGCCAGCCACGGGAGTCATCCCCAGCCGAGCCAGGACACCAAAGGCGGTCCCGGCGTCGGGTGTTAACAGGCGGATCCTGGCTTCGCCAGCCTGCCGAAGTTCCGAGAGCGGGCCTTGGGCAACGAGGCGGCCGGTACTCATGATGGCGGCGTGCGTACAAATCTGTTCCACCTCGGCCAGGAGGTGGCTGGAAACGAACACGGTGGCGCCGTCGGCGGCCAGCGAGCGGACCAGGTTCCGCACTTCCCGGGTGCCCTGCGGATCCAGCCCGTTGGTGGGCTCGTCCAAAACAAGGAGTTCGCGCGGGGACAGCAACGCGTTTGCTATCCCGAGGCGCTGCTTCATGCCCAGCGAGTAGGCATGGACGCGCTTGCCGGCAGCATGTGACAGGCCAACCCGCTCCAGCGCCTCACCCACCCGGGCCCTGCGCGTGGCAGGGCGCGCGTGGCGGCTCGCGGCGTCCAGCCGGTGCAGGTTGGCGGCCCCGGACAGGAACGGATAAAACGCCGGCCCCTCCACGAGGGCTCCCACGCGCGGCAGGACTTCATGGAGCCGGTTCGGCATGTCGAGCCCCAGGACGCTGACGGTGCCGGCCGACGCCGCCGCGAGGCCGAGCATCATGCGGATGGTGGTGGTTTTTCCGGAACCATTCGGCCCCAGGAAACCAAACACTGAACCTTGGGGCACCGCCAGATTGACGCCGTCGACGGCGACCTGGTGGCCGAACCGCTTGGTCAGGCCCTGCGTTTCGATGGTCAACCCGGCTGTGCCTTTTCCGGCCCCCGCCCCGGTTGTCCCTGCCCCTGTTGCGGTGCCGCCCTCAGCGGCTGTCACTTGGCCACGGCGCCCGCTGCGGCCTGCAGCCGCTCCGGCGGAACCATACCCACGAAGATGCGCCCGTCGTCGGTAATCAGCACGTTGACCAAAGTGGTGGACAGCAGCCGTCCACCGGGAACGACGACGGCGGCCTGGGACAGGAACGGATCCGCCAGCAAGGATTCGGTCAACGCGGATCCTTGCCCGGTTGGTGGCGCCGGGAACCCGATCACGGTCTCCCAGCCGGTGCCGGTCAGGGTGGGCCGGGCCACGTCAGGCATGGCATGGGTAGGCGCGGCCTCCAGAAGCGCATCAGGGGTGATAACCGTGCCAGGTGATCCCGGGAATCCCGAGGTGAACGGCCAGGGCCGGGCGCCGGGAAGCGGCAGCTGAAGTTCCTTGACCGTGGCACCGGGCGGCGGGGCGAAGTTGAAGAGCGAATCCTCTGGTGCGGCCAGGGACAGGCTGGTGAATCCGGCTTGGAAGGCAGGTTCCGCGTGGCCACGTGCCGTCACCGATACCTTCAGCGGCAGTCCCGTTTCACCATCGACGGCGATCGCAACCTGTCCCACGAGGGTCCCCTGCGTCCGGGGCTCGAGCACTAGGTTGTAGGCCGCCCGTCCGGCGACTTCGACGTCCGTTCCTACGGTGACCTGGGTAGTGCTGTCCACAGCGGCAAGCAGCCTGGTAGCTATCTCCTCCGGCGTCGGAACGGAGTACTCCGGCATCGGCACAGGCATGTCAGGTGCAGTGCCGCTGTCCGGTGGGCTGGGTGGCTTCGGGGCGGCGGGGTCCTGGGCCGGCGGTGCAGGGTCAACCTGCGGTTCGGGCAACGGCTTCGGTTCAGGCGGCGGTGCCGGCAGGGGCAGGTCCCGGGCGAAGGCCGGAAGCGTCAGGTGCGCGGCCGAGTTGTCCCTTGAGTTGTAGAACCAGACCTCGCTGTCCCTGCGGATGACGTCGCGCTCCGCGAGTCGGTCCACGAGTTGGATCCTGACCTTCGCCGGACCGTCCAGGTATACCCTCGCGGTGTGCTGGCCGGTCAGTAGTTCGGCGATCGAGGCTACTCCCCCGGCCGCCGCCGGTCCGGACGACGGACCGGTCTCCGGCAGTTCCGGCAAGCCGAGCTCGGAGGTTTGCTCTACGGTGCCGGAGAGGGTTTTTGTCTGGTGTTCGCCGAGCAGGGCCAGCACCTGCGCCGCAGTTTTCTCAGGCAGCGGGTCCCCTGCGCGTGCGGGGATAGAACCCGCCAGCACTCCGGCGGCAATGACGGCCGGTACTGCGGCGGCGGGAACCCACCGCAACCATGCGCGGTTCATTCAAACCACACCCCATCCTTGGAGCCCATAGGTTCAGGTTACGCCTGCCAACGGCGCCGTACACTACCCGTCTTTGGCGCAATGGCTACCCGGGGACCACGGTTCCGGCAGCGCCATCAACCGTGATTTTTTGCCCATTGGACAGCAGGATGGTGGCGTCCGGGACACCCACCACGGCCGGGATCCCATACTCCCGCGCCACCACGGCACCGTGCGAATTGGGGCCGCCCATTTCCATCACCAGGCCGCCCGCGGTCAGGAACAAGGGCGTCCAGCCGGGGTCCGTGGACGGCGCCACGAGGATCTCCCCCGGTTCCAGATGGGCGCCCACCGGGTCCAGGATGACCCGCGCGGTCGAGCTGACGGTGCCCGCGGACGCCGGGCTGCCGCTGAGCGTCCCGGGCACCGCTGGTGCGGCGCCCTGACCGCCCGACGGCACGGCCTCCGGTTCAGTACCGTCCGAAAGGAGCACCCGGGGCACGTGGCGGCGTTCCAGTTCGAGGGCGTAAGCTTCCCTCCGCCGTCTCACGAGGCTGCGCAGGTCCTGCCCGTCGGCAGCGTTGTCACCGCCAGGCGCCCCTGTCTTTCGTCCGTTGAGCCCCTGGCGTGCCTCGCTGAAATCCAGGAAGAAAATGTCGTCCGGATCGGCGATGCTTCCGGCTGCGGCGAGTGCCGCCCCCACCTGCTGAAGCTGGTGGCGCACCTCGGCGAGGCCTACCACGATCTGGTACTTCGGCAGTTCGCGCAGGCCAGCGAAAAGCCTGGCGCGCCGCAGCGCTGCACGCACCACCATGCCGCGGAGCCGGCCGCGGCTCCGGGCTTCTGCCACCAGGCGCTCCACGGTTTCCTTCGCCTGCTCCTCGGCTGTGCTGAACTGCACGTCCGGTGCCAGCGAGGAATCCTCCAGCCGGAGGTAGTTGGCCAGCACCCCAAGGATGTGCGTGGGGTCATCGGACCAACGCGGCATACCGACATCGATCTCCGCCACCGCCCGTTGGCCGTATCTGTCCATAAAACGGGCAAGGCCGGTTTGCAGGACGGCCGGCAGCTGGCCGGCGCTGTATTGTTCTGCCAGCGCCGCAGGCGCCTGGTTCCTGACCACGGCGGAGGATCTGCCGTCGTCCCTGACTACTGTGGCGAGCCGCCATAATTCCAGGTCCATCTCGGTGGTCACGTTGTTGGGCAGCCCCCGCAGCACCTTCTGGAGATCGTCCCACCGGTGGCCGCCCAGCAGCTTTCCCGTCAGTCCCAGCATGGCGAACCCCAGGGCCGGGAGGGGAAGCACTGCCGGCACAATCGGGAAGAGGCGGTTGCCGAGGAGGAATTCGGCGTGTTCGAGTCGCTCCGCAGGCGTGGCCCCGGGCCCGAGCTCCAGGGATTTCCCGAACTCGCGGGAAAAACGGTTCACCCGCCGGAGTGCGGCTTCTGGCCTGAACAGGGCACGGAGGAGCGTCTCAGGTGCCCGGGCGTGCACTGCCGCCGGAACCACGTGCCGGAGCAGGCCGATCGGTGTCCTGTTGGTCACCGAAAACCTAGGGTCCTCGAACACGCGCCGTAGCACCGCGGCTGATCGGGCCTCCATCACGTCAAACACCCGGGGAACGATCCGCCGGCCAGTGGTGCTGCGGGCCACCGTGGTCAGGTCGAAGTAAATGCGTTGCCCGGCTTCCACATACGGTGGCGGACCGTTGCGGGGATCCGGCACGTCAAAGCGGGCGGCCCGCGCCACCGACGAGGCGATCAGCCTGAAAGCGGCCAGCCCCATGGGCGTGATGGGGCGGGTGAGGCCCTGGGCCAGGCTGAAGCACAGGTACACGCGGGTTCCGGCCCGGGCAGCTGCCCTCTCCGGCAGCGGATAAAGGGTGGTGATGGGCCGCGACTGCGTGAGCCACAGCCTGCCATCGTGGTCGATGGCCCACTCCGTGTCCTGCGGGAAGCCGAAATGCTGCTCGACCCGCAGGCCTAGCCGGGCAAGGTCGGCCGCCTGGCTGTCGGTCAGGCAGGCGTCCGTTTCCGCGTTGGGCACGTCCAGGGTTTCAGTTCCGCCGCCGGGCAGCGGGCGCACCACCAGGCGTTTGTCCCCCAGGCGCCGCTCGAGGACCTGCCCCGTGCTGGGGTCCACCACAAAGTGGTCCGGGTTGACCGAGCCGGAGACCACGGCTTCGCCGAGGCCCGGGCTGGCATCGATGACTGCTTGCTGCCGCCGGCCCGTCAGTGGGTTGGCGGTAAACATCACCCCTGCCGTGGTGGCGTCCACCATCCGCTGCACCACCACGGCGAGCGCAACGGTGGAGGCGTCTATGCCCAGTTCGGCGCGGTAGCTGACGGCGCGGTCGGTCCAGAGCGAGGCCCAGCAGTTCCGGACGGCTTCCACGACGGCGGCGGCCCCCACCACGTTGAGGTAGGTGTCCTGCTGGCCGGCAAAGCTGGCGGAAGGAAGGTCCTCGGCTGTGGCCGAGGACCTGACTGCAACAGGCACGTTCTCTCCCAGCGCCGCGTACGCCTCCCCAATGGCGGCGGCTATGTCACGGGGCACCGGGTTTTCTCCAATCAGGTCCCGTGCACGCCCTGCCAGCGCGGCGAGTACCGGCAGGTCGCCATGGGCTGTGCCGTTCCCAGCCTGGCCGTTCCGTGCACGGCGGTTCCGAGCCTGCTCGTTCAGCGCCTGGTGGACGCTGGCCAGGGACCGCCCGGCGGACTGTTCCTGTTGCCCGTCCCCCTGCAGGCCCTGCCCGCCGCGGGCCGTTGCCAGGCGGTACGCCTCGGTGGTGAGGCAGAAGCCGTCCGGTACGGGCAGCCCGGCGGACATCAGCTCACCAAGGTTTGCGGCCTTTCCACCGACAAGTGCCACCATCGCGGAACGAACATGCTCCAGTCCCAGGACCGGGCCAAGGGGGTCTGGCATTTCCATGCCTCCTGATCGTGAGGCCTGCACGTGAGTCTGGAGACGGAGCTTTCGAGCGGTGTCTTTGGACTATGGCTTAGCGCGGTGCTTTAGAACGCTGGCTTAGGCCGCTGACCTGGCGGCTGACTTGGGCGGTGGGGCAGGCGTCAGGCTGCGCCGAGGATGGGACCGAAGCTTGCCCTGTCAGCGAGCCGCGGATCCTCCCGGTCCGGGACAACAAGGACGGGCCCCTTCGCGTGGTGCAGTACGCCGTCGGAGGTTGAGCCCAGGAGCATGCCGGCAAAGCCGCCGCGTCCGCGGGTTCCCACCACGATAAGTTCCACGTGCCTGCTGGCTTCCACGAGGACATCCACGGGCGAGCCGTCCTTCAGTTCGGATTCCACGGGCAGGTGTGGGTAGTGGCTCTTGAGCCACGCCATCCCGGCATCCAGCTGGACCCGGATATCGGCGAAGAGGGCCTTGCGGTCCATCGGTGCCGGGACCCAGGCGAGCGAGCCGCTGTACTGGGGAACCGCGCACACCACACGCAGCGTTGCGCCGAGGCGTTCGGCCTGGGACGCGGCTTCCAAAACGGCGACACGTGCCTGCTCGGACCCGTCAACGCCCACCACCACCACGTTCTCCACGGGCTGGTGGCCGGACTTGGCCTGTTCGGCTTTGATCCTTTTGTCCTCGGTGGTCTCCCCCAGCCGGTCGGAGCAGATCAGCGGAACCGTCACGGTGGGGCACTTGGCGTGCGCCGGAAGCGCGCTGCTCACGGACCCGAGAAGGCGGCCCACAAAGCCGCCCCGGCCGCGGGTCCCGAAAACCAACAGCTCAGCAGACTCGGACATCTCCAGCAGCACGCCGGAAGCGTCGCCGTTTTCAACCGAGGCATCAACATCGATGTTGTAGCCGGACACCTTGTCCAAGGCCTGCTTGACGATCGCTTCAGCCCCTTCACGGATCACCGAATCGTCCACGGTGGCGTAACCGCCGTCCAGTCCGGACGCAGCGAAGATCGGCACGGAGTATGCGGTGACGATATGCAGGGGGCGGCGACGGCGCTCAGCCTCGCGGGCCGCCCAGACAAGGGCACACTGGCCATGATCCGATCCGTCAACGCCCACCACGATTCCCAAAGGAGCGGTGGAACTCTCGCCGTTGTCCCGTGCCGGGTCCGGATGCATCTCTTGTGCGCCCATGGGGGCCGCCTCCTCGCGATACTGCCTGATGTTGCGGCTATTCTGCCAGAAGCAGGCCGTTCCGCGTGCACCTGCCGGACAGCGACGCACCCGATCCGGAAAGCCTGCCTCCACTTCTCACTATTCTCGGTCCACAGGCTCTTAGCAAGCATGTGCAGGGCTGCAACGGGAAGTTATCCACACCCGGTTTCGCTGCCGGCGGAAAGCGTATTCAAAACCTGGTTCGACGCGAAAAGAATGTTTGCGGTTGGGCTATCCATGGACCTTTTTGTTCTGTAGTCTTCGAGGCACTGCTGGTCCGGGATGCTCTATGTCAGAACGTCCCGGGCCAGCTATTGCGACCGGACTTTGGGGGTAACGGAGCGAGAGCATGGCGATGATGCCTGCGTTTGCCCACACCTTCGAAGGAGGAAACTGTAGTGTCAAGCATGCCTGTGAATGGCGGGACCGAACAGACCACCACGGTGATTATCGGCACAGGCCTCTCAGGCTTGGCCGTGGCCGCCGAACTGCGCCGCAGGGGTGTGCACTCAATCGTGGTGGACGGGCTCGACATCCTGGGCGCCGGACAACCGGCCAATACCGCTTCGCTGCAACGCTGCGACGCAGCCGACTCCGTTTCCCTCCGGGAGCGGAACGAAATCCTCCGCCACCTGCGCAATTATGCGGCCAGCCACCAGGTGGACGTCCGCAACACCACCCGCGCCATCCAGCTGAGCATGGTCCGCCCGGCGCCGGTCCAGGGGGCCATGGCCGACGGGGCAACGGCCGAAGGGGCGGCATCGCACATGTGGGAGGTGCGCACGCCCACCGGCGTCCTGCTTGCCGACCACATCGTCCTCACCCGCTGCGCCCACAGCCAACTGCGCCGCATGCTGAGCGATTTCGGCATTGCCGTGGGACGCAACCTGGTGGCCGCGATGCGGGCTATCGGCATCTACCTGGTGGGGGTGGGCGACCTGATCACGCCATCGCCCAAGGAAGTCCTGCGCCAGGCTAAGACCGTGGGCCAAGCGATCTCCTCGAAAGTCCACCCGGAGAACGCACCCACCATGCTCACCAGCACTTTCGCCGTCCTCCCCGCGTAGGGCCTGCGCTGACTCACCCCCGCGGGGAGTCCCGCCTGCCGGGAGTCCCGCCTGCCGGGACGGCGGCAATCCGCCCTTGCTATGGGCTGTCTTCTTCGTCGCCGCCCGCGGCCAGGCGCCGTTTGGCGAGGATGCCGATGGCCGCCAGAAGGCCCACGGCCACGGCCGCGAAGATCACCAGGCTCCAGGGGAACGGCTGGGATGCGTCCTGGGCGGGCAACGGGTTCGCGGTGATGCCCGGCTGCGCTGAAGCCATGCCGGGGACGGCAGGGCCCGACGTCGATCCTGCTCCGGGTGCCGCACCGGCGGCAGCCGCCGTGGCGGTGAACCCGAACGTCCCCTCAATGGGGTGGGAATCCGAACTGACCACCCTCCAGCTCACCGTGTAGGCTCCGGCAGGAGCGCCGGCCTTGAGCTTTTGGGAGGCCACGTTGTCGACGATCTCGACGCCGCCGTCCGCCCACTCAGCACCTGCCGCGTCCTTCACGGAGAACTGCGAGCCAATGCCCAGGGGATTGTTGTTGAAGGTGACCGAAACGGTTTCCGGTGGCGTGGCCACGGTAGCGCCTTGGGCGGGGCTGCTGGATTCAGCGGCGTCGTGGGCTGAGGCAGGTCCGGCCAGTCCCAGAATCAGGGCGGCGAGGACGAACGAACCGAGCACGGCGCTCAGAAACTGGCGGCGGATGGAACGCATGCTTGGACTGCTCCCTTGTGTTGGCTTCCTTACAGACTAGGCGAATTTGCCGGCCGGCCGCCCTGACGGCCCATAGGATTCAACTATCCCCACGACTCCCCCGGAGGACTAATGCTTAAGCAAGGCTCTGCACTGGACCGGTACTTCAAGATCACCGAGCGGGGGTCCAACCTCTCCCGCGAGATCCGCGGCGGGTTCGCCACCTTCTTCGCCATGAGCTACATCGTGGTGCTGAACCCGCTGATCCTCTCCGGCGCCGACTCCAGCGGCAACTCCCTCGGCTTCCCTGCCGTGGCTGCCGTGACCGCCTTTGTGGCCGGCATCCTCACCATCCTCATGGGGGCCTGGGCAAAGCACCCGTTCGCCTTAGCCACCGGCCTGGGCGTGAACGCCTTCGTGGCCGTCACCGTGGCCACCAACCCGGGCCTGACCTGGCCGGACATGATGGGCCTGGTGGTGCTTTCCGGCGTCACCATGCTGATCCTGGTCCTCACCGGCTTCCGGACCGCTGTGTTCAAGGCCGTTCCGGACGGCATCAAAACCGCCATTGTGGTGGGCATCGGCCTGTTCATTGCCCTGATTGGCCTGGTGAACGCCGGCTTTGTCCGCCGTATCCCCGACGTCGCCGGAACCACGGTCCCCGTGGGCCTGGGCTTCGACGGCAAGCTCCTGGGCTGGCCAACTGCAGTGTTTGTGTTCGGCCTGGTCCTCACCATCGCCCTGGTGGTGCGGAAGGTCAAGGGGGCCATCCTGATCGGCATCATCGCCTCCACCGTCATCTCCGTAATCCTGGAGCTGACACTGCACATCGGACCCAGCGTCGCCCCGGACAAGCCGTTCAACCCTCAGGGCTGGTCCCTGGTTGCTCCCGCTTTCTCGGGATGGGCCGCCCCGGACCTCTCGCTGATTGGCAAGGCCAACCCGTTCGGCGCCTTTGAGCACTTGGGCTTCGTGGCCGCCACCCTCCTGGCCTTCGTGATCCTGCTCAGCATCTTCTTCGACGCGATGGGCACCATGGTGGGCCTGGCCAACGAGGCCGGCACGGTGGACGAACACGGCAACATCCCCGACGTCGACCGTGTCCTGCAGGTGGACGCCCTCGGCGCCATCGTCGGCGGCGGCGCTTCGGTCTCCTCGAACCAGATCTTCGTGGAGGCCGGCGCAGGCATTGGTGAAGGCGCGCGAACCGGCATTGCTTCCATCGTCACCGGCCTGCTGTTCCTGGTGGCCATGTTCTTCACGCCCTTGATCAACCTGGTGCCTTTCGAAGCCGTGGCTCCGGCCCTGGTGGTTGTTGGCTTCATGATGGTGTCCCAGGTGGGAAAGATCGACTGGCAGGACTGGGGCATTGCCCTCCCGGCCTTCCTGACGATCACCCTGATGCCGTTCACGTACTCGATCGCCAACGGTTTGGGCGCCGGATTCATTGGTTACGTCCTGATCCGCGTCGTGCAGGGACGGGTCAAGGATGTCCACCCGCTCATGTGGGCGGTGGCCGGTGCCTTCCTGCTGTTCTTCGCGGTAGGACCGATTGAGGCCGCGCTGGGAATGTAGTTCAACGCGGCTTCACGGCGGGCTCATAGGCAGCCAAGGCTCACACCGGCGTAGTAGGGGCCTTGCCTTCATCGCCGGACTCCGCGACGGCCTTTCGCTCGCGGAGACGGTCCAGCCGGTTCATGAGCGGCGAGGTGGTGGCCCCATGGATCACGATGGACAGGGCCACCACCAGCCCCACAAAGGACCACAGCCACTCGGCCTGCTCCGAGAACTGCCCTTTGCCCAGGGCATACGCGAGGTAGTACAGGGAGCCGATGCCCCGGATCCCGAAGAAGGAAAGGGCAATGCGCTCCCGCGGGCCGGTCTTTCCGCCCAGCAACCCGACCCAGCCGGCTGCCGGCCGCACCAAGAGCAGGAACGCCAACGCGACCAGGAACTCCGTCCAGCCGATGCCCGCCAGGAGTCCGCGGGCAATCGCACCGCCGAGCAGGACAAGGATCACCACGGTCATGAGCCGTTCGAGCTGCTCCACATAGGAGTGAAGCACGCGGTGGTAGCCGTGGGTATGCTCCGCGGACCGGATGGTCACAGCACAGACAAAGACGGCGATGAAACCATAACCCTCAACCATCTCGGTCAAGCCGTAGGCCAGGAACGTTGCCGCCAGGGCCACGAACCCTTCGGAGTGGTTTGCCAGCCGCATGCTTTCCTTGCTGGCCGAGAAAAACAGCAGGGCCAGCACTTTCCCGATGAGAAAACCCATGAGGACCCCCACGCCCAGCCGCCAGGCCACATCCACGCCAATCCACTGCGGGAACCAGGCCGACGGCGACGCGCCCACCACGCTGATGGCGATGGCGAGGTACACAAACGGGAACGCTAGCCCGTCGTTCAGGCCGGCCTCGGACGTCAGCCCGAAGCGGACTTCGTCCTCCTGGTCCGCTTCTTCCTGTACGTCAGCCGGCTCACCCACCTGCACTTCGGAGGCCAGCACCGGATCCGTGGGTGCCAGGGCTGATGCCACCAGCAGGGCAGCGCCCAGTCCCAGCCCCAGGAACCACAGCCCCAGCAAGGTCAGGGCAATGATGCACAACGGCATGGCTATCCCGAGGAGCCGCCAGGTGGTGGACCAGTTCCGGCGCCCTACGGGCCGGTCCAGGGCCAGGCCCGCGCCCATCAGGGAAATGATGACGCAGATCTCCGAGAGGTGCAGGGCAAGATCGCTGTGCACGATCGGATCCGGATCGGGCAGGCCCGGTATCAGGGAGAAGGCCGCCATCCCGGCGCCGAGGAACACCATGGGCATGGAGAAAGGCGCGTTGCGCAGGAGCTTGGGGAGGATTGCGGCAACAAAAACCGCGGCGCCTGCCACGGCGAAGAGGATGCTGGGCGCTTCAAACATGGTGTTCCGGCCTGCTTCATTGCACTCGGTGTAACTGCCACGGCCCCTGCCCGCGGACAGGGGCACCCATGTGAGGGATTGCTCCACTCTAGCCCCAGTGCCGCCGCACCCCCGCCGCCACACCCCGCCGCCACAGCAGCCGGCGTCGCTGGGTCCGGTGCCCCGGTAAACCTCAATTCCGGAATTACAGACATTACGACGGCGGTCCGGCTCGCTTTCGCAGTTGGCATGCGATGAGCTTGAAACATGGCACTCCCCGCACTCACCATCGACGTTCCCCCGCAGCCCTGGACAGGGCGGTTCGACGGCGATGGCGGCGAACATCGGCGGTGGTGGCAGGCGGTGTCGCCGTATATGCAGGGCGACGCCGATGGTTCGGTTAACCGTGCGGCCTCGCTTACGCCAGCAGAGCTCCGGGGGCCGGCTGATGCCCCGCGACCCGCCGTCTTCCTCGGATTCGCGAGCGATGAAGGCGTGCTGCGCAACAAGGGCAGGACCGGCGCAGCCCTCGCCCCCGCAGCAATCCGAACTGCCTTGGCACCGTTGGCCTTCCACGTGGACCGTGCGGTGTCCGATGCCGGGGACGTGGTGGTTGCGGACGGCGCGCTGGAGGCGGGCCAGGCCCGTGCCGGGCGAGCTATTGCCGCCATGATCGACGCCGGCAGGCTCACTGTGGTGCTGGGCGGCGGGCACGAGACCGCCTTTGCAAGCTATCTGGGGGTGACCGGCTCCGATGCGGTGCGTGGCGGCCGGCGTCTGGGCGTCCTGAACCTGGACGCCCACTTCGACCTCCGGGACGAACCGCTGCCCAGCTCCGGCACGCCGTTCCTCCAAATGGCCCGGACGGAAGCTGCCGCGGGGCGCGACTTCCGCTATGCCGTCGTCGGGATCTCCGAGCCGAACAACACCCGGGCGCTTTTCGGCACGGCGGAGCGGTTGGGTGTGGAGTACCTGCTGGATGAGGACTGCTCCGGCGAACGGGTAGGGGCTTTCGTTGCGCAGTTCCTGGACAGCGTGGACGTGCTGTACCTGACCATCGACCTTGACGTGCTGCCGGCGTCGGTGGCTCCCGGCGTGAGCGCGCCCGCCGCCTATGGAGTGCCCCTGCCGGTGATCAGCGCGGTGTGCCGGCAGGTGGCGGACAGCGGAAAGCTCCTGCATTTCGACGTGGCCGAGCTGAACCCGGGTTTCGACGTCGACGGCCGGACTGCGAAAGTTGCCGCCAGGTTAGTGAACACGCTGCTTCGCTGACCTCCCCTGCGGCCTAAAGCACTGCGGCCCAATGCACTGCGGCCCAGCGCACGGCTGCCCGTCGTGCTGTGGCAAAACGGTTCCGTGGCACAGAAAGGTAAGTAGGCTGTCTAATGGAGTTGACGACGCCTATCTGAGGAGCCCGCATGCGACGATTGGGAAGCAAAGTTGCCTTGGTACTGGCCTCCGCGCTGGCACTGGCAGGCTGCGGAACGTATCCGGCGGATCCCGCCGGAACGCTGGAGCGTGTGGTGGACGGCACCCTGCGCGTGGGTGCCAGCGAAAACGGCGAATGGGTGGAAATTTCAGGCGAAGACGTGCAGGGCACGGACGCGGACCTGGTCCGGGACTTCGCCGCCAGGCTCGGTGCGGACATTGACTGGGTGCCCGGAACCGAACACGTTTTGGCCGAGGAACTCAAGCATGGGCAGCTGGACCTGGTCATCGGTGGCCTCGACGACAAGACCCCGTGGGCCCAGCACGGCGGGCTGACCCGGGTCTACGCGGAATCCCGTGACAGCCGCGACTCCCTTCATAAGCACGTGATGCTGGTGCCGTTGGGCGAGAATGCGTTCCTGCTGGAACTCGACAAGTTCCTGATGGAAGCGAAGGAGCAGCGATGACCATGGTCAAGGGCGCCCCCGTGCGCTTCGGACACACGGAACTGCCCGAGGAGCAGAGGGAAGCCCTGCGCAAGGCCGTGAAGTTCGAGTGGATCACCATCGGCTTCCTGGCCGCGTCCACGGCGCTGGTCTTCGCCGTCCTGGGCAACTCGCAGGCCATGAAGGCCGCCTGGGTGGAAGATGTCCTGTCCTTCCTGCCACCCATCTCCTTCCTGGTGGCGGCGCAGGTGATCCGCAGGAAGCCCAACGAAGAGCACCCCTACGGATTCCACCGTGCGGTGGGCATCGCCCATGTGGTGGCCGCCGTGGCACTGACCGTCATGGGCGCCTACCTGATCGTGGATTCCGGAATGGGACTCCTCAGCGCCGAGCACCCCACCATCGGCGGTTTCGACTTCTTCGGCCAGACCATTTGGCTGGGATGGATGATGATCGGCGCCATGATCCTCACCGCGGTCCCGCCGGTTTTCCTCGGGCGGGTCAAAATGAAGCTCGCCGAAAAACTCCACGACAAAGTCCTCTTTGCCGATGCTGACATGAACAAGGCGGACTGGATGACCGCGGCCGCCGCCGCCGTGGGCGTGGCGGGCATCGGCTTTGGCCTGTGGTGGGCCGACTACGCCGCAGCCCTGGTTATCTCCTTCAGCATCCTGCATGACGGCGTCCGCAACACGCGGGCAGCCATCTCGGCCCTGATGGACAAGCGGGCCAGGACGTACGACGACGCCGAACCGCACCCGCTCGGGCACCGGCTGGACGAGTACCTCCGTGGCCTGGACTGGACGGAGACGGCTGAGTCGCGGATTCGGGATGAGGGCCACGTGTTCCACGTGGAATCGTTTGTGGTCCCCGCCAGGGGCCGCATGCCAAGCCTGGAACAGCTGGAGGCTGCCCGGGAGGCCTGCATTGGCCTGGACTGGAAGGTCCAGGACATGGTGATCATCCCCGTGGCGGAGCTCCCCTCGGAATTCCTTCCGGGCCGGACGTCCGGCGGCGAGCGCTAGGCCCAACCACTCAGGCCTTCAGCACATACCTGCGCTCCGGCCGGCCCACGCCGTATTTGAGCCGGACTTCCAACACGCCTTCGTCGTGAAGGTATTCCAGGTAACGTCGCGCGCTGACGCGCGATGTGCCCAGCTGGACTGCCACTTCCGCGGCGGACAGGTCGCCGTCGGCCTCTTTCAGCGCCGCCTCCACCAGCTTGAGTGTTTCGACGCTGCACCCCTTCGGCAGCGGCCGCTCGGTCCGGTCCAGGCCGAACACGCGGTTGACGTCCGACTGCTCCGCCACATCCTTGGACAAGTCCAGGCCGTGATACGCGCTGCGGTAGTGCTCCAGCCGTTCCTGCAGGTCGGTCTGCGAAAACGGCTTGATGAGGTAGTGCACAATTCCGCCGCGGAGGGCTTTGCGCACAGTGTCCACCTCGCGGGCGGCACTGATCACCAGCACGTCCAGCTCCGGAGCCACGTCGCGCAGCTGATGCATCAGGTCCAGGCCGTTGATGTCCGGCAGGTGGATATCCAGCAGGACCAGGTCAGGTTGGAGGCGTTCGGTTTCGGTCACTGCCTGCGCACCGGTGTGGGCGACCCCGACGACGGCGAACCCGGGAGTGCGCTGGATGAAGCCCGCGTGGACCTTGGCCACCATAAAGTCGTCGTCGACGATCAGGACTTTGATCATGGCTGTGTACCTCTCGCGTGCGCCCGCAACAGGCGTGCGGTGAAAACTGCCCCCTTGTCATTGTCCACGGTGAGGTCGCCGCCGCTGCGACGGCAAACCACCCGCGAGAGCGCCAGTCCGAAGCCGCGGCTGCCGCCCGGGCCGGGTGTTTTGGTAGTGAACCCCTGGCGGAAGATCTCGTCCCTGTCCCGGCCGGGAACACCGGGGCCGGTGTCCCGTACGGTGACCGTGACGCCGTCGGCTGTGTCCTCCACGTGCACGCTGACGGCTGCCTCCGGAAGCCCGGCGACGGCGTCGAACGCGTTGTCCACGAGGTTCCCGACGACGGTGGTGAGATCGCGCGAAAGCTCGTCGTCAACGCGGGCAAGGCCGGATTCCGGGTCTAGCTGCAGTGAGACACCGCGTTCGGTGGCGAGACTGGACTTGGCAATAAGCAGGGCAGCGAGCGCCGGGTCCTGGATCCGGCTGGTGACCTCGTCGTTGAGCCGGGTCCGGTCCAGCGTGGCGCCGTTGACGAACTGCACCACCGAGTCATATTCACCGATCTGGATCAGCCCGGAGATCACGTGCAGCTGGTTGGCGAATTCGTGGGCCTGCGCGCGGAGCGTGTCCGTGGCGGTCCTCGTGGCGCCCAGTTCCTGTTCCAGCGAGGAAAGCTCCGTGCGGTCACGGAGCGTGGTGACGGATCCGATGTCCCGGCCGCGGGACTTGATGGGAACGCGGTTCAGCACCACCAGGCGGTCACCGACGAGCACCAGCTGGTCCGCTCCGGGCTGCTCGCGGGTGAGGACTTCCTTCAGTGCCGGCTCCACGGCAAGGCTCGTCACCCTCTTTCCAACGCAGTCCGCTGGCAGGCCGAGCAGCGCCCGGGCGCTGTCATTGGCCACGGTGATGCGCTCGTGCGGGTCCAGGGCGACCACCCCTTCCTTCAAGCCATGGAGCATGGCCTCGCGGTTTTCCACCAGCCCGGTAATTTCGCTGGGCTCCATGCCCAGGGTCTGCCGTTTCACCCGGCGGGACAGGAGCAACGAACCGGCCACCCCCAGGACGCTGGCAACCCCCAGATACGTGAGGAGATTTGGGACGGCGTCCCCCAGCCGCTCCAGTGTGGAGGGATAGTCGCGGCTGACGGAGGCGATGCCGATCATCTTCCCGGCGTCATCGAGGACCGGCACGTGCGCGGACAGGGATTGGGTACCGGACCCGGACACAACACCTGTCCACGAGCGGCCGTCCATGACCCGGCTCGGGCCGAGCTCCATCTGCCGGCCCAGCAGGCTGGGATCGGAGGAAGCGACGACGGTGCGGTCCAGCTTTGCGAGCACTACGTGCGAGGAGCCGGACACAGTACGCACCGACTCGACCACGGCGGGAAGGGCTGACCCCGCCCGTGGCTCCGCGGCAGGAAGCAGTTCGCGGACCGTCGGGCTGGCAGCGAGCGCTTCGGCGGCGGACAGCGCACGGCGCCCTTCGGTGCGTTCGAAAGCCGCGGCCGACTGGGCCAGCGAGATGGCCACCACGGCAACGAGGACAGCGAGGACGATCAGCAACTGCAGAACCAGGTACTGCCCCGCGAGGGACATTCCTCTTCGTCGAGTCACTGTGGTTCTTTCCTCTGGTGGTGGGTCTTCTGCAGGTCAGGCTACCTGAACAATGCCCGCTGCAGAGTTCTGATGGCCCCCGGAGGGACAAGGGAGGGACAACGGAGGGAAGTCCGAAACGTGAACGCAATGAACTTAACGTTCTCTGCGTACACAAGAGTGACCCCCGTCACGCCCGGGCCTAGCATCGGAATTACAAGTCAGCCCCTGCTGATCAGTTTTCATGAGAAGAGGAACACCATGCGCCAGATCCGCGCATTGCGAATCGCCGCCGTCGCCGCCGGCATCGCCCTGATGGCCACCGGCTGCGGTGCCACCGGCGGCAGCTCCACCAGCACTTCCAGCCCCGGCGCCGCAGCCGGCCCGGTAACAGATCTTAAGATCATGGTCCCCAACACGCCCGGTGGCGGCTACGACACCACCGCCCGCGTCGCAGCAAAGGTGCTCGACGACGAAAAGGTCGCCACGAACACCGAAGTCTTCAACCTCGCCGGCGCTGGCGGCACCGTGGGCCTGGCCCGCATCGTCAACGAAAAGGGCAACGGCGACCTCACCATGCTCATGGGCCTTGGGGTGGTGGGCGCAAGCTACACCAACAAGTCCGAGTCCAAGCTGACCGCCACAACGCCGCTGGCCAAGCTCATCGAAGAGCCCGGGGCCATCATGGTCAACAAGAATTCGCCGTACAAAACGATCAATGACCTGGTCACCGCGTGGAAGGCTGATCCCGGTTCCATCAGCGTCGGCGGCGGTTCCTCGCCCGGCGGCCCTGACCACCTGCTGCCCATGCAGCTCGCGGGAGCGGTGGGCATCGACGCCACCAAGGTCAACTTCGTCTCCTACGACGGCGGCGGTGACCTCCTTCCTGCCATCCTCGGCAACAAAGTGGGCTTCGCAGCATCCGGTGCCGGTGAGTACCTGCAGCAGATCCAGTCCGGTGAGGTCCGCGTCCTGGCCACCAGCGGTGAGAAGCGGCTCGAAGGCGTGGATGCCCCCACGCTGAAGGAATCCGGCATCGACCTGGTGTTCACCAACTGGCGCGGGATCGTGGCTCCTCCGGGCATCACCGATGACGACAAGGCCAAGCTGATCGGCGCCCTGGAAAAGATGCACGGCACCGACGCCTGGAAGGAAGCGCTGAAGACGCACAGCTGGACTGACGCCTTCATTACGGGCGAAGAATTCGAAACCTTCCTGGCAGAGCAGGATAAGCGGGTGGCGGACGTCCTCACGAAGCTAGGCCTGGCGTGAGTTCCTCACCAACTTTGGCCGCCAGGCTCAAAGGCCGCTCCGAGCTGGGGGTAGCCCTCCTGCTCGGGGCGGTGGGCGTCATCGTCCTCGTCGACGCCCTTGCCCTGGCAACTCCGTACTCCCAGTCCGACCCCGTAGGGCCGAAGACTTTGCCCTTGATCGTGGCCGCCGTCCTCCTCGTGTGCGCAGTGCTGTTGGCCATCAACGTGCTGCGTGGCGGGCAGGGCGAGGCTGAAGGCGGCGAGGACGTTGACCTCACCCACCCCGCGGACTGGAAGACAGTCCTTCCGCTGGTGGGAGCCTTCGTGGCCAACATCCTGCTGATCGACTGGGCGGGCTGGGTCATCTCCGGAACTGTCCTGTTCTGGGGCAGCGCCTGGGCCCTGGGAAGCCGGCACTATGTGCGAGACGGCATCATTTCCGTGGTCCTTTCAGTGATCACCTTTTACGGCTTCTACCTGGGCCTCGGTATTCCGCTGCCCGCAGGCCTCCTGAAAGGGATTCTCTGATGGATGTCTTCTCCTCCCTGATGGACGGTTTCGCCACCGCCCTGACCCCGATGAATTTCCTCTACGCCGTGATCGGTGTGCTCCTGGGCACCGCCGTCGGCGTCCTCCCGGGCCTGGGACCGGCCATGACCGTGGCCCTGTTGCTCCCGGTCACCTATGCCCTGGAACCAACCAGCGCCTTCATTATGTTTGCCGGCATTTACTACGGCGGCATGTATGGCGGCTCCACCACCTCTATCCTGCTCAATACGCCGGGGGAATCGTCGTCGGTGGTGACGGCCATCGAAGGCAACAAGATGGCAAAAGCGGGCAGGGCCGCCCAGGCGCTGGCGACGGCGGCCATCGGCTCCTTCGTGGCCGGCACCATCGGCACCGCATTGCTGGCCGTCTGTGCCCCCATTGTGGTGGATTTTGCCGTCAGCCTCGGAGCACCCAGTTATTTCGCCATCATGCTGCTGGCCCTCCTGGCGGTGACTGCCGTCCTTGGCTCATCCCGCCTCAGGGGCTTTGCTTCGCTGGGCCTTGGGCTGGCGATCGGCCTGGTGGGAATCGATTCCGTGACGGGTCAGCGCCGCCTCACCTTCGGCCAGCCCTTGCTGGCTGACGGCCTGGACATCGTGGTGGTGGCCGTGGCCATCTTCGCGGTGGGCGAGGCATTGTGGGTAGCCGCTCACCTGCGCCGTAACCCGCTGCAGATCATTCCGGTTGGACGTCCATGGATGGGCAAGCAGGACTGGAAGCGGTCCTGGAAGCCCTGGCTCCGTGGAACGGCGTACGGCTTCCCGTTCGGGGCACTCCCGGCCGGCGGCGCCGAAATCCCCACGTTCCTGTCCTACGTCACCGAGAAACGCCTCAGCAAGCACCCCGAGGAATTCGGCAAGGGCGCCATCGAGGGCGTGGCCGGACCCGAAGCAGCCAACAACGCGGCGGCCGCCGGCACCATGACCCCGCTCCTTGCCCTGGGCCTGCCCACCAACGCCACGGCTGCCGTGATGTTGGCCGCTTTTACCTCCTACGGCATCCAGCCGGGACCCCTGCTGTTCTCCAACGAGGGACCGCTGGTGTGGGCATTGATCGCGAGCCTCTTCATCGGCAACTTCCTTCTCCTGCTCATCAACCTGCCGCTGGCACCATTGTGGGCCAAGCTCCTGCAGCTCCCCCGGCCCTACCTTTATGCCGGCATCCTGTTCTTCGCCACGCTGGGCGCCTATTCGGTGAACCTGCAGGCGTTCGACCTGGTGCTCCTGCTGGCCCTGGGTGCGTTGGGATTCATGATGCGCCGCTTCGGGCTCCCCGTGCTGCCGCTCATCCTCGGCGTGATCCTTGGGCCGCGGATCGAGGGCCAGCTGCGCAAGAGCCTGCAGCTCAGCGCGGGCGACCCCGCCGGTCTCTGGAGCGAACCGATCGCCGTGGGCACCTACATCCTCATCGCGATCATCCTGCTCTGGCCATTGCTGTACAAGCTGTACCGCCGCAACCGTCCGGCCACCAGCCTCCTGTCCCCAAACGCCACCCGCGGAAACGAACCAGCAGACGCAGACGGCTGATTCGCCGGCCACTGCCGCAGGACCATCAGCAAAGACCACCAAGCACCAACCAAGACACAGACAACTGACCACAAGGAGCCACCATGACGATCGTTGTGGGATACGTCCCGACACCCGAGGGCGAAGCGGCGCTGACGCAAGCCATCCTCGAAGCCCGTAAGAACAACACCACGCTGCTGGTGATCAACTCCTCCAAGGGCGATGCCCTGGTGGACAACCGATACGCCCAGGAGCCGGAGATCCAGAGCATCGAGGACCGTCTGGCCACCCAGGGAATAGACCACGTGATCAAGCAGCCGGTCCGTGGGCATGACGCGGCAGCGGAGGTCCTCGATGCCGCGGAGGAGCACAATGCCGATCTGATTGTGATCGGCCTTCGCCGCCGCACTCCGGTGGGCAAGCTGATCATGGGCAGCACGTCCCAGCGCATTTTGCTGGAGGCGGACTGCCCGGTATTGGCGGTCAAGGCCAGTTAGGGCCGGTTTGGCCGAAGCTCCGATTGATCCGGGGCTTGTCCGCAGTTCCCGCCTTCGTGGCGCGGTCCTGCGGACAAGCCTCGGATTTTTGCATTGCCCCTGGGCCCTTCCGAATGGAATTTTGGCCGTAGCAGCTGCTCCATGGCAGAATTAGCCCTCGGGGAAAGCGCTATCCAGCGTAGAAAACACCAGTCATCTGACATTTTCGGGGGCCGCCGGTAGAATGGACTGCGCTCCCCGGCACGAACCACAGAAAGACACGCACATGACTACCGCCACCCTCGAACGCCGCCTGGCCGAGTTCCCAGCCGTCGAAACAGCGGAATTCCGCTCTATTGACCTCGAGTTCTCAACGGCCGACGAAGTCCACGCAGGACTCGACACCGCTGTAGCCACGCTGATCGAGACTGCGGCAAAAGATGCCGCCTGCGGCATACTCGTCACCCGCCTGCACCCCGGCCGCTACACCGTAGCCCTCGACGAGTCCGTTCCCTTCGGTGAGACCTACGAGAACATCGCAGCCTAGCTCTGCAGTACTGCATTCCTTAAAGACAGAAGCCCCGAAACACAGAAAGTCCCCGCCCTCCGGCCTGCCCCTGTTCAGGGGCCGCCAAACGGCGGGGACTTGCCCGCGTATGGGGGTTTAGCTCCGGCGGACCTGCACTCCGTCAGACTTCAGGAAGAGCTGTTTTTCGGACGGACCGGCTTGCACCAGCCACAGGACGTTTCCGCTCTCCGACACTTCCTCGACTTCGCCGGTCGCAATGACATGTGCATGCTTGAGTATTTCCACCCGAACCCCAGGCCGGAGTGTTCTCCAGTCCGAGATGGTGGCCGAATGGGCATTGCGCCTCGTTAGGACTGCCCCACGTGCTTTCATGTGAACTTCTACCCCTTTGTATGCGTTCTGCTGCCACAGCCTCTTTGATGTGACTTTCACTACATCTTCAGTTCTACTACACTTCCCGCGGCTCAAATGTACGTGTCGCCACATATTTCGCTACGCGCACGGGAAGCTAAGCCAGACTGAACAATATTCCCCGTCAGGCTAGATTTCCGACGGCGGATTCGGCCGCTGAAATGACATCGCCGGAGGCGACCAGAAGGTCCGCCAGCTCAAGTTCCGGAGAAAGGAACCTGTCGGTGCCAGGGCCTTCGACGACGGCCCTCAAGGCTCTGAGGACCGCGCTGCCCGCAGGGCCTGGAACCAGTTCCCCGCCGGATAGCTGGGTGCGGATATCGAGGGCCCGGGCTGACGTCACGAGTTCGATCGCCAGAACGCGGCGGAGGTTCTCCACCGCCTTGCGAAGCTTCCGGGCCGCGTGCCAGCCCATCGAGACGTGGTCCTCCTGCATGGCGGAACTGGGAATGGAATCCACCGAAGCCGGAACTGCCAGCCGCTTGTTGTCGGAGACCAGCCCCGCCTGGGTGTATTGGGCGATCATCAGGCCGGAATCGACGCCCGGATCTGAGGCTAGGAAGGCCGGCAGCCCGTGCGAACGGGCCGGGTCAAGCATCCGGTCCGTGCGGCGCTCGGCGATGGAGCTCAGGTCCGCCACAGCGATGGCCAGGAAGTCCAGCACGTAGGCCACGGGTGCGCCGTGGAAGTTGCCGTTTGAACTGACCCGCCCGTCCGGCAGGACCACCGGGTTATCGATGGCGGCCGCGAGTTCGCGCGACGCCACCAGGGCGGCGTAGTCCACAGTGTCCCGGGCGGCGCCGGCCACCTGAGGGGCGCAGCGCAGCGAATAGGCGTCCTGGACCTTCGAATCGCCCACACGGTGGGACGCCACAATTGGGGAGTTCGACAGGACCCGCAGCATGTTGTCCGCACTCGCCGCCTGGCCCGGGTGCGGGCGCAGGGCCGCGTGCAGCTCAGGCAGGAACACCTGGTCCGTGCCCAGCAGGGCCTCGACGCTGAGTGCTGCGGTGATATCCGCCGTCGTCAGCAGCTGGCGGAGGTCCGCGATGGCCATCAGGAGCATGCCCAGCATGCCTTCGGTCCCGTTGACCAGCGCCAGGCCTTCCTTCTCGGCCAGGGTAACCGGCTCGATGCCGTGCTCAGCAAGCAGCACGGCGACAGTCTGTTCCCCGCGCCCGCCGTACGTCACGCCGTCGGGCCCTTCAGCCTGCCCTTCGCCCATCAGCACCAGCGCGCAGTGGGAAAGCGGGGCGAGGTCGCCGGAGCAGCCGAGCGAGCCGAATTCCCGGACCACTGGCGTGATGCCCGCGTTAAGGACGTCCACCATCGTCTGCAGGACTATGGGACGGACGCCCGTGCGGCCGGAGGCGAGGGTCTTGGCACGCAGGAACATGATGCCGCGGACAACTTCGCGCTCCACGGCCGGGCCCATGCCGGCTGCATGGCTGCGGATGAGCGACTTCTGCAGCTGGGTGCGGAGGTCATTGGGGATGTGCCGGTTGGCCAGGGCGCCGAAGCCGGTGGAGATGCCGTAAGCGGGGGTTTCGCTGTGGGCGAGGTCATCGATGTGGGCGCGCACCTTGGCCACGGTGTCCAGTGCGTCCTGGGAGATGGTCACCTGGGCGTTGTGGCGCGCGACGGCGACGACGTCCTCGGGAGTGACGCCGCTGGAGCCGAGGGTGACGGTGAGCGGTGCTTGCGTTGTGACAGTCATGATTCCTACTTCTGGGGATCGATTGCTCCGCAAGGGCCCTTTTGAGAGTCCTTAAGGGCGGTTACGGAGCAACCGATGGGGGTTGAGGCCTGGTTAGTTTGTCTCGTTCATGGGGATGCGCACGCCGCGTTCTTTGGCGACGTCGAGGGCGCGGTCGTAGCCGGCGTCGGCGTGGCGGATGACGCCCATGCCGGGGTCGTTGGTGAGGAGGCGTTCGAGTTTCTGGGCGGCAAGGTCCGTGCCGTCGGCCACGGAGACCTGGCCGGCGTGGATGGAGCGGCCGATGCCGACACCGCCGCCGTGGTGCAGGGACACCCAGGTCGCGCCGGAGGCGGTGTTGAGCAGGGCGTTGAGCAGGGGCCAGTCCGCGATCGCGTCGGAGCCGTCAGCCATGGCCTCGGTTTCCCGGTACGGGGAGGCGACAGAGCCCGAGTCCAGGTGGTCGCGGCCGATCACGATGGGTGCCTTGACCTTGCCTTCCTTGACCAGCTGGTTGAACAGCAGGCCGGCCTTGGCACGCTCTCCGTACCCGAGCCAGCAGATCCGGGCGGGCAGGCCTTCGAACTCGACGCGCTCGGCGGCGGCGTCGATCCAGCGGTGCAGGTGCTTGTTCTCCGGGAACAGTTCCTTGATGGCCTCATCGGTGACGCGGATATCTTCCGGATCCCCGGACAGCGCCACCCAGCGGAACGGGCCCAGGCCCTCGCAGAACAGCGGCCGGATGTAGGCCGGAACGAAGCCGGGGAACTCGAACGCCCGGGCGTAGCCGCCCTTGCGTGCCTCATCGCGGATGGAATTGCCGTAATCGAACACCTCGGCGCCGGCGTCCTGGAACTCCACCATCGCCTGGACATGCCGGGCCATCGAGGCCTGGGCCTTCTTGGTGAACCCCTCCGGATCAGCCTCCGCTTCACGCTGCCATTCCTCCACCGAAATACCCTCCGGAAGGTAAGACAGCGGATCATGGGCACTGGTCTGGTCCGTGACGATATCAACGGTGAGTTCACCGGCGGTGTGGCGGCGCAGGATCTCCGGGAAGACCTCGGCAGCGTTGCCCACATAGCCCACCGACCAGCCGCGGCCCTCTTCCTTGGCCTTCAGGACCTTGGCGATGGCGGCATCGAGATCGGTTTCCACCTCATCGAGGTAACGCTTGCCCGCCCGGCGGCGCAGCCGGGTCTCGTCGACGTCGACAATCAGGCAGGCACCATCGTTCAGGGTCACCGCCAGCGGCTGCGCCCCGCCCATGCCCCCACACCCGCCGGTCAGCGTCAACGTCCCGGCAAGGGTGCCGTTCTCATCCCCGGTCAGCTTCCGCGCAATCGCGGCGAACGTCTCAAAAGTGCCCTGCAGGATGCCCTGGGTACCGATGTAGATCCAGGACCCGGCCGTCATCTGCCCGTACATCATCAGGCCTTCGGCCTCGAGCCGGCGGAACTCAGGCCAGTTCGCCCAATCACCCACGAGGTTGGAGTTCGCCAACAGCACCCGCGGCGCCCACTCGTTCGTCCGGAACACCCCCACCGGCTTGCCGGACTGCACCAGCAGGGTCTCGTCCTTCTCCATGGTCTCCAGCGTCCGGGTGATCGCATCGAACGCAGCCCAAGACCGGACAGCCCGTCCCGTGCCGCCATAAACCACCAGATCATCAGGGCGTTCGGCCACCTCCGGGTCCAGGTTGTTCATCAGCATCCGCAGCGGAGCTTCCGTCTGCCAGCTCTTAGCGGTCAGCTCAGTGCCGCGGGCTGCTTTAACCGGGCGGGCACCGGTAGTGAAATCGGCGGGTGCCATGAGGGGCTCCTTCGTGTTCTGGGCGAGTGTTGGGGTCGCGGTTCTTGGAAGAGGTTCTATATCTACTAAAGCCCCTCCCGGCGAGCCCTGACAGGGCCTTCGAAGGGGTACTGTCCGGGATTCCAGACGCACCCCTTCACCCCCAACTGAGTAGCAGCAGATGTCGTTTTGAGCGCTCATAACGACATCTGCTGCTACTTATTTTGTGCGGAGGCGGGTAGGGAAAAGTCGGGACCGGTTCTACTTGGCGGGGCGGCCGTGGATTCGGACCGAAAGCTCGTCGGCTACTTTCTGGACCCGGGCCGCGAGGGCCGGCCATTGGTCCGCCGGCAGTTTGTCTTCGAGGAACGTAACGGCTACTGCCGCCGTCGGCCATCCCACGTGATCCGTGACGGCGGCAGCAATCGAGCCGAAACCGGGCGTTACCTCCCCGTGTTCGGTGGCATAGCCGCGCTGCCGAACCTGGTCCAGGTGGGAGGAAAGCGCCGAGTACTTCATGATGGCGCCCTCCACCTCATGCCGGGCGGTGAAAGCCGCAGCGTTCGGGTACAGCGCGCGGACCTGCGACTTCGGCAATGCCGCGAGGATAGCGCGTCCGCTGGCGGTGAGGTGGCTGGGGAGCCGGACGCCGACGTCGGTCACCAGCGACGGGCGGTTTTTGGCCCGCTCTTCCACGATGTAGAGCACGTCACGCCCATGAAGGACGGCCAGGTGGGCACTTTCGCCGATCACGTCCACCAGCGACGCCAGCAGCGGCCGGCCCAAGCGGGAGAGCGGTTCCTGCCGAGAGTAGGCCGAACTCAGCTCGAAAGCACTGATGCCCAATCCGTAGCGCTGTTCCTCGTGGAGGTGGAGGACAAAGCCGTTGGCCTCCATCACCCCCAGAAGGTGGTAGACGCTCGAACGCGGCAATCCGAGGGATGTGGCAATGCTCGACGCCGCCATGGGGCCACGCTTTGAAGCCAGCAGTTTGAGGATGCGCAGTGTGTTCTCGGCAGCGGGGACCTTGGAAGTCGCCTTTGGCTCGCGCCCGCTCTGCGCCCTTGCTTCCATGCTTACCGCCACCGTATCCTCCGTATTTCTTGCGGGATCCTTCAGGCATGTCCGGGATCCCGTACTTAAGCTTGCGCCCTTAGCTGGCCCCTGGAAGGCAATGAAGGCAAGGCATCTGTCCGGGATGCCAGACAGATGCCGCGGGAAGTGCCCTGTGTGCGGACAAAGACCCTAGGCTGAAGCGTATGGTCTCAACCGCCGACATCCTTACCGCCTTCCTGCAGGTGGATGCCTCCGCCGCCAGCGAGCCGGTCCTTCGACGCCTGGGATTCCGGGCAATCCCCACCACCACGCCTTTTGTGTGGACGCCCGGCGAAGGTGGCCATTCCCGTGCAGCCTGAGTGGAGTCCCAGGATCGGCTGGGCCGAGCTTCCCGGCCACGTGCGCGCCGGCATCGAACGGGTTCTCGGCTCCCCCGTTGTTGAGGCAATGGGCCAGCGGGGAGGCTTTTCTCCCGGCACTGCGGACCGGGTCCTCACCGCCGCCGGCCGGCGCGCCTTCGTTAAAGCCGTCAGTCCGCAACTGAACGAGCACTCGCCCGGAATCCATCGGAAGGAGGCGGCCGTTGCAGCCGCACTTCCCGCCGGGCTTCCAGCGCCGACCCTGATCGGCACCTATGACGACGGCGAATGGGTCGCGCTGGTGCTCAGCGATGTGGAAGGCAGGCATCCCCACACGCCGTGGAACGCCGTCGAGGTTCACCTGGTCCTTGACGCCCTGCTGGCGATAGCCGGGACACCGCTCCCGCCGAAACTCACCCGGTTGCCCCCTCTTCAAACGGAACTCGCGGATCCGTTTGGAGGGTGGACCCGCATCCGGCGCAATCCGCCAGAGGACTGCGCTCCTTGGATCCTCCAGAACCTGGACACGCTGGAGGATCTGGCGGAGCAGGGCCTGAAAGATGTGGCCGGTGCATCGCTGGCCCACACCGACGTCCGTGCTGACAACATCATCATCACGGCCACCAACGGAGCCGTCCTGGTGGACTGGCCGTGGGCTGCCATCGGTGCGCCGTGGGTGGATGCCCTCACGGTTCTCATTAACGTTCGCGTCTTCGATCCTGCCTTCGATACCGACGCGTTCCTGCATTCCCACAGCGTCTTCACGACTGCCAACGCGGCCAACGTCGACGGCTTCCTGGCTGGCCTTGCTGGCTACTTCACCGATGCCGCCCGGCAACCGCCTCCGCCAGGCCTACCTAGCCTCCGGTCTTTCCAGCAGCAGCAGGGCGAAGCCGTCATTCACTGGCTGCGGGAACGACTCTCGGCCCCAGGTTCTACCTTGACGGCTGACGCTCCGCCGGTTGGGTAGAGTGCCCGCTATGGACGAAAAAGAGACACTCCACCACTATCTTCGTGTCAGGCGGGAGAACCTCCCGGGCAAGCTGGAGGGCTTGGGTGGCTACGATGTCCGCCGGCCGCTCACGCCCACTGGCACCAACCTGCTGGGCCTGGTCAAGCACGTGGCGAGTATGGAGCTTGGCTACTTTGGTGAGGTCTTCGGCCGTCCCAGCGGGCGGCATCTCCCATGGTTCGACGACGACGCGAGCCCCGATGCAGACCTCTGGGCCACAGCCGACGAAAGCCGTGAAGACATTGTCGGTCTGCATCTGTTCGCCGCGGCGCACACCGACGCGACCATCGAGGCGCTGCCGCTGGACTCCCCCGGAGTTGTTCCATGGTGGCCGGAGGAGCGGCGCGACGTCACACTGCACCAGATCCTTGTCCACATGCTGGCTGAAACGTCCCAGCATCTGGGCCACGCCGACATCCTGCGCGAACTCATCGACAGGACCGCCGGCCAGCGTCCCGGTGATCCCAACCTCACCTCGCGAAGCACCGAGGACTGGGCCACCCACCGTGCCGCCATAGAGGCCGCCGCGCGGGAAGCCTCCGGGAGGACCCAGGAAGGGGCAGCCCGGAGCGATGCCTGACCCCGCGATCCGGGTAGGGGCGTGCAGCCGGCAGTCGTTTCAAATACGGACCACGACCTTGCCGCGCACCCGCCCCTCGTGCAGGGAGGCGACGGCCGCCGGAGCTTCCGCAAGGGGATAGACCTTCTCGATGGCGGGCTTCACGCTGCCAGCCTCGATCATGGAAGTCAGGGCCTCAAGGTCCTGATATTTTTCCGTTGAGACCAGTCCCTTGAACTTCTGCCCGGAGAACAGCGAGGCGAACGGCGCACCGAGGGAGCGTTCAAATCCGCCGGTCAGGTTCCCGCCGCCTTCGCCTCCTACAATCACGAGTGTTCCCTTTGGAGCGAGCGCCTTCCGCGAAACAGAGAGGGGCCGGTTGCCGGCGGTATCGACAATGACGTCGTACAGCACGCCGGCACGGGAAAAGTCGTCGCGTGTGTAGTCGATGACATGGCTAGCTCCAAGCGACCGGACCAAATCCATCTTGCCGGTGCTGCAGACGCCGGTGACCTCAGCGCCGAACGCCTTGGCCAACTGGACGGCGAAGGACCCCACTCCCCCGCCTGCCCCGATGACCAGCACCTTCTGTCCAGGAGCGACCCGACCGGCGTCGCGGACGGCCTGCAGGGCTGTCACGGCAGAAATGGGGGCGGCCGCTGTCTCTTCGAAGGTCAGGTTCGCGGGTTTGCGCGCCACAAGCTTCTCTTTGGCGCAGACAAATTCCGCGAAAGACCCCTCACAGGTGCCGAACACTTCATCGCCGGGCTGAAACCGGGTCACACCCGCCCCCACTGCCTCCACGACGCCGGCAACTTCCCGCCCGCGGACCGGCACCTTGGGCTTTTTCAACCCGAAGCCGAAAAGCCGGACCAGGTACGGCATCCCGGTCATGAGGTGCCAGACCCCCTGGTCGACGCCGGCGGCGCGGACCCGGATGAGCACCTCTCCTTCGGCAGGCGCCGGCGTCGGGATGTCCCTGAGCTGAAGCACGTCCGCACTTCCATAAACGTCCTGCACAATAGCTTTCACGATGCGTCTCCTTCACGGTGCGGGTACTGGAAAACGTCCTCGAGCGGCACGCTGAGCACGTGGGCAATCTGGAAGGCCATCTCCAACGACGGCGAATAACGGCCTTGCTCGATGGCGATGACTGTCTGGCGGGTGACGCCCACGCGCTCGGCGAGCTCCGCCTGGGTCATCTCGCCCCGTTCGAACCGCAGCCGGCGGATTGAGTTGGTTACCCGCGTTGGTTTCACCACGGCTGGAACCCCCTGCGGTAGGCAACAATCTTTGCAATGGAACCCAAGATCGCCGACAGGACAAACGTCAGGTAGATGACGTTCGCGATCCAGAAGTGGTCCGTCTCCGTCATGGCCATCAGCAGTGCTGCCACTCCCCCGATGACCACAAACGACTGGCCGATGTACTCGCCGAAGCGGTAGATTTCGCGGTCGCGCTGGTCCTTCTTCCCGGCGTCCCTGGGCGAAAAAATGCCCATCAAGGCGTGCAGGGCGATGGACACTGCAATGGAGGCGCCGACGGTCCACAGCAGCGGCGCGACATACGGAACATCAACAAGTGGCATGGTCCCGGCCAGGCCAAGGACGATGGCCAGGTAAGCGCCGTAGGAACCCACGGCCACCACCCCCATGATCCACGCGCTCTTCTCTTCGAAGGACATTCCGTTTCCGCCGTTCCCAAAGAATGTAAAACAAACCTGACATTCCGAATGTAAAGAAAACCAGACACCATGTCAAGGGTTCTAGACTCAGTGGTTGACGAATCCAACACCCGTCCGGCTCAGTCTGAGATGAAAGACACCAAGCTCCCGTGAGGCTCATCACTCCGGGCGCCAGGATGGTCTGCTGGTTAGCGATCCCCTCCCAATGACGAGAAGGTACTTGTTATGCAGCAATCAGCCGTCCCGAAACAAACAGCCAGGCACGACGCAGGCGCGCAAGAGCCAAGCCCACCCGGGAAGGGTGTGCCGGGCGCCGCTGTCGCAAGTGTTCTGAACCGGGGATTGAACGTCCGCCATATCCGCTTTATGGCGCTCGGTTCTGCGATTGGCACCGGCCTGTTCTATGGCTCCGCCTCGGCAATCCAGAAGGCGGGCCCGGCGGTCCTGCTCGCGTACATCATCGGCGGTGCCGCGGTATTTATGGTGATGCGGGCCCTGGGCGAAATGGCAGTCCGGCACCCCGTCTCGGGCTCCTTTGGCCAATACGCCAGCCGCTACCTCGGCCCATTGGCAGGATTTGTCACCGGCTGGACCTACGTCTTTGAGATGGCGATTGTGGCCATCGCAGACGTGACGGCCTTCAGCATCTACATGGGCTTCTGGTTTCCCCAAGTGGACCGCTGGATCTGGATCCTGGCGATCATCTGCTTCCTGGCTGCGCTGAACCTGCTCAGCGTCAAGGTCTTCGGTGAGCTGGAATTCTGGTTCTCATTGATCAAAGTGGTCGCCATCATCGCCATGATCGCCGGCGGCGCCGCCATCATCGCCTTCGGCTTCCAGGCGGGCGGTTCAACCGTGGCGCCCGGACTGGGCAACCTCGTGGAGCACGGAGGGTTGTTCCCCCACGGCTTCGAGGGGCTGTTGGCCTCGTTCGCCGTCGTGATGTTCGCCTTCGGTGGGATCGAGACGCTCGGCATCACCGCCGGGGAGGCCGCCGATCCCAAGAGGGTCATCCCCAAAGCGGTGAACACCGTACCGGTCCGCGTACTGCTCTTCTATGTCCTGACCCTCGGCGTCCTGATGAGCCTCTTCCCCTGGAACGAGATCGGCAGCAACGGCAGCCCGTTTGTCCAGATCTTCAGCGGCCTCGGCATCCCTGCGGCGCCCCATATCCTGAACGCCGTGGTCATCACGGCAGCCCTGTCCGCCATCAACAGCGACATCTTCGGAGCGGGCCGCATCCTGTTCGGCCTCTCCAACCAAGGCCACGCGCCGGCCGTATTCGGCAAGGTCTCCCGCCATGGTGTCCCGTGGATGACCGTGGTGATGATGGCCGGCATCCTCCAGGTGGGCGTCGTGCTGAACGCCGTGATTCCCGAAGACGTCTTTATCCTGATCGCATCGATCGCCACGTTCGCCACCGTCTGGGTGTGGGTCATGATCCTCGCTTCCCACGTGGCCATGAAACGGGAGATCGCCCGGAAGGGCCTGCCGGCGTCGGAATTCCCGTCCCCGTGGTGGCCCGCGGCCTCTGTCCTGACCATCGCGTTCATGGCACTGGTCATCGCCGTCCTGGGCGCCTTCGAGGACACCCGCGTCGCACTGTACGTGGGAGCCGCGTGGCTGGGCATGCTGGTCCTCGCCTACCGGCTGTGGGTTAAGGGGAACGGACGACGCCGGGCCGACCTCGTGGACGAAACCTCACCGCTGCCGGTGGTCACCACCGCGGTTTCCGCCCACCGCTAGGCATCGACCCTCGGCCGGGGCCAGGGCTATCATCAGGCATGGTTCCGTTCACTAGTCTCCTGGCGTTTGCCCTGGCTTCGCTGGTCCTCATCGCCATCCCCGGCCCCAGCGTGCTGTTTGTCATCGGCCGGTCCCTCGCCCTCGGGCGCAAAGGCGGGCTCTTGAGTGTGCTGGGCAACGCCCTGGGCATGGTGCCACAGATCATCGCTGTTGCCATGGGAGTGGGGCTAGTTCTGGCGCAGTCGGTGGTGCTGTTCACGATCATCAAATTCGCCGGGGCGGCCTATCTGGCATATCTCGGCATTCAGGCGATCCGGCACCGCGGCGGACGCGCGACGGCGGCTGGCCCCGTGCCGCCGTCGTCCACCTGGCGCATGCTGCGAGAGGGCTTCCTGGTGGGTGCCACCAACCCAAAGTCGATCGTGTTTTTCGTAGCGGTGCTGCCGCAATTCGTTGACTACGCGGCCGGAAACATTCCGCTGCAGCTTGCGTCTTTGGGCGCGGTTTTCCTGGTGATAGCGCTCGTCTGCGACAGCATTTGGGCCCTGGCCGCCGGCACCGCCCGGCGATGGTTCGGCCGTTCGCCGAAACGAATCTCCACGCTCAGCGCCGCAGGCGGGGTCATGATGATCGGCCTTGGTGGAACGCTGGCGCTGACGGGCAGTAAGACCTAACCGCCGCCAACCCTCTCCCACGTCATGTGGGAGAGGGTTGGTCCAAAAACCTGCAGGAAGTGGGAGAGCGTCTTGGCAGGCTGTCCTACTCAGGCGGCAGCGACCGCAGAGCGCACCGCAACGGGCATGGGCGTCGTGGGCCGGCCGATCAGCGTGCGGAGGTCGGAGCCGCTGACCAGGAGGTCGCCGCGGGCGATGCCCAGGTCCGAGTCCGCCAGGACGTCGGCAAAGTGCTCCGGTATCCCGAACCCGACCAGCAGTCCGGCATAGTCCTCCACCGGAAGATCCTGGTACGCCACGGGCTTGTTGGCCGCTGCACTGATTTCCTGCGCCAACTCGGAGAGCGTGAAGGCGTGGTCCCCGCCAAGCTCATAGACCTTGCCGGCTTGATCGTCGGCAACCAGGACTGCGGCTGCGGCCTCGGCGTAGTCAGCGCGCGACGCAGCACTGACCTTGCCTTCGCCGGCGCTCCCGGCAAGTGCGCCCTGGGCAAGCGTGCCCGGCAGCTGGTCGGTGTAGTTTTCGAGGTACCAGCTGTTGCGGAGGATGGCGAAGGGGACTCCGGAGTCCTTGAGGATCGCTTCTGTTGCCTGATGCTCAGCAGCCAGTTTCATGCCCGTGGTGTCAGCATTAGCGATGCTGGTGTATGCGACCAGCTCGACACCCTCGGCCTTGGACGCCTCAATCACAGTGCGGTGCTGATCCACGCGCTTGCCTACCTCGCTGCCGGAAATTAGGAGGACTTTGCTGGCGCCTTTCAGTGCCTGGGCCACGGACGAGGGATCTGAATAGTCCATCGGCTTGACCTGCACGCCACGGGCCTGGAAGTCAGCCAACTTTTCGATGGAGCGGCCGGTGGCAACGATCTCCGCCGCCGGAACGTTGCGCTGCAGCAAAGCCTCGATAACGTGGCGGCCAAGCTGTCCTGTTGCTCCTGTGATGACGATGCTCATGGGGTGTTTCCTTTCACCGATTTTTAGGGGGTCACCCTCCACAACCAGCCACGGACCGGATTACTTCCTGAAAGAGAGTACGCACTTTCAGGTAAGGTACTGACTTTTTGGTAAGATATGGCTATGGAAGCGATCAGTGTGCCTGCCCCGCAGTTTGCTGAACTACGCACGGACTTCGCCGACGGCGTGTTCCAGGCCGGTTGCCCCAGCCGGACGGTCCTGGACCACATCACCAGCAAATGGGGTGTGCTCATCCTGGCGGCACTCTCAGAAGGTGAGCAGCGCTGGAGCGAGCTCAGGCGCCGGGCCGAGGGCATCAGCGAGAAGATGCTGGCGCAGACCCTCAAGACGCTCGAACGTGACGGCCTGGTGCTGCGGAAAGCGAGGCCGGTGATTCCGCCGCGTGTTGATTACAGCCTGACGGACCGGGGCTACGAACTGACTGCCCTGCTGGTCCCCCTCGTCACCTGGGCCTACGACAACGCGGACGAGATCCTCAAAGGACAACGCTGACTGGAAAATCCCTAAGTACCGGTCCTGCACCAAAACGAGTACATGTTACTGGTGTGACTGGTGTGAATAGCGCCTAACGTATGCGTAGGGTGCCAGCCGGGACAAGAGGGCCGTCCTCTGCTGGGGCGTTCCGGCACCCGCACCGGTGGGCGGCCGCACGCCGCACTCAAGGAGTGGTTCGCATGGTGAAAGCACATGTCCAGGACCTTGCCAGCATGGGCAGGCCCGTAAGATTTTCCTCCCTCAGCGCCGGCGCCTGGGATCGTGTCCGGGTGACACTCGTTCCGCGGTGCCCCTATCGCGTGGGGGATGCCGTGGTGGGAGACGATCCGTTCAACGGCAGGCATGAAGGGATTGTGATGTCCCTCCGCGGCTCCTCCGTGGAACTCGGCACCGCTGCGGGGGTGTTCTTCTACGACCACCGCCACCTAAGGCGCCTGGACTAGCGCCCCAGGTGGCGGATGTCGATCCGACCCTGCGCCGACATGACAGCTAATCCCCATGATCTGGAGTCCGATGGGGATTAGCTGTCATCTCGCGAACTCCCGGAAGCCCCTTAGCGCGCGGACCAGCCTCCGTCCATCGTGTAGCTGGCGCCGGTAACCATACCGGCATGGTCCGAGGCCAGCCAGGCCACCAGGGACGCTACCTCCTCCGGCTCCACGAGCCGTTTGACGGCGGACTCTGTGAGCATCACCCTGGCCAGGACCTCGGACTCAGGAATACCGTGCACCTGTGCCTGGTCCGCGATCTGTTTCTCGACCAACGCAGTCCGCACGTAGCCCGGGTTGATGCAGTTGGACGTGACTCCGTGTTCCCCGCCCTCAAGCGCCGTCACCTTGCTCAGCCCTTCCAGGCCGTGCTTGGCGGAAACGTACGCGCTCTTGAACGGGGAAGCACGGATTCCGTGGACGGAGGACACGTTGATGATGCGGCCGAACCCGTTGGCATACATGTGCGGCAGGGCGGCCCGGATCAGCAGGAAGGGTGCTTCCAGCATGAGGGAGATGATCTTGCGGAACTCCGCGGGATCAAACTCCTCGATGGGGCTGATCCGCTGGATCCCGGCGTTGTTCACCAGGATGTCGCAGTCCAGGCTCAGGGTGGCGAGCGTGTCCACGTCCAGCAGGTCAACGGCCCAGGAGGTGCCGCCCACTTCGTCGGCGAGCGCGGCGGCGCCGGCGGAGTCGACGTCGGCAACCACCACCTTCGCCCCGCGGGCAGCAAGCTCCCGGACGCACGCGGCACCGATTCCGCTGGCACCGCCGGTGACCAGCGCCTTGCGCCCGTTCAAATCGCGTTCCATTACTGTTCCCATCGTGTGCTTACCCGACAAACGGTCCAACGGCTCAAGCAGCTCAGCGTGAGCCGGCTGGCAGGAGTCCTTCGCGGGCGGCGTCGGCCTTGTCCACTTCCTCCAGTGCGATGCCCTTGGTTTCCTTCAGGCTCAGCACCGCCACCGTGGTGATGGCGCAGGCCACCACGAGGTAGATGGCGGTGGGCACCCAGGAGCCGGTGTCCTTGAGCCACTGGGTAGCCAGGAGCGGGGCCAGCGAACCGGCGAAGATGGAGGTGACCTGCGAGCCCAGGGAGACGCCCGAGTAGCGCATCCGGGTGGGGAAGAGCTCTGCCATGATGGCGGGCTGGCCAGCGTACATAAACGCGTGCAGGCACAACCCGATGGTCACGGCCAGAACGATCACCACTGCATTGCGGGTGTCGAACATGGGGAAGGCGAAGAACGGCCACGCCGCGCCGGAGATGGCGCCGATGAGGTAGACGGGCTTGCGTCCCAGCCTGTCCACGAGCCGGCCTACCTGCGGGATGACCAGGAAGTGGATGACGTGGGCGATCAGGAGTGCCAGCAGGAGCGAGGAGGTGTCGTATTTGTGCACGCTCTTGAGGTAGACGATCGCGAAGCTGACCACCAGGTAGTACATGATGTTCTCCGCGAAGCGCAGTCCCATGGCCTGCAGGATGCCTTTGGGGTACTTGCGGACCACCTCGAAGACGCCGTAGCTGACGGCCTGCTCCTTTTCCACCAGCGCCTTGGCCTCCAGGAAGATGGGGGCTTCGGTGACGTGCGTGCGGATGTAGTAGCCGACGAAGACGATCACTGCGGAGAGCCAGAACGCCACGCGCCAGCCCCAGCCCAGGAACGCCTCAGGACTGAGGGCCGTGGACATGATGAACAGCACCAGCGTGGCCAGCAGGTTGCCCACCGGAACTGCGGCCTGGGGCCAGCTGGACCAGAAACCGCGGGAGGCGTTGGGGCTGTGTTCGGCAACCAGGAGCACCGCGCCGCCCCATTCGCCACCGAGGGCGAAGCCCTGGATAAAGCGGAGGGCAACCAGCAGCGCCGGGGCCAGGTAGCCGATGTCGGCGAAGCCCGGGAGGCAGCCCATCAGGAAGGTGGCAACACCGACGATGATGATGGTCAGCTGCAGCGTGGGCTTGCGGCCCAGCTTGTCGCCGATCTGGCCGAAAACGATGCCACCGAGGGGGCGGGCCACAAAGCCCACCGCGTAGGTGAGGAAGGCCTGGATGATGCCGTCCAACTCGTTTCCCGTGGCCGGGAAGAAGTACTTCCCAAACACCAGGGTTGCGGCGGTGGCGTAGAGGAAGAACTCGTACCACTCCACCACCGTGCCCACCATTGAGGCGGCAACAATCTTTTTCAGTCCGGAACCCTTGGGGGCGGATCCGGCGGCATTATCTGCCGAGCGCTGTTCTACGCTCATGGGGTTTCTCCTTAGTGTCCACTCTGACACGTGCTGTGATCTCCAGCACTAATGGCTCCACTGAGTATTACTGCACAAACATGCACCTACAATGACCAATCCGGCACCAACCATGTGCACAATTGCAGATATGAACACCAATCCCGATGACCTGCTGGTCCTGCTCGCAGTCTCCCGGTCCGCTAAATTTACGACGGCGGCACAGGCCCTGGGCCTGAACCACACCACTGTTTCGCGCAGGATAGCAGCGCTCGAGAAGGCACTGGGCGGCCGGGTGCTGGCCCGTGCGGCCGGCGGCTGGGAACTGACGGAGCTCGGGACCGAGGCCGTCCGCGTCGCCGAACAAGTGGAGGCTGCGGTGAGTGCGCTGGGACCGTCAGGGAAGGCACCGGACCCCATTGCCGGCGTCGTACGCATGACGGCGACTGACGGCTTCAGTGCCTACATCGCGGCCCCGGCCGTTGCCCGGCTGCGCCGCGACCACCCGGGGCTGACCGTTGAAGTGGTGACCATGACCCGGCGGGCGCTGCAGCAGCGTTCGGGCTTGGACATCGAAGTGGTGGTGGGCGAACCGCAGGTCCACCGCGCCGAAGCCGTCCGGCTGGGTGACTACATGCTGGGGATGTACGCCTCGCGCGCCTACCTCGAGGAGAACGGGACGCCTGCCAGCGTGGCGGAACTGACGGAACACCCGCTGGTCTATTTCGTGGATTCGATGCTGCAGGTCGATGACCTCGATGCACCGCGCCGGCTGGTTCCGGCGATGCGGGACGGGCTGACGTCAACCAACGTTTTTGTCCACGTAGAGGCAACGCGGGCCGGTGCGGGCATCGGGTTCCTGCCCTGCTTTATGGGTGACCTGCACGAGGACCTAATCCGGCTGCTCCCCGGGGATTTCGCCGAACTTCTTCCCTACTGGATGGTGCTGCGGCCTGACTCGATGCGCCGCCCTGCCGTGGCCGCTGTTGTCCAGGCACTGCGGGACCAGACGGCAGCGCACCGGGAAAAACTGCTGGGCCGGGGCAAAACCCCATCGAGTGCTCCGTAAACGCCGTTTTGGGCGCTCAAAAGGGCGCTTACGGAGCAATCGATGGGGAAACCGGGTCGTGGCGCACCGGTGACCCGGCGGCGAAGGCGCGCACCTGGGCGTCGTTCCAGATGTGCGCCGGGACCGCTCCGCCCAGGAGCCGGCGGGCCAGCTTGGGGTCGCCGTCGAGCGGAGTGTCGCTGCCGGCCATCACCATGTTTCCGTAGCGGCGGCCCTTGAGCATGGCGGGATCGGCGATGATGAGCGTGTGCTCGAAGGCGGCCGCGATGGTGGCGGCGTCCTCCCGCGCGTTCTTGAGGTCCGGGGCATCGCCGGAGTTGACCACGTAGATACCGCCCGGGGCAAGGACCCGCTTGATGTGCTCGTTGAACTCGGCGGTGGTGAGCGGCCGGGGCGTCAGCGCACCCGCAAAAACGTCACGGATGATGAAGTCGCGGGTGTCCGGCGTCAGCGTCTCGGTGACCTCGCGGGCCTCTCCGACCCTGATCCGGAGCAGCGGGGCCTTGGGGAGGTCGAACCAGCCGCGGACGTACTCCGCCAATTTGCCGTCGAGCTCCACCACCACCTGGCGCGCATCCGGGTAGGCCGCGTGGAAGTAGCGGGCCAGGGAACAGGCCCCGCCGCCCAGGTGCAGTCCACTCAGCCGGTGCGGCCCGTTGTCCTTCGGCCCGCCCTTCCTGGACGCTGGTGGCCAGCGCGATTCAATCAGGGCCGCCATCCAGCGCATGTACTCAAAATCGAGGAAGAGCGGATCGGCGAGGTCGATGTGGGAACTCATGACGCCGTTGATTTTCAGCAGCCAGCCGTTGGAGTTGTCCTGGTCCGCGATGAGCTCGCAGTCGCCGGTATCGATGTAGTAGACGCCCTCGACTGGGCCCTCCGGCCGGGTACCCTTGGGCACCTCGATGACTCCCGCTGCCGAACGCTGGCTGTTCCGGACGCCTGACTTGCCGCGTTTCGCCATTATCCGTGTGCCGCTTCAGTCATGGCTCAACATTAGTTGACTGGCACGCAGGAGCGGCGTCCCTACTGGACTTGCCTGGCTCCCTCGCCTGCCCTGATGCGTCTGACCACGGCCGTGGTGGAACGTTCGGCCACGTAATCCAGGATGGCCACCCGACCGCCGCACTCTTCCACCGCACTGGCCTCCTCCAGCATGTCCGGCGTATAGTCACCGCCCTTGGCGTACACCTCGGGCTTGAGCCGCCGGATCAGCGGGCTGGCCGTGGGGGTGTCAAAGACCGTGACATAGTCCACGCAACTGAGCGCGGCAATGACTGCAGCCCTGTCCGCCTCGGTGTTGATGGGACGGTCCGGTCCTTTGAGCCTGCGCACTGAGGCATCGCTGTTCAGGGCCACCACCAGGATGTCGCCCAGCTGTTTGGCCTGGTTCAGGTAGCGCGTGTGGCCCTTGTGCAGCACGTCGAAGCAGCCGTTGGTCAGCACGATCCGCTGGCCCTGGGACCGGTGCGCCTCCAGCTCCAGGGCGAGTTCGTCGATGCTGAGGGCCGTGTCCGCGAAGCTTGCCAGGTACCGGCCCAGTTGGGCGGTGCTGCACACCGACGTGCCCGGCTGGTGCACCACCACGTCCGCCGCGGCCTGGGCCAGGTCCAGGCTTGCCGTCAGCGGAAGGCCTGCCGAGTGGGCCAAGGTCAGCGCCGCAACAAACGTGTCTCCGGCCCCGGAGGCCTGCTTCTCCGCAGCGGGTCTGGCCCAGGTCCGGTGAGTCCCGCCATCGGCCGGGAACAGTACCGTTCCGTCCCGGTCCAGCGTCACCACCACCGCACGCGCCCCGGTGGCAGCACACAAGGCATCGCGGTGCCGGGCCACGGAGGCCACACGATCCGAGCCTTCCGGCAGGCGCACGCCTAGCAGGCGGCTGGCTTCCTGGGCATTGGGCGTGGCGAGGTCCGGCCGCAACGGTGCCCAGGGACGGGGATCGTGCGCATCCACCACCGTCAAAGGCCGGGGATCCGCCGTTCGCAGGCCGCCTCCATGCGCGCCGTTCGGTTCCGCAGGCCCGCCGTGGTGTCCGGGCCCGCCCAGCGCCTCAATGAGGGCCTCGCGGACCGGGCCGGCCAGGACACCCGTCCCGTAATCGCACACCATCACCGCGTCCTGGTGCCCGACGGCGGCACGCACCGATGCGGCGAGCGCCGCCAGCGCATCGGCCGGGACGGTTTTGGCTGAGTCGTCGATCCGCAGCATCACCTGGCCGCCGCTGCTGATCCGGATCTTCGTGGTGGTGACCATGTCCGGATGCGTGTGGAGATTCCGGACGTCAATCCCGGCATCCTGAAGCTTCCTCCGAAGCGTTGTCCCGGCGTCGTCCGTTCCGATGATGCCGGCCACCGACACCCTGGCCCCGAGCGCCGCGAGGTTCATGGCGGTGTTGGCTGCACCGCCCGGGACGAAGTCGCGGGTGGCCACGTCCACCACCGGGGCCGGTGCCTCCCGGCAGAGCCGCTCGATGGTTCCGCTCCACCAGCCGTCCAGCATCACGTCGCCGATCACCGTGATGGCCGGCCGTTCGGCGGCAAGGCGGCGGGGCAGCCATTCGGAGAGTCCCCGCTGGCTGGAGAGGTCGTCGGCGTCGGCGTGCAACGGGCTCATCGCTGGTCCTCTACAGATGGCGCCCGTTCCCGCAGGGCCCGTTCCACCAGTACCGGCTCGGCCGGCACGGGCTCCGGCAGCGGTTCGTCGGGCAGTTGGAGGGCGAACGAAGGTGGAGCCGCCACATGCACCACTTTCACCCGGGTGAACTCATCGAGCAGCTCGGGGCCGTAGCCAAAACCCTCGCCGCTGGCGCCCCGGGGCTGGGCCGAACCACCCGGCGCCCCGCCAAACACCTCGTTGATCTTCACGGTGCCCACCGGAAGGGCGGCAATGGCCTGCTGGACATGGGCGATACTCCCGGTCAGAACCGTGGCGGCCAGCCCATAACGGCCGCTGCCCGCGAGCCGCAGCCCTTCGTCGAAACTGGGGACCACCTGGACGGCAGCCACAGGGCCAAAGGTTTCCTCCGTCATCACCTGCATGCTGTCGGTGCAGCCGAGCAGGACAGTCGCCGGGTAAAAGGCACCGGGCCCGTCCGGAATTGATCCGCCTTCCACGGCGTGCGCTCCCTGCTCCAGTGCCTCGGACACCTGGGCGTGGACGGTGCCACGCAGCCTGGTATCCACCAATGGAGCCACGGTCCTGTTGCTGTTGCGGAGCGCCGCTTCGGCTTCCAGCGCAGCGCAGAATTCGGACGCGATGGCCTCATGGACGTAGATCCGTTCCACCGATGTGCAGATCTGTCCGCTGTTGCTGAAGGCGCCGATGGCCGCCTGCTCGGCCGCCCACGCCGGATCAACGTCCCGGTCCACGAGCAGTGGATCGTTCCCGCCGTTTTCCCGGAGGACGTGGGCTCCGGACTGGACGGCCGCGTGGGCGATCCGCTCCCCGGATGCAGTGGAACCCACGTGGGCAATGACGTCGACGGCGGCCCGGGTCAGGGCTTCTCCCACCCCCGCCCCGCCGGACACAGTCAGCAGGACGCCCGGCGGAAAGGCCGGCGCCAGCACTTCCCCGAGGGCTTCACCGAGGCGGGGGCAACGCTCGCTCGGCTTGTGCACCACAGTGTTGCCGGTGACCAGGGCTGCGCCAATCAGGCCGCACGCTACCGCTACGGGATCGTTCCAGGGGGTGAGGAGAACGGCTACGCCGCGGGGCTCGGCCACCGTGTAGTCCGAGGCGGTCCGGCTGCCCAGCAGGCTGTGTCCGCGGTGCACCGGGCCCAGCTCGGCGTATTGCTCCAGGGTTGAGACTCCGGCGGCTATCCCGGCCAGGGCTTCTTCGAGCGGGCGTCCGGTTTCACTGCTGTTGAGGCCCGCCAGTTCCTGCGCGGCGGCCTCGAGTGCCCGGGCAGCGGCACGGAGCGCGGCACCCCGCTCCGCCGGGGCGACGCCGGCCCACGGCCCGGCGGCGCTCCTGGCCACCTCGACGGCGTGACTCACCGCTTCGGGCCCGGCCTCAGGGACGGACCACAGGAACTCCCCGGTGCGCGGATCGCTGATAGCCAGTCCGGAGCCGTCAAGGGTCAGGTCAGGGGTGGTTGTGGGTGTGGCGGTCGTATGCATGGAACTCCTCCGTACGTACTTCTCCTTGGAGTCCCGTACCCCGGGGGCGGATGTTTACACGGTGGAATCAGGGCAGAATTGCGCCCCTAGCCAGCTGGGCCAGGCGTCCGTAAGGTGGCAGCACGCGAAGGCGCAGGCACAGGCATAGGTACAGGCATAGGTACAGGCACAGAAGGAGGGCAGCATGGATGAGACCGCCAGGGGCGTCGGGCCGGTGCTAGGCAAATTCCCCGGGGTCTCGCGGGTCGCCGTACTGCGTGGGGGCGGCCTGGGGGACCTGATGTTTGCCCTTCCTGCCGTCACCGCGTTGAAGAAGGCGTACCCGGGCTGCACCGTGACGCTCCTCGGGACCCCGCTGCACGAATCCCTGCTCGCCGAAGTCCAGAGCGCGGTGGACGATGTCATGGTGCTGCCCTTCGCCGAAGGAGTGCGGCCCGGCACCGAGGATGCGTCCGCCGTCGACCGGTTTTTCCTCGACGCCCGCGCCCGGAAGTTCGACCTGGCGGTTCAGTTGCATGGCGGGGGACGGTTTTCCAACCCGTTCCTGTTGCGGCTGCAGGCCCGGCACACGGTGGGGTCCGCGACGCCGGATGCGGTCCCCCTCGAACGGACCCTGCCGTACACCTACTACCAGCACGAGCCAATGCGGGCCCTGGAAGTTGCCGGCCTGGCAGGCGCTGCACCAGCGGCCCTTGAGGCACAGCTTGCGCCGCAGGAGAGGTTCGTGACTCCGCTGCCTGACACCCTCGGCGCGGCGTTGCCAGCCGCCGGTACTCCCGTACTGGTGATCCATCCGGGCGCCAGCGATCCCCGCCGCCGCTGGCCGGTGTCCAGTTTCGGGGCGGTTGCCCGGGCAGCGTCCGACGACGGCTGCCGGGTCCTGGTGGTGGGCGACCGGAACGAAACCGGGCTGGCGGAAGCAGTGGTGAGTGCCGCCGTCGGGCCTTCCGCCGGAACCGGTTCAGGCACCGCAGCGTCTGCGGTTTCCGTGTCCTCCGTGGCAGGGAAGCTGGGGCTTGGTGAGTTGGCCGCGCTGCTGGCCCGCGCCGATGTGGTGCTGGCCAATGACAGCGGACCGCGGCACCTGGCGCAGGCGCTCGGTACAGCCACAGTGGGGATCTACTGGGCGGGGAACGCCCTCACGTCCGCTCCCCTGGGCCGCGGCCGGCACCGGCTCCAACTCTCCTGGACAACGCACTGCCCCGTGTGCGCGGCAGACGTGACGCAGGTGGGCTGGACAGCGCCGCGCTGCCCGCATGACGAGTGCCTCGTGGCGGGTATCGGGCCGGCCGAGGTTTACCAGGACGTTCGCAGCCTCTTGGGAACTTAGGGCCAGGAGCCCTCCTCGGCGTGGCAGATCAGCATCTCCCGCACCTCGCAGCCCTGCGGTTGGGAGAGCACAAACAGGATGGCTTGGGCCACGTTGGCCGGGCTGTTGAGCCGGGAATCGTCCTGTGGTTTGTACTGCTCGGTCCGGTCATCAAAGAAGTGCGTGTTCATGCCGCCGGGGATCATGGTGGTGACACCGATCCGGCCGCCGGTTTCAGCGGCGAGCGCGTGGCTGAAGCCCACCACGCCGAACTTGGAGGCGCAGTAGGCCGTGGCGTCGGCCACCGCGCGTTTTCCCAACGTGGAGGCCACGGTGACCACCCTTCCCCGCGATTCCATCAGGTAGGGCAGCGCGGCGCGGACAACAGAGACTGTGCCCAGCAAATTGACGCCGATCACCTTCTCCCATTCGTCGGCGTCGACGTCCGCCAGCTTGCCGCAACGGTCGATGCCCGCGGCCGTGACCACTGCTTCGAGGCCGCCCAGGGACTCCGCGGCCTCCCGCACGGCCTGCTCCACGGCCAGGCGGTCTGCGACGTCAACTTCGAAGGCTTTCACTGCGGAGACAGTGCTGATGTCCCGGTCAAGGACCACCGGGGTTCCGCCCGCCTTCAGGACGGCGTCGACGACGGCGGCCCCCAGTCCGGAGGCCCCTCCGGTGACCAGGACGCGGCCAGGCCAGGGTGTCTCTGTGTTCATGGTGTTCCTTTCGGTTGGGTTTCAGCTGACCTTGCCCAAGGCTTCGGCCAGGCCCGTTGTGGAACGGGCCGGGTGGTAGGGGACCGTAACGCAGCGGCCGCCCCAACTTTCCACGAGTTCGGCCTCCGGCAGCCTGGCATTTTTGTAATCGCCGCCCTTCACCCAGATGTCCGGCCGCAGCCGCTCCAGGGCGGCCTCCGGGGTGTCCTCGTCGAAGATCATGACAGCGTCCACGCATTCCAGGGCCAGCAGCAGTTCGGCGCGGTCCTGTTGGTTCATGATGGGCCGTTGCTCACCCTTGAGCCGGTGGACGGACGCGTCCGAATTCAGGCAGACAACAAGGCAATCGCCCAGTTCACGGGCGGCCGTCAGCGATCTGACGTGCCCGGCGTGCAACAGGTCGAAGCAGCCGCCAGTGGCCACCACTTTGCCGCCGTTCTCCCGTACGCTGCGGGCCAGGAGCAGTGGTTCGGTGGTGCGGTGCCTGCGTTTGGCCGGTCCTGCCGGCTCCGGCAAGGACGCCACTCCCCCGGCAGCAAGGAAATCCGCGGCTTCATGGACGGCGAGGACGGCGGAGTCCTCCAGGTCCCGGCCAGCCAGCAGGTGCACTGCCAGGCTTGCGGCCAGCCGGTCCCCTGCCCCGCAGGGATCGGCCGGCTCCACCCGGGGTGCCGGGACGGGACGCGGGACGCGGTCACGCTGCCGCAGCAGTGTTGCCCCGTGCTCGCCCGTGGTAACCAGGACAGCGCGGCTGCTCCACTGGTCCAGCAGTATGCCCGCCACCTTGGCCGCCCCATCGGCGGAGGCGGCTCCGACGAACCCGTCGCCGGGGCTCCCAGCCGCTTTGTGGGCTTCAGCAAGGTTGGGAGTGACGACGGCGACCCCCGGCACGGGAGCGGCGCCCGCGGGGTGCGGATCCCACACTATGGGCACATCCTCGGCCAGCCTCGCCAGCAGCTCCCGGAGCTGCGGGTTGGCCGCCAAGCCACGGCCGTAGTCAGCGACAATGATGGCGCTGGCCTTTTCCACGGCCCGCAGCATGGCGGGCGTCACGTCCGGCACCGGGACCCTCCCACAGCCCTGGTCGAACCGGACCACGGGATGTGTTCCTGCCCGGACACGCGTCTTGACCGGCGTCGGGAAGCTGCTGGGACCGGCCGCCAGGCGCACGCCCGCGAGCGCCGCCTCCAACTGGCGCCCGGCGTCGTCATCCGCCAGCACCGTGACAAGGGTGACCGGCCAACCGTCGCCCGCCAGCATCCGGGCCACCAGACCGGCTCCTCCCGCCCGGCGCTTCACGCCGGTGACATCAACCACCGGCACGGGAGCGTCCGGGCTCAGCCGGGTGGCATCGCCGGACAGGTCAACGTCGAGGAGCACGTCCCCCACCACCACGATTCTCATGGTTCAACACCCCACTCCGCTTCCGTTCGTCCCTCCTGGAGACCCGTACTCCGCCGGCGCACCTCCAGGTCAAATGCCCGGCAGATGGCGTGCAGTGCAATCAGGTGGCCCTCCTGCGCGTTGGCGTTGAGGGCATCGATCGTCACTGCCTCATCGCAGGCGTCGGCCAGGGGATTTGGCCCCGGGCCGGTCAGCGCCCACGTGGTGACATTGAGGCGGGCGGCCGCTTCCACGGCGCGCAGCAGGTTGGGGCTTTGGCCGCTGGTGGAAAGCAGCAGCAGGACGTCCCCGGAACGGCCGTGGGCGCGGACCTGCCTGGCGAACACGTGTTCGTAGCCGTAATCGTTGGCGAGGGCAGTCAGCGCCGAGCTTTCGGCGTGCAGCGAGATGGCCGAGAACGGGGCGCGTTCGCCGTCGAACCTGCCCACCAGTTCAGCGGTCAGATGCTGGGCCTCGGCGGCCGAACCGCCGTTTCCGGCCGCCAGGAGCCGCTGGCCGCAGAGGAGGCGCTGCGCCAGCTCCACGCCCCAGGCCGCGAGACGGCCGGATTGGGCCCGGAGCGATTCCAGTGCCGGAACCACGTTGTCCAGGTGCGCTTGCACCGTGTGCAGCGATTCAGCGTCCGCGGACTCCGTGTCCGCTGCCTCCACCTCCAGCACTTCCAGTCCCGGCAAAGCGGCTGGAAACGCGAGGGCCTGAATGTCGGCTTCGCGGATGGACCATTCGGCGGTCACAGCGCTGCCCCTTCCATTCCCAGGGTTGCAGGCAGTTCCGCCATGGCCAGCTGGTAGGCCTTCTCCGTTTCCGCGGCAACCCGGTCCCAGGAATACCGGGTCCGTGCACGGACCTGCCCGGCAGCCCCCATTTCTGCGCGGAGACCGGGGTTTGCCAACAGGATGGCCACCGCAGCGGCGATGGCCTCCGGATCCCGGGGCGGTACATGCAGTCCGGTGCCGTGATCGAGGACGGTGTCCTGCAGCCCGCCCACTGCAGCCGCCACCACCGGCACTCCGCACGCCATGGCTTCCAGTGGAACGATGCCGAACGGTTCGTACCAGGGCGTGCACACGACGGCGTCGGCGCTGCGGAAGATTCCGGGCATGTCGCCGCGCGGCACCTGACCACGCAAGGTCACTTGGTGCGCAACGCCCAGCCCTTCGGCGAGGTCCAGGAGGCGCCGCACTTCCGGATCGGCATGAAGTACCCCGGGCTCGGCGCCGCCGCCCACGATGAGGAGTTCGACGTCGTCGAATCCCGCCTCGGCCAGCTGCGGGAGCGCACGGATCACCAGGTCCACGCCCTTGCGGGGTACCAGCCGGCCAACCGAGAGGATCCGGTGGGTCCTGGGCCTCGGAGCGGGCGGACCGTCCGCGGAAAAGAGCCCCAGGTCCACCCCACACGGGGCGATGGACACTTTTCCGGTGTCGATTCCCATTGCTTTGAGTTCGAACACTTCGTCGGAGCAGGTGGCAATGATCCTGTCCGCGGACCGGCCCACTGAGGGTTCCAGCCAGCGACGCTGCGGCGGGCTGGTGTCCTCGCTGCCTTGATGCCTGCGTTTGACGGTTCCGAGCGCGTGGAAGGTCTGGACGACCGGAATCCGGTACTCGGCATCATCCCTTCTGGCAGCCCGACCGGAAGTATCCCGTGGAGAAGTATCCCGTTCTGCCGAGTCCTGTCCGCCGATCCGCCCGACCGCTTCGAGGGCCGCGAGCCCTGACATCCAGAAGTGCCCATGCACCACGTCCGGCGGCAGCCGGCCCCAGTCCTTGGCCATGCCCGCCGCGAGGTCGTCCATGAACGGAAGCAGCTCATCTTTGGGCACATGGCAGGGCGGCCCGGCGTCCACATGCACCACTTCCAGCCGGGGCCCTGCCTGCACCCTCGCCGGCAGGTCTTCCGCGTCCCGCCGCGTGTACACGGTCACGCTGTGGCCGCGCCGGGCAAGGGCCTCTGACAGCGCGGCGACGTGGACGTTCTGCCCGCCGGCGTCCACCCCGCCCAGTGCGGCCAGCGGGCTGGCGTGCTCGGAAACCATCGAGATCTTCATGGGGTGTTCCTCTCTCGCGCCGGAATAAGGATCTGCTCGTCCAGACGTGTGGTGTGGGGGTGCCGCTTTCCGTTCGCGGCGGCCGGGGTGCGCAGGTCCGCGAGGACCTCATCCCAGCGGTTCAGAAACTTGGTGAGGCCATAGCGTTCCAGCGCCGCCTCCCGGGCGGCGAGGCCCCGCCGTCGCGCTTCTTCCGGGTTGGCGATCAGGCGGCGGGCGCAGCAGAGCAGTTCGCCGACGTCGGCGGACACCGCACCGGCTTCCGGCGGCACCGCGCGCGGCGCCTCGGTGGCCGCCAGGGCCAGGACTGGCATGCCCAGGTGCATGGCCTCCAAAAGTGACAGGCCCAGGGACGTCCACCGCATGGGGTGCAGGTAGACCCGGCAGCGGGCCAGTTCGCGGTGCAGGTCACGGGTCCGGAGGTCCCCGCGGGCAGTCAGCCGGGAGTCCTCAACGCCGATGGCGCCGCCCAGGCCTTCCGTTTCCATGCCGAACACCTGCAGCGGAGCCACCGCCGCGAAAGCCGGAAGCAGGTCCGTCCCTGTCACCCGGCCCCGCCGGACCGGTTCGTTGACCACCACTCCGAGCTCCGGAAGCTCGCCGGTGTAGAGGAGCCCGGGATCCGGGATGCCATGTTCGATGACCACTGTGGGAGCGCGGCCGCTGTCCCACGCCAGCCTGTTGAAATGAGTGACGTGAACCACGGCAATATCACCCTGATCGGCGAGCGGATGCCGGGTGAACGGGAAATCGCCCTTAGGGGTGTTGTGCTCCACGTAGACGGCCGGCAGCCCAACCCCCGGACGCCGTCCCAGGGCCCTGGCAACCTCGGCGACTTCCCCGGGCCTTTGAAGCACGACGGCGTCCACACTATCGGCGTCAAGATCCGCCAACGCTACCTCCCGCACGGAATCGGGCCAATCCCTGCCCGCGCGTCCCAGCCCCCACGGCCCGCCCTCCGGGAGGACCGGCAACAGGTACTCATGGCGGCCGCGGACAAAAGCGTCGGTCCAGGACCCGTGCACATGCCACAGAAGGATCCTCATCAGCTTCGCGCCTTTCTGCGGGTACTGAGGTGCGTGCTGAAGGACGAAACTCCGCCGATCAGCCGCTCCACTGCCTGGACAACGTCCTCGGGTGAGACCGAACTCAAGCACGGGTGGCCAGGCACGGGGCAGACCCGCGCCCGCGTGAGCCGGCAGGGCGCGTCCTGATCGCCCAAAAGCTCCAGCGGAACGCCATACGGGGCCCATTGCACGGCCGGAACTACGGGGGCGAAGAGGCATGCCACGGGCGTACCCACGGCTGCCGCGAGGTGCGCCGGCCCGGTGTTGCCCGTGACCACGGCGTCCGCCCCGGCCAGGACGCCGGCGAGCGTTGGCAGGTCCGTGCGGCCACCCAGGTCAAGGGCAGAAGGGCCGGCGACAGTAGCGGTCAGTGACGTTTCGGAGGGGCCGCCGGTCACCACCACACGGTGTCCTGCGCCTTCCAAAAGTTCTACGGCGGCGGCGTGGTGGAGGGGAGGCCAGGCCCTGGCGGGGACGGCGGCGCCGGGGTGCACCACCACGTAGCGGCCCTCCCCCACCAGGTCCGAGACGTCCGGCGGTGCTTTCACCCGCAGCTTCCCATCGTCCCCGGCCGGGAGCCGATGGCCGGCGGCGCGGGCGATGCCCAGGGCCCGTTCCGCCTCCGGTTGTTCCTCCGGGAAATCCTCGCCGGGCCGGAGCCTGACATCCAGGAGCGAGCCCGCATAGTCGGTTGATGCACCGGTGATGTGCTTCACGCCGCCCAGCCGCAGCAACAGGGCCAGCGGCAGCGGAGACTGGTGGAAAGACGTCAGGATCACGGCGTGGCTGATCCTGGAATCCTTGACGTAGTTGATCAGGCGTTCAGCATGCGGCCCCGTCATGGCGGGAGCCGGATTCATGATCCAGGGGCTGTCCCACGTGTAGATCTCAGTGACCCCGGGCAACAGGGACGCTGCCGCTTCACCCTGGCGTCCGCACAGCATCACCACGTCATTGGGCTGTCCCCCGCCAGGCTGCCAGCTCCCTCGCTGCGGGCCGTGGGCCACGGCGCGCACAGCCGGCCCCGCGAGCAGGACGTCACCGGCACTGTCCAGGCGTGCCACCAGGACCCGTGCCATCAGGCCAGCTCCAGCAGCAGGCGGACTGCTCCGGCCAAGTCCGGCGCCACCAGCCGTGCGCGGGATACTTCTTCCGGGCGGGTCAGCGGAGTGGGAACCAGCACACCCACGGCACCGGCGGCTTCGGCAGCCTCGACGTCTGCGCCGATGTCCCCGATCAGCGCTACCTCGGACGTTTCCAGGCCCAGTTTCCGGCAAGCGCTGTACACCATTCCGGGAGCTGGCTTGCGGCAGCCGCAACCGTCACCGTCCATATGTGGGCAGATCTCCCAGACGTCGAAAGGCCCCAGGAGCTGCTCCACCCTGGCGTTGACCTGATCCACCTGCGCCTGTACCAGCAGCCCCCGGCCCAGGCCGGACTGGTTGCTGACCACCCCCGTGGACAAGCCCTTCCGGCGGACGGAATCGAGGACGGCCTTGGCATCCGGCATCGGCCGGACCAGGGCCGGCTCGCCGTTGTAGGGCACATCGACCACCAGCGTGCCGTCCCTGTCGAAGAGGACAGCCCGGATCTGCGGAGTTTTGGAGCTTCCCATACCCACCTAGTTCCCCCCGGCCCAAGCTCCTAAACAGCCAAAACCAATCTCAAGGGCCAACGTCCTTTCCGCGGGGCTAGACTCCTGTGACACGGCAGCGCCGCGGGTGCTGCAGGGGAGGTGGAGCAATGGCCATTCCGACGGCGGCACCTGGCGGCCGGCCGCAGCTGCTGGTGCTGCGCGCACTCGCCCTGGGTGATCTCCTCGTGGCCGTGCCCGCCCTGCATGCCTTGCGTAAGGCTTTCCCGGAGCATCGCCTGCTGTACGCGGCCCCGGAGTGGCTCGCCGGCGCCGTCGGGCTGGTGGGCGGATTCGAGCTTCTCCCGATGGCTAGCTTGGAGGCCCCCCTTCCCTTCAAAGCCGGCGATGTGGACGTCGCCGTGAACCTTCATGGCAACGGTCCGCAGAGCAGCGAAGTGGTGCACGCCCTCGGCGCCCGGACGGTCCTGCAGCACAGGGGACGCTACGACGACGGACCCGAATGGATCGAGGACATGCATGAGCGGGAGCGCTGGACGCGCCTGCTGCAATGGCATGGAATCGCCGCCAACCCCCTGGAATGCGGACTGCTTCCGCCGCCTGTGCCGACCAGCTTTCCAGGTGCCACGGTGATCCACGTGGGAGCCGCCTTCGCAAGCAGGCTTTGGCCGGCGGACCGGTTCGCCCAGGTGGCCAGGCATTTATCAGCAGGCGGCCATCAGGTGGTGCTAACCGGCAGTGCGCCAGAGCGGGACCGGGCACTTGAGGTCTGCCGGCTGGCGGGGCTTCCCGAAACAGCTGTTGTGGCAGGCGGCCTTGACCTGCCGGCTTTTGCCGCCTGCGTGGCCGGCGCGCGGCTGGTGATTTCGGCCGACACCGGCGCTGCCCACCTGGCATCCGCCTACGCACGGCCCTCGATTGTGCTTTTCGGGCCGGTAGGACCAGAACGGTGGGGGCCGCCTTCGGGGCCTCACGTGGTTTTGACACGCGCGGAACTGCGGCGTGGAGACCCTTTCGCTGACCGTCCGGATCCCGCCCTCCTCGCTGTCTCCGCCGGTGACGTGCTGGCAGCGGCGGAAAGGCTCGAATCCACATAGCTGCTCTCCTGCAACCTTCTCTGCAGCGCCACCAGGACACGGGCAAGCCGACGGGACACCTGCATCTGGGACATCCCAAGCCGCTCCCCCAGTTGCACCTGGGTCTCTTCGCAGAAGTACCGCCGGTACAGCAATTCGCGGTCCGCAGCATCAAGATCGGCCATGGCCTCCCGCAGGCAGGCCAGCTCCTCGAGACGCTCAAGCGGCGCGTCCGAAGTAGCCAGGATTTCAGCGATCGGCTGTGAATCGTTGTGCGGGTTGACGGCGTCGAGCGAGTCCGGGTGCATGCTGGACGAGGCACAGATCGCTTCCAGTACGTCGCTGGGTTCCGCCCCGAGCTCCTCCGCGAGTTCGGGGATGCTGGGTGTCCGGCCGAGCGACTGGGCGAGGTCGGGCTCCACGCGGTATAGGCGCGTCCGGAGGTCCTGGATGTGGCGTGGCGGCCGAACCACCCAGCTGCGGTCGCGGAGGTACCGTTTCAGCTCGCCGCTGATGGTGGGGGCAGCGTACGCCGGGAAGCTGTCGCCCTTGGCCTGGTCGAAACCCCTCGCTGCTTTGACCAGGCCTAGGTACGCCACCTGGTTCAGGTCGGCACGCTCCCGGCCCCTGGCATCGAAGCGGGCGGCCAGCGCCTCCGCGAGGTCCAGGTACTTCACGACGAGGTCGTTTTCGAAGGTCTCACGGAGTTGTCCGCCCTTCGATGTTGCCCCTTGCGGGCTTCGCTGCACTGGTGGCGGCGGAGAAACGGGTTGTTCCAAGGCAACTGCGTTGAGAAAATCGGGCATTGTCGTGGGTTCCCTCGGTCTGGGTCCGAAAGCCTGCGGCAAGACTTAGAAGTAGGAAATCATAAGGCTGCTTATTAAACAATGCTTCCGGATATAGGCTCGATGTGCAGGCCGAGCCAGCCATCCACACGAAGGGAGAACTCTCGATGCGAATTGCCGTCACCGGAGCCAGCGGCAATGTGGGGACCGCGCTCCTGCGGAATCTCCAAGGCCAACTGGAAACAAAGCCCGGAACACTGGAACTCGTCGGCATCAGCCGCAGGCTTCCCAACACCGCCCGGGCACCCTACAGGGGCGTGGAGTGGCACACTCTCGACATCGGCGTGGATGCCGACCTTCCGCTGCTTCGCACAGCATTGGCAGGTGTGGATGCGGTGGTTCACCTGGCCTGGCAAATCCAGCCAAACCGGGACTTGGAGCAGTTGCACCGGACAAACGTCACCGGGACGGCCCATGTCCTGGAGGCCGCCGGACAGGCAGGTGTGGGGCAGATCGTATGTGCCTCATCGGTGGGCGCGTACAGCAAGGCCCCCAAAGACCGCAGGACGGACGAGTCGTGGCCTGCCACCGGGATACCAGGTTCGCACTACAGCAGGCATAAGGCCGAACAGGAGCGCCTGCTTGATCAGTTTGAGGCCGTACATCCCGGGATCAAGGTGGCCCGGCTTCGGCCCGGCCTCACTTTCCAGCGGAACGCCGGCAGCCAGATCGGTGGCTATTTCCTGGGTCCGCTGATTCCGCGGCTGCTCCCGCGGCGGTTGAAGGTCCCCATCCTGCCGGCCCCGGACGACCTGATCTTCCAGGCCGTCCATGCAGACGACGTCGCTGAGGCGTATTGGCGCGTGCTGGACCGACGCGAGTCCGGGGCCTTCAACATCGCCGCCGAACCCGTCGTCACGCCGCAGGAATTGGCCAGGCTGGTGCACGCGCGCAGGATCCTGCCCATCCCCATGTCCCTGCTCCATGGCGTGGCCGCGCTGACCTGGAAGCTTCGAATCCAGCCCACGGACGCAGGATGGATTGATATGGCCTCCGGCGCCCCGGTCATGGACACCGGACGGGCGCGCCGGCTGCTCGATTGGGAGCCCAAGACCTCTTCCGTCGACGCGATCGCGCAAGTGCTGGACGGCATGGCAACGGGGGAGGGAGTTGCTCCCTCCCCCGCACTGAAGCCACGGGACTAGCTACCCGGAGCTAGATCCCCGAACGCGGATTTTCGCGGTCTGCGTTCGCCTCGTCCCTGCGGATTTCCTCCCTACGGGCCGCGTCGGCGCCAGCCACGTCGGTCCGGGCGTCGCCGGTGCGGGGAGCCGCCATGCGCGCATCATCAGCGCGCGCGTCGGCGGGGCGAGAATCGGCAGCGCGGGCGTCATTCCTTGGTGCCTCACCGGCCATGCGCGTATCAACGTCAGGGTCGACGGCGTCGGCCTTGCGCGTGTGATCTGCCACGTCATTCCGGAGGGATTGTGCGTCAGCGGCCCGCTTCTCCGCTTCCTGGCGCAGCCTTGCCGCTTCCACCTGGGCCTGCTCGGCGTCGGCCCTGGCACGCGTAGCCCGGGCCTCGTTTTCGCGGGCGTCCAGTTCAATGTCCTCGGCCTTGCGACGGATCTCTGCCGCCTTTTCACGGTGCGATTCGTCCCGTTTTTGCTGGATTGCCTTACGGCGCTGCCCCGTGACCAGAACTAGCACAACAAGCACCACCACAACGATTGCAATGACCACCCAAACCCATGGTTCCACCGCCACCCACCTCTTCCTACGTAGTTACCTCAGCCCCGGCGGATACCTCGTCAGACAGGGTTGCCGGAACATGCATAAAACTTAATTACCAAGGGTACTTACCTTATGTTAGTAATCATGCTTACTATTTTACGGCCAGTATCGCTGGTTCTTGATCAACAACCGGCCTTCTTGGAAAGAGAGAGCAAAGATGACAGAGAACCAATGGCCCGAGGACACAACCAACACCGTCCCCCCGGCCAATCCAATGAGCACTGGAGAGCGGAGCGCCACCACCTTCCCATCCGCTGCGCAGCCCACTCCCCCAACGGGCAACGCCTATCCCGCCTCTGGCGATGCCGCCGGAACGTCCCGCAAGGATGCTGTGAAGGACGAGGCGAGTGACGTCGCCCGCACCGCGAAAGACTCTGCGCAGAACGTGGCTGAGACGGCAAAGGCTGAGGCCGCCAACGTGGCCTCCGAGGTCAAATCCAACGCCAAGGACCTCCTCTACCAGGCCCGCTCCGACCTCACCCAGCAGGCCGGGACCCAGCAGCAGAAAGTCGCCGATGGACTCCGTTCCATCTCGGATGAACTGCATGCCATGGCGCGGGCCTCAGACCAGCCGGGAGTAGCCAGCGATCTGGTCCGCCAGGTTGCTGAACGCTCCACGTCCGTTGCGTCATGGCTGGACGGCAGGGATCCGGGATCACTCCTGAACGAAGTCAAATCCTTCGCCCGGCAGCGTCCCGGCACTTTCCTGCTTCTTGCAGCAGGCGCCGGAGTCCTCGCAGGCAGGCTCACGCGCAGCCTGAGTGCTGGCGCACCGGAGTCAGGCACGACGCCGGCACGCAGCACCGGCGGCTACGGCACCGGTGAATACAGCTCGGGGGCAAACGGCTCACCCAGCCCCTACGGCAGCCAGTACGGCGCCGACAGCTACAGCGGCGGCCCGGGTGGCTACACCCCGTCCGGCAGTGCAGTTCCGCCGCCACCGGTCCAGGTTCCCGGACCGGCCACCACAACGGCAGGGCTCGACGGCGGGGCTCCCGGTACAGCCGGACAATACAGCCCGGCCGGCCACAGCTATCCCGGTGCCTCCACAACGGCCAGCCCGCTGGACAGCCCGCAACTCGTGGAAGAGCCGTGGTCAGGCAACCAGCTCGCCGACGATCCTCTCCGGGATCGGGACCTTGCCGATGACCCCATGGGCAACGACCCCCGCACCAAGGACCGTTCCACGGACGGCCAGACTGGCAGGCCGTGATGAGCAGCCAGATGCCGGAGACTCCTGCGTCAGCGGCGCATGCGAAGGCGGATAACACGTCCCTGGGTGACCTGCTTGGTGAGGTGACCCGGGATTTGTCCACGCTGATGCGCCAGGAAGTGGAGCTGGCCAAGGCCGAACTGAAGGAGTCCGCGTCCAAGGCCGGCAAGGGCGGCGGCATGCTCGCCGGCGCCGGCGTTGCCGGGCACTTCGTCCTGCTCTTCCTCTCCATCGCCCTCTGGTACGCCCTGGGCGAGCTGATGGGACTGGGCTGGTCCGCCGTCGTCATCGCCGTGATCTGGGCCATCATCGCCGCGGTCCTGGCCTCCATCGGCCGCAAGAACCTCAAAGCCGTCAAGGGCCTGCCCCAGACCGGCGAAACACTCTCAGAAATCCCCCCAACCCTGAAACCCGGTGAGGTACAACGATGAGCGATAACCCGGACGCAATCCGTTCAGACATAGAAGCAACCCGAGCCCGGCTCGGCACCAACGTGGACGCCGTGGCCGACAAAGTCACCCCGTCCAACATCGTCCACCGCCAAACCGACAAGGTAAAAGATGCCGTGTTCGGAGTGAAGGAGAAAATCATGGGAGCCGCGGACGACGCCACCACCACCCTCCACACCCGCGCCGGGCACACCGGCAACGCCCTGGGCCACGCCGGCGACACCGTCGGCTCCACCCTCGGAGACGCCGGCCAGGCAATCAGCGACGCCCCGGCCCA